>JAKAIB010000278.1 GCA_021814605.1 Pseudomonadota bacterium | reverse complement strand
CGCGCGTTGCGGATCCGAAGTGCGCCCGTTGCGTCGCGGATCAGCGCAGCAGGATCGGCTCCCCTGCCCCCGGGATCTGCCACGGCGTCCGGCGGCCTTCGAGGCGCTCGGAAAACGCGCGCATTCCCCCATCGTAGTCGCCGTGGACCAGAAAGACCTTGCGCGGGCTGCCGCAGCGGTCGAGCCAGCCGAGCAGCTCGCTCTGGCCGGCATGCGCGGAGAAGCCGTTGATGGTGTGGATATGGGCGCGCACATGGATTTCCTCGTCGAACAACCGGACCATGCGTGCGCCGTCGATGATCCGCCGCGCCAGCGTTCCCGCAGCGGCGAAGCCGACGAAGATCACACTGGCGGCGGGGTTCCACAGGTTGTGCCGCAGATGATGCCGGACGCGCCCGCCGGTGGCCATGCCCGATCCGGCCAGGATCACCGCCCCGCCGCGGATGGCGTTGATCGCCATCGATTCGGAGGCGTCGCGGGTCATGCGCAGCCCGGGAAAGGCGAACGGATCCGCCGCGTTCAGCCGCTCGGCAAAGCTGGCGCGCAGCGCATCGGGATACCGGGTGAAGATCTCGGTCGCCGAGATTGCCATCGGCGAATCGAGGAAGGCGACCAGGTGCCGCGGCAGGCGCGACTGTTCGATTCCGTCCGACAGCGCGTTGAGCACCTCCTGGGCCCGTTCCAGCGCAAAGGTCGGGATGACGACGTTGCCGCCGCGGGTGTGGGTGGCCGCGACGGCGTCGATCAATTCGTCGATCGACGCTCCCCAGCCGCGGTGATCGCGGTCGCCGTAGGTCGTCTCCATCACCACGTAGTCCGGCGGCGCGGGCGGCGCCTGCGGATCGTCGAGGAGCGGCCGGCCGGGATTGCCGATGTCGCCGGAGAAGTACACCGTCCGGGTCTGACCGCCGTCCTCGATTTCGAGATAGATCGACGCCGACCCCAGGATATGTCCCGCATTCATGAACGTCGCGCGCATGCCATCGGCGACCTGCATCGGACGGCCGTAGTCGGCGGCACCATCGAAGAAGTCCATGCTGTGAAACGCGTCCGCCAGGGTGTAGAGCGGCTGCTGCGGCACCGTTTCGCCGTGTCGCCAGGCGTGGCGTTCGGAGCGTCGGGCATCCTCTTCCTGCAGCCCGGCGGAATCGACCAGGACAAGCCGGGCGAGTTCGCGCGTCGGCGCCGTCGAAATGATCCTGCCCGTGAAGCCGCGCTTGACCAGCAGCGGAATGCGGCCGCAATGATCGAGATGGGCATGGGTCAGCAGCAGGACGTCGATCTTGCGGGGATCGAAGCCGAAATCGGCGGCATTCTCCTCGGCGAGTTCGTGCCCGCCCTGGAACATGCCGCAGTCGACCAGCACCCGGGCGCGGTCGGTCTCGATCAGGTGGCACGAACCGGTCACCTGCTTGGCGGCTCCGTGACAGGACAGGCGGATCATGGGCGGTCTCCGGGGGTGGACGTGGAAGAGTCGGGCCGGCTGCAGCCGGCGGCGACCATGTCGAGCACGCCGCCGGCCAGGTCCGCACCGACGGGGATGCGGTCGACGCCGGCGACGGCGGCGCTGTCGACGGTGTCGGTCACCGCGATGCGTGTCGCGCCGGCGGCACGGATCACGTCGAGCGCATCGACCGCGAACAGCCCGTGAACGGCGACGCACACCGGCGGCCGGGCGTGCTGTGCGCGCAGATGATCGAGCGCCGCAGCCAGCGTGCGCCCGGAACTGACGATGTCGTCGATCAGCACCGGCGTGCGGTCGGGATGGAGATGCAGATCGGGGATGGTCGAGCGCACGTCCTCGTCGCCGTTGCGGGTCTTGCGCACCACCAGCACGGGCGCTCCGGCACGCGCCGCGACGTCGGCCGCCCATTGCGCGCTCTCGCCGTCCGGTCCGATGATGACCGGCTTCTCCACCTCGGCCGCGATCCACGCCGCCATGCGCGGCGCCGCGTGCAGCACCCGGCTGCGCAGCGCATAGACCTCGGCCAGATCGTGGATGCGATGCAGGTGCGGGTCGACCGTCACCAGCCAGTCGAAATGCGCCGAGAGCAGCTGCCCGTAGATGCGGGCCGACACCGCCTGCCCCGGTTCGAACCGCTTGTCCTGCCGCATGTACGCGAGGTAGGGCGCAACCAGCCCGACCTGCAGCGCGCCCAGTTCGCGCAGGGTCGCCGCCGCCATCAGCAGCGGTACGGTCTTGGCGTCGGGCCCGTTCAACGAGCAGACCAGCACCGCCTGGCTGCCGGGCGGCGGCGGGTCGACGCGGACCATGGTTTCGCCGTCCGGGAAACGATGCACCGTGCAGCCGCCGATCGAGACGTCGGCACGACCGCGCAATGCCTCGGCAATGGAACCTGCCTGGGCCGTCGCGCCAGGAAGTGGATAGAGAACGATTCTGGACATGTTCAGCCTTCGAGATGGACGACGCCCGGATGACGGCGCACGAAGTCCAGCGCGTAATCGAGTTCGCCCCGGGATTCGGCATGCAGCACGAACAGCGGCTGGCCGCGCTCGACGCGATCGCCAACGTGCGCGCCCAGCCACAATCCTGCGGTCTTGTCGTGCGGCGCGCCGGCCAGCTTGGCCGCGCGCGCCAGCAGGCGGTTGTCGATGCGTGCGACGCGGCCGTCGCGATCGGCGACGATGGGATGGGTGAAGGGTGCGACGCCGGGCTCGCGCAGCCCGCCCTGCGCGTGGCAGATCGCCTGGAACTTGCGCCAGGCCCGCCCGTCGGCGAGCGCCGCGGCGGCCAGCGCATGCGCCGCCGGCCCCTCGGCGAGGCCACCGAGCTCGACGACCGCCGCGGCGACTTGCAGTGCGCGCTGGCGCAGGTCGTCGGGCGCCTCGGGGGCGTTCTGCAGCACCGCGAGGACGTCGTGCGCTTCCAGCGCCGGACCGACGCCGCGGCCCACCGGCTGGCTGCCGTCGCTGATCAACCCGTGGACCGTCAGGCCCAGCGCGCGCCCCGTGGCCTGCAGCGCGTGAAGCAAGGCCTGGGCTTCCGACTGGCTGCGCACCTTGGCGGTCGGCCCGGTGGGAATGTCGATGACCACATGGGTCGACCCGGCGGCCGCCTTCTTCGACAGCACCGAGGCCACCAGCTGGCCCTCGCTGTCCAGGTCGAGGGTGCGCTCGACGCGGATCAGCAGGTCATCGGCCGGGCTCATGTTCATCGCCCCGCCCCAGACCATGCAGCCGCCTTCGGTGTCGACGACACGGCGCATCGCGTCGAGGTCGAGGTTGACCTCGGTGAAGGTTTCGACCGTGTCCGCCGTTCCTGCCGGCGAGGTGATGGCGCGCGAGCTCGTCTTCGGCATGACCAGCCCCAGGCTGGTCACGATCGACACCACGATCGGCGTGGTGCGGTTGCCCGGCAGGCCGCCGATGCAGTGCTTGTCGACCACCACCGGATGCGGCCAGCTCAGCCGCGTTCCCGTGTTGACCATCGCCCGGGTGAGACTGGTGACTTCGCCGGCGTTCAGGTTGCCATTGGCACAGGCCACCAGGAATGCGGCGATCTCGACGTTC
>JAKAIB010000039.1 GCA_021814605.1 Pseudomonadota bacterium | reverse complement strand
GTACCGGACCTCGACTCCGCACGACCTGGCCTTCGTCGCCGGCCCCCGCATGGGACTGCACCACATCGCCTTCTTCCTCGATTCCTGGGAAGACGTGCTCAAGGCGGCCGACGTGATGGGCAAGAACCGCACCAAGATCGACGTCGCGCCCACCCGCCACGGCATCACCCGCGGCACGACCATCTACTTCTTCGACCCCAGCGGCAACCGCAACGAGACCTTCGCCGGTCTCGGCTATCTGGCGCAGCCCGACCGGCCGGTGACGACCTGGACCGAGGACCACCTCGGCAGCGGCATCTTCTACCACACGGGCGAACTGGTGCCATCGTTCACCGAGGTCTACACCTGATCGCGCGGAGATGTCCGAGATGCCCCCCCGCGATGCCGCGTGCAGCGTCGAGGCGCGCCTGATCGGCTGGCCCGCGGCCAGCCGGGCGGTGCAGGCCGCCGTGCAGGAGGCGCAGCGCCTGGGCGTGCGCGTCAACGTCGCGGTGGTCGACGCCTCGGGCCTGCTCGCCGCCTTCCTGCGCATGCCGGGCGCGCCGCTGCACTCGATCGACATCGCCGCCGACAAGGCCTACACCGCGGCAAGCTTCGGCCTGCCGACCGGGCAGTGGAGCCAGGCGCTGCTGACGCATTCCGAGGCGGTGCGCGGCGGCATCGTGCTGCGGCCGCGGTTTGTCGCATTCGGCGGCGGCCTGCCGATCGTCGAGGACGGCATGCGCATCGGCGGCATCGGCGTGTCCGGCGGCAGCGAGCAGGAGGACGCGCAGTGCGCCCAGGCCGGACTGGCGGCCCTCGGACTGCAACCGCCCTGACCGATCGCGCCGACCCACCTTTCCCGCAACCCCGAACCGACTACGCATCATGCTGATCACCGAACCCAATGCGCCGGCACGCCCGCAGGCGGACTCGTCTGCCGGCGTCCGGCAGATCCCCAACTTCATCGACGGACGCTACGTCGACGGCATGCGCTGGTTCGACAAGCGCTCGCCGCTGGACGGGTCGCTGGTGGCGCGCGTCGCCGAGGCCGGGCGCGAGCAGGTCGACGCCGCGGTGCGCGCGGCGCGGTCGGCGCTCGCCGGACCGTGGGGCCGGCTGACGGTGGCGCAGCGCGTCGACCTGCTGCATGCGGTGGCCGACGGCATCAACCGCCGCTTCGACGACTTCCTCGCCGCCGAGGTCGAGGACACCGGCAAGCCGATGAGCCTGGCGCGGCATGTCGACATCCCGCGCGGCGCGGCGAACTTCAAGATCTTCGCCGACGTGGTCAAGAACGTGCCGACCGAGTTCTTCGAGACGGCGACGCCGGACGGCGCCGGCGCGCTCAACTACGCACTGCGCCGCCCGGTCGGCGTGGTCGGCGTCGTCTGCCCGTGGAATCTGCCGCTGCTGCTGATGACCTGGAAGGTCGGCCCGGCGCTGGCCTGCGGCAATGCCGTCGTGGTCAAGCCGTCGGAGGAAACGCCGCAGACCGCCACGCTCCTCGGCGAGGTGATGAATGCGGCCGGGGTTCCCGCCGGCGTGTACAACGTCGTGCACGGTTTCGGGCCGGGATCCGCCGGCGAATTCCTCACCACCCACCGCGGCGTCAGCGCCATCACCTTCACCGGCGAGACCCGCACCGGCGCGGCGATCATGAAGGCCGCCGCCGAAGGCGCCCGCCCGGTGAGCCTGGAGATGGGCGGCAAGAACGCCGCGATCGTGTTCGCCGACTGCGACTTCGACGCGGCGATCGAAGGCACGCTGCGCTCCTGCTTCGCCAACTGCGGCCAGGTCTGCCTCGGCACCGAGCGGGTCTACGTCGAGCGGCCGATCTTCGACCGCTTCGTCGCTGCGCTCAAACGCGGCGCCGAGGGCATGCAGCTCGGCCGCCCGGAGGATCCCGCCACGGGCATGGGCCCGCTGATCAGCCAGGAGCACCGCGACAAGGTGCTGTCGTACTACCGCAAGGCCGCCGAACTCGGCGCCACCGTCGTCACCGGCGGCGGCATCCCGGACATGCCGGGAGAACTGGCCGGAGGCGCCTGGGTGCAGCCGACCCTCTGGACCGGTCTCGGCGACGACTCGCCGATCGCGAAGGAGGAGATCTTCGGCCCCTGCGCGCTCGTGATGCCGTTCGACACCGAGGAGGAGGCGGTGCGCCGCGCCAACGACAACGACTACGGCCTGGCCACGGCGATCTGGACCCGCGACCTGGCGCGCGCGCACCGTGTGGCCGCCCGCATCGACGTCGGTCTCGCCTGGGTGAACTCCTGGTTCCTGCGCGACCTGCGCACCCCGTTCGGCGGCGCCAAGCAGTCGGGGATCGGGCGCGAAGGCGGCGTGCATTCGCTCGAGTTCTACACCGAGCTCAAGAACGTCTGCATCAAGCTGTGAGGGGCGGAACCATGCACGACACGCCAGTCACCCCGAACCCGGAAATCGCCCGGTCCGTCGTCGCGGCCGGCATCCGCACGAATTGCCACGACGTCGGCAACGGGCCGCCGGTTCTGCTGATCCACGGCTCGGGACCCGGCGTATCGGCCTGGGCGAACTGGCGCCTGGTCATTCCCGAACTTGCGCGGCAGGCGCGGGTCGTCGCTCCCGACATGGTCGGCTTCGGCTACACCGACCGGCCGCCGGGACAACGCTACGACATGGACGCCTGGGTCGGGCAGGCGCTCGGGCTGCTCGACGCCCTCGACATCGACCGCGCGGACATCGTCGGCAATTCCTTCGGCGGCGCGCTGGCGCTGGCACTGGCGATCCGCCAGCCGCAACGGGTGCGCCGGCTGGTGCTGATGGGCAGCGTGGGCGTGCCGTTCCCGATCACGCCGGGACTCGACGCGGTGTGGGGCTACACCCCGTCGCTGCCGCACATGCGCGCCCTGCTCGACATCTTCGCCTGGGACCGCGGGCTGGTGAACGACGACCTGGCGCGGCTGCGCTACGAGGCCAGCATCCGCCCGGGCTTCCAGGAATCGTTCGCGGCGATGTTCCCGGCGCCGCGCCAGCGCTGGGTCGACGCCATGGCCAGCCGCGAGTCCGACATCCGCGCATTGCCCCACCAGACCCTGGTGGTCCACGGCCGCGAGGACCAGGTCATCCCGCTGTCGAACTCGCTGACCCTGGCGGGGTGGATTCCCCGCGCGCAGCTGCACGTCTTCGGCCAGTGCGGCCACTGGACGCAGATCGAACATGCGGCCCGCTTCGCCCGGCTGGTCGGCGGCTTCCTCGCCGAGGCCGGCGCCGACGAACCCGCTCCCCTGACCCGTTGACATCCCCATGACTCCCGACCTCATCGACACCCTCGGCGACGCGCTGCACGCCGCGCTCGCGGCACGCAGCACCATCGAGCCACTGACCAGCCGCCACCCCGACATCACCATCGACGATGCCTATCGCGTGCAGCAGCGCATGCTCGCACGGCGGCTGGCCGGCGGCGAGACCGTCATCGGCAAGAAGATCGGCGTGACCTCGAAGGCGGTGATGGACATGCTCGGCGTCTACCAGCCCGACTTCGGCTACCTGCTGTCGGGCATGGTCTACGGCGAAGGCCAGACGATCCCCATCGACACGCTGATCCAGCCCAAGGCCGAGGGCGAGATCGCCTTCGTGCTGAAGAAGGATCTGCTCGGGCCCGGGATCACCAACGCCGCTGTGCTCGCCGCGACCGAATGCGTGATGCCCTGCTTCGAGATCGTCGATTCGCGCATCCGCGACTGGAAGATCCGGATCCAGGACACCGTCGCCGACAACGCGTCGTGCGGCGTGTTCGTCCTCGGCGACCGCGCCGTCGCGCCCTCGGCGGTCGACCTGTCCACCTGCGGCATGGTGCTCGAGAAGAACGGCGAAGTCATCGGCACCGGCGCCGGCGCCGCCGCCCTCGGCTCGCCGGTCAATGCCGTGGCCTGGCTCGCCAACACCCTGGGCCGCCTGGGCATCCCGCTGAAGGCGGGCGAGGTGATCCTGTCCGGCGCCCTGGCGGCGATGTCGCCATGCGCGGCCGGCGACACCTTCCGCGTCGCCATCGGCGGCATCGGCGGCTGCTCGGTGCGTTTCGCCTGAATCCATTTCCAAACTCCCGGAGGACTCTCCCATGACCCGCAAGATCCGCTGTGCCCTGATCGGGCCCGGCAACATCGGCACCGACCTGCTGGCCAAGCTGATGCGCAGCCCGGTGCTCGAACCGGTGTGGATGGTCGGCATCGACCCGAATTCCGACGGCCTGAAGAAGGCGCGCGAGCTCGGCCTGAAGACGACCGCCGACGGCGTCGACGGCCTGATTCCGCACATGCGCGACGACGACATCCAGATCGTGTTCGATGCCACCAGCGCCTACGTCCACGCCGACAACAGCCGCAAGGTCAACGCCGCCGGGGCGCTGATGATCGACCTCACCCCGGCGGCGATCGGCCCGTACTGCGTGCCGCCGGTCAACCTGCTGCAGCATGTCGGAAAACGGGAAATGAACGTGAACATGGTGACCTGCGGCGGGCAGGCGACCATCCCGATGGTCGCCGCGGTGTCGCGGGTGCAGCCGGTCGAGTACGCCGAGATCGTCGCCACCGTGGCGTCGCGCTCGGCCGGCCCGGGAACGCGCAAGAACATCGACGAGTTCACCCGCACCACCGGCGCGGCGGTCGCGAAGGTCGGGGGCGCCAGGCAGGGCAAGGCGATCATCGTCATCAACCCGGCCGACCCGCCGCTGATCATGCGCGACACCGTGCACTGCCTGACCGAGACCGAGCCCGACGAAGCCCGGATCACCGAATCGATCCAGGCCATGCTCGCGGAAGTGCAGAAGTACGTCCCCGGCTATCGCATCGTCAACGGCCCGGTGTTCGACGGCAACCGCGTGTCGATCTTCCTCGAGGTCGAGGGCCTGGGCGACTACCTGCCCAAGTACGCCGGCAACCTCGACATCATGACCGCGGCCGCCGCGCGGACCGCGGAGATGTTCGCCGAGGAACTGCTGGCCGGACGCATCACGCTCGAACCGGTCGAGCCGGTGTCCGCCTGAATCCGAACCCATCGAAGGAACCGACCATGAATCTGCAAGGCAGGAGCGTCACCCTGCACGACATGACGCTGCGCGACGGCATGCACCCGAAGCGCCACCAGATGACCCTGGACCAGATGCGCGCCGTCGCGCGCGGCCTCGACGAGGCCGGCGTGCCGCTGATCGAGGTCACCCACGGCGACGGCCTGGGCGGCGCCTCGGTCAACTACGGCTTCCCTGCGCACTCCGATGCCGAGTACCTCGGCGCCGTGATCCCGCTGCTCCGGCATGCCAAGGTGTCGGCGCTGCTGCTGCCGGGAATCGGCACGGTGGATCATCTGAAGATGGCGCACGAACTCGGGGTGCACACCATCCGCGTCGCGACCCACTGCACCGAGGCCGACGTGGCCGAGCAGCACATCACCCTGGCGCGCAGGCTGGACATGGACACCGTCGGCTTCCTGATGATGAGCCACATGAACAGCCCCGAGGGGCTGGTCCGGCAGGCGCGGCTGATGGAAGGGTACGGCGCGAACTGCATCTACGTCACCGACTCGGCCGGCTACATGCTGCCCGACGACGTGCGCGCCCGGCTGTCGGCGGTGCGGGACGCGCTCAAACCGGACACCGAACTCGGCTTCCACGGCCACCACAACCTGGCGATGGGCGTGGCCAACTCGATCGCCGCGATCGAGTGCGGCGCCAACCGCATCGACGCCGCGTGCGCCGGGTTGGGCGCGGGCGCCGGCAACACGCCGATGGAGGTGCTGGTCGCCGTGCTCGACCGCATGGGCGCGCGCACCGGAGTCGACCTCTGGAAGATCCAGGACGTGGCCGAGGATCTGGTCGTGCCGATGATGGACTTTCCGATCCGCATCGACCGCGACGCGCTGACCCTGGGCTATGCCGGGGTGTACGGGTCGTTCCTGCTGTTTGCCAAACGCGCCGAGAAGAAGTACGGGGTGCCGGCACGCGACATCCTGGTCGAGCTCGGCCGCCGCGGCATGGTCGGCGGCCAGGAGGACATGATCGAGGATACGGCGCTGACCTTGTCGCGCGCACGCCGCACGGCGCGAAAGGAGGCCGCATGACGCTCGACGCCGCCACCGTCGCCGCGCTGGCGCAGCAGCTGGACGACTGCGCCAGCAACGCGCGCGACACGCTGAAGATCACCGACGCGCATCCGGCGATGGACTGGGACGATGCCTATGCGGTGCAGGATGCGATGCGCGCGCGGCAGATCGGTCGCGGCGCCCGGCTGGTCGGCTACAAGGCCGGGCTGACCTCGCACGCCAAGATGCGCCAGATGGGCGTCGACACCCCCGTGTTCGGCTACCTGCTCGACGTCCACGCGCTGCCCGACGGCGCCGCGTGCAAGGCCGCGGAGCTGATCCATCCCAAGGTCGAGCCCGAGATCGTGTTCGTCCTCGGCCGCGAACTCAAGGGTCCGGGCTGCCACATCGGCGCGGTGCTGGCGGCGACCGAGTTCGTCATCCCCGGGATCGAGGTCATCGACAGCCGCTACCGCGACTTCAAGTTCGACCTCAAGAGCGTGATCGCCGACAACACCTCGGCTGCGCGCTTCGTCGTCGGCGGCCGGCCGCTGCCGGTGTCCGGGCTGGATCTGCGGACCGCCGGTGTCGTGCTCGAGCGCAACGGCGAGGCCGTCGCGTTCGGTGCCGGCGCCGCCGTGCTCGGCCATCCGGCGGCGGCGGTGGCGATGCTCGCGAACCACCTCGCCGCCCGCGGCGAGTCGATCGCCGCCGGCAGCCTGGTGCTGTCGGGCGGGATCACCGAAGCGGTGGCGGTCAAGGCCGGCGACAACGTCACGCTGCGCCTGCAGGAGGCCGGCTCGACCTCGCTGCGCTTCGTCTGACGATCTGCGGAGTCCGGAAATGCCCATTGCCCATCTGTACATCCTCGAAGGCCGCGACGCGGAGAAGAAGGAGCGCCTGATCGCCGAGGTCAGCGAGGCGATCCATCGCGCCATCGACGCTCCGCTCGACAGCGTCCGGGTGCTGATCGTCGAGATGCCGAAGGAGCACTTCGGCATCGCCGGACAAAGCGCGAAGAAGCGGGGGCGCTAGCTCCGTCCTTGGCCGGTGCGCCCGGGCTTCGCCGGCCGGCTGCGCTTGCACCCGCCTGACCCGGCTGTTGTCCTTGACCGGTCCGAGGCGGGGTTCGGGACGGACTCGTCCGGATCGAACAGCGCATGCAACAATTCCTTCGCCCCCACGGTCATCGCATGGGCCGATCGGCTGCGGCGGCTGAAGTGGGACAACGGAGGGACCGAATGCATCCGCTGATCGACCTCGTCGTCGGCATCGTCACCGCGCTGCTGCTGGTGCAGGGCGGGACGCGGCTGCTCGCGCGGCGCAGCATCGGGCGACGCGTCGCCGCAGCCCCGGGCGACGACGCGTCGGGACGCGTCGTCTATTACTTCCACGCCCCCCGCTGTGGTCCGTGCAAGGCCATGACGCCGGTGGTCGACAACCTGCGCCAGTCATTCGCCAACCTCCGCAAGGTCGACGTCACCGACGAGCCCGAGCTGGCGCGCCGCATGGGGGTGATGGCAACGCCGAGCTTCGTCGTGGTCGACGACGGCGTGATCACCATGGTCAAGCTCGGTCCGCAACGGGAGTCGGCGCTGCGCAGCTGGCTGGGCGCGGCCTGAGCCGGGCCGGCGATCAGCCGCCTTCCGCGCTGCGGACGGATTGCCGCCGCAGCCCCTCCTGCCGGAGGTCGTCGAGTGTCGGCCCGGTGGTGAGGATCTGCGGCGACAGCGCGATCGCGATCAGCGTGCCACGGTCGCGCGCCAGGGCGTCGGCCAGCGCGCGCTCGAAGTCGGCCGTCCGTTCCACCGTCTCGGCGGCGTAGCCGTAGGCGCGCGCCAGGGCGCAGAAGTCGGGGTTCGACAGTCCGGTGCCGCTGACCCGTCCGGGATAGTTGCGCTCCTGGTGCATGCGGATGGTGCCGTACATGCCGTTGTCGAGCACCAGGATGATGGACTTGGCGCCGTGTCCCACGGCCGTGGCAAGTTCCTGACCGTTCATCAGGAAGTCGCCGTCGCCGGCGATGGTGAACGCGACGCGGCCGGTCAGCAGGTTCGCGGCGATGCCGGCCGGCACGCCATAGCCCATCGCCCCCGCCGTGGGTGCGAGCTGGGTCTTGCCGCCCGCGGCGATGCCGCGGAAGCGGAAATAGCGATGAATCCAGCTGGCGAAGTTCCCGGCGCCGTTGGTGACCACCGCGTCCGGCGGCAACAGCCGCTGCGCAATGCCGATGATGGTCGGCATGTCGATCGGTTCGGTCGCGCCGGGGCGCGGCAGCGTGCCGGCGGCACCCGGCCCGGCCGCGGCGACATGGGCGCGATAGTCGGCGTTCGCCGCGTCGGCCCAATCGGCCCACGCGACCGGGCCATCCGGGGCGAGGGCCGCCAGCGCGGCAGCGGCGGATTCGCTGGAGGCGTTGATCGCGCGATCGGCGTGGTACACCCGGTTCAGCTCGTCCGCGCCGGGATGGATGTGGATCAGCGTCTGCTTCGGGCGCGGCGCCTCGAGCAGGGTATAGCCGCCGGTGGTCATCTCGCCCAGCCGCGCGCCGATCGCGATCACCAGATCGCTGTCGCGCACGCGCTGCGCCAGCCGCGGATTGACCCCGATGCCGATGTCGCCGGCGTACAGCGGGTGATGGTTGTCGAACGCGTCCTGGAAGCGGAAGGCGTTGCCCACGGGAAGATGCCACGCCTCGGCGAACCGCTGCAGCGCCGCCGCGCCGGCCGGCGACCAGCCGCCGCCGGCAATCACGAGCGGCCGGGTCGCCGCCCGCAGCAGCGCCTCGACCGCGAGCACGTCATCGCGACCGATCGCCGGCTTCACCGCCTCCACCCGCGCGCCCGGGAGGGCCTCGGTGCGGCGGACGAGCATGTCCTCGGGCAGCACCAGAACCACCGGGCCGGGGCGGCCGTTCATCGCGGTGGCGAAGGCGCGCTGCACCGCCTCGGGAATCCGGTCGGCCTCGTCGACGCGCTCGACGCGCTTGGCCAAGCCCTTGCAGCTCGGGCCGAACATGGCGGCGAAGTCGATCTCCTGGAACGCCTCGCGATCGCGCACGTCACCGCCGACGTCGCCGACCAGCAGCACCAGCGGCGTCGAGTCCTGGAACGCGGTGTGCACGCCGATCGCGGCGTTGGTCGCGCCCGGCCCGCGGGTGACGATGCACACGCCCGGACGGCCGGTCAGCTTGCCCTGCGCCTCGGCCATGAAGGCCGCGCCGCCTTCCTGCCGGCAGGCGACGAAGCGGATGCGGTCGCGGCAGGCGTGGAAGCCGTCGAGGACGTCGAGGAAGCTCTCGCCGGGAACGCCGAAGGCGACTTCGACGCCCTGTTCGACGAGACACCGGACCAGAAGATGCCCTGCGGTGATTGCGCTCATGGCGGGGATGCGAGGTTGTGGGAGGATGCGTTGCGTTCCGCTCGCGCCGGGCCGGCGGGCCGCGGCGGATCGGCCGGCGCGTTCAGCGCGCGCCTTCGAAGCCCTGCAGGACGTTCACGGCGTTGACGCCGATGTCGTCCACCATGTATCCGCCCTCCATGACGAACAGGGTCGGAACACCGGGCCCGGCGATGCGTTCGCCGAGCCGCAGGAAGTCGGCGCCGTCGAGGCGGAAATGGCTGATCGGATCGTGCCGGAAGGTGTCCACGCCCAGCGACACGACCAGGACGTCCGGGGCGTGCGCGGCGATCCGCGCCAGCGCCGCGTCGAGCGCCGGACGATAGCCGTCCCAGTCGGTTCCCTGCGGCAGCGGGAAGTTGGCGGTATAGCCCTCGCCGCGCCCGGCACCCCGCTCGCCGGCGCGGCCGGAGAAGTACGGATAGCAGACGCTCGGATCGCCGTGCAGCGAAACGAACAGCACATCGTCGCGATCGTAGAAGATGTCCTGCGTGCCGTTGCCGTGATGGAAGTCGACGTCGAGGATCGCGACGCGCGCCGCGCCGCGACGCAGCGCGCGCTCGGCGGCGATTGCCGCATTGTTGAGGTAGCAGTAGCCGCCGACATACTCGCGCGCCGCGTGGTGGCCCGGCGGCCGGCACAGCGCGAAGGCGGCAGGCGCGCCGTCGAGCACCACGTCGGCCGCGGTGAGCGCCACGTCGGCGCTGCTGCGCACCGCTTCCCAGGTGCCGGCCATGATGGGCGACCCGGCGTCCATGGCGTAGAAGCCGAGCTTGCCGTCGATGTAGGCCGGTTCGGTCCGGGCGTCGAGGTCACGCACCGGCCAGACCAGCGGCAGTGCATCGTGGGTGCGCCCCGTGGCGGCCCACTCCTGCCAGGCGCCTTCCAGGAACCGCACGAAGCGCTCGCTGTGCGCGGCGACGTAGCACGAACGATCGAACCCGCGTTCGCCGATGACGTCGCCCAATCCGCTCGAACGCACCCGGGCGAGGATGGTCTCGGCCCGCCGCGGTTCTTCGTGCGACGGGATCAGCGCGCCGTCCTTGAGCTCCGTGCCATGATGCAGCCGATGCCTGGGGCTGAAGACGGTCAACATGCGGACTCCTGCAGAAACCGGTGGGTATGGGTCGTCCCGGTCGGCCGCGTGCCGCGCCATCCGGGCAGCGGACATCGTATCGCCACCGCCGCGGCCGGGACCTCGGGCCCTGCCGCGGCGCCGAACAGGCGCCGTCAGTCCTTGTGCGGACCCTCGACGCTGTTCTCGAGCAGCGCGCCGGTGACCGCGTCGACCCCGATTTCGTGCTCGACCGCGCCGGCCCGAAGGTCAAAGCTGTAGCGCAGCCCGCTGCCGCCCTTCTCGTGTTCGAGTTCCTCGTCGGTGATCCTGCCGCCCGGGTACTGGCCGAGCGCGATCTGCCGCGCCTGTTCGAGCGGGATCTTCGCGTCCTTCGCGTACTGCCCGCCGTCGAAGGCGTGGGCGTTCATCACCGCGCCCAGTCCTGCGGTCACGATCACGGCCATGCCGAATGCCTTGAGGTACTTCATCGGAAACTCCTTTGCACAACGCTCGTTTGCCACGATGGCAGCGCAACCCCTGTTGCGTTGGGAGGAGTATTCCGGGCGCGGCTTAGCCGCCGATTAGGAGCGGTTCACCGCATGTCTTGGGAGGATCGATGGTCATGCTCGTGGCTGTGCACCTGGCCGTCGTCGTGGGCATGGAGATGGGCATGCCGGACGGCCCGGGACGGGTCGCGCCGCTGCGCGCCGCGCCGCCTGCCGCCGAGTTCCCAGACGCCGAGCGACAGCAGCCACGCGGCGACGAACAGGCCGACGATCAGATAGCCGAGATCGCCGAAGTCCAGCCGCATCACGGCGTCGGGAACGGCGCCGGTCCAGCCGACCGCGGGAATCAGCAGCTGCAGCAGTTCCACGCCGCCGAGCACCAGCGCCACCAGCACCGACAGCAGCGTGGTGCTGACGTTGTAGACCATCTTGCGCAGCGGATTGGCGAGCGCCCAGCCGTAGGCCTTGGTCATCAGCACGCCGTCGGTGGTGTCCATCGCCGACATGCCCGCGGTGAACAGGATGGGCAGCGACAGCACCGCCAGCACGGGCAGGTTGCCGCTCGCCGCACCCGCGGTCATGGCAAGCAGGCCGATCTCGGAGGCGGTGTCGAAGCCGAGGCCGAACAGGAACCCCACCGGATACATCTGCCAGCCATGCTCGATGACCCGCTGCAGCCGTCCGCCGAACAGCCGGTAGAAGAAGCCGCGCCGCGCCAGCAGCGCGTCGACGTGCCGGTGGTCGTGACCGGCCCGGCGCGCGCCGTTCCAGACCTTGAGCAGGTCGAGCAGGATCGCCAGGTTGACGAGCCCGATGACCAGCAGGAACACGCCCGACACCCCGGTGCCGACGATGCCGCCGACGTGCTGCAGTTGCGGCAGGTGCGCCTTCACCGCGGCCACGGTCAACGCGGCGAACAGCGACAGGATGACCACCACCGACGAATGCCCGAGGGAGAAGAAGAAGCCGACGCCGAGCGGCTTGCGTCCCTTCTGCACCAGCAGCCGCACGGTGTCGTCGACCGCGGCGATGTGGTCGGCGTCGAAGGCATGGCGCAGGCCGAACAGGTAGGCCGTCAGACCGAGGCCGATCATCGCCGGATAGCGCGCGGCGTAGTGCAGGTACAGCGCGCAGCCGGCCACGTGGAGCGCGGCGATCACGCCGTAGTAGCCGATCAGCTGCCGCCATTCGTCGCGGTCGAAGCGCCACCCCGGAGCATCCTCGCCCCCGGCCGGCGCCGCCGCCAGCGCCTCGGCTTGCGGGTTCATGCCATCGCTCCGGATGCGCCGGCCGGACAGGTCCGCCCCGCCGGCCCGCATCGTCCAGTCAGAACTCGTCGCCCTGGATGCGGCGGGCGTCCTTGAAGGTCCGCCAGCCGCTGATCATCGAGCTGACGATCGACTGCCGCGACATGATGTCCTCGCGGATGGCGACGTAGATGTGCACCAGGATGAAGCTCACCAGGTACCACATGGCGAGGTGGTGCCAGGTCCGCACGTCCTGCGGCTGACCGAACAGCGGCGTGATCCATGAGGTGAATCCGGCGTATTGCCACGAGCCTTCCTGCGTCCCCTCGCCGAACAGCGCGAGCCCGGTGAAGATGATAAAGATCGATCCCCAGACGAACATGATGTGCATCGCCAGGATCGCCAGCGGATTGTGGCCGGAGTATTTGCGCGGCTCGCGCGCGAGGAACAGGTACCACTTCAGTTCGTGCCAGACACCGCGCCAGTAGCCGCCGCGGAAGATCGGCGGCAGGAAGATCTCGCGGGCGTGCGCGTTGCCGGCAAAGGCCCAGTAGATGCGGAACAGGAAGCCGATGATGAAGATGTACGCCGCCGTGAAATGGGCGAAGCGGATGTAGCCCATGAGGAAATGGTCGTACGCCTGTCCCGGCTGGGACGGCAGCGGATGCCCGATGAGGAAGCCGGTCACGCAGAGGGTGACGATGGCGAAGAACTGGATCCAGTGCCACAGCCGCAACGGCGCCTCGTAGACATAGACCGCCGGCTCGGCATGGGGTTGATGCGTGGACTGCGCGTTCATGGTTGTCTCCTGATTCGTCGAAGTTGCGGAGCCCGGCCGCCGACGCGGGCCCCGCGCGCACTCAGCGCACCTTCACCCGGGTGAGTTCGCCGCCGTCCTCGCCCATCACGTGGGTGGAGCAGGCCAGGCAGGGGTCGAAGCTGTGCAGGGTGCGCAGGATCTCGACCGGCTCGTCCGGCCGCTCCATGCGCGTGTTCATCAGGCTGGCCTCGAACGCGCCGATGTTGCCGGCGGTGTCGCGCGGCGAACCGTTCCAGGTGGTGGGCACCACCGCCTGGTAGTTCTCGATCCGGCCGTCCTTGATGCGCACCCAGTGTCCGAGTCCGCCACGCGGCGCCGCGACGGTGCCCACGCCCTTGGCCTCCCTGGGCCAGGTGCTGGGATCCCACTTCTCCATGTTGGCGGTCGCGGTGTCGCCGGCCTTGATGTTGGCGATCAGGTCGTTCCAGTCGTCGACCATCATGTCGGCGCAGTACTCCGCCTCCAGCGCCCGCGCCAGGGTGCGGCCGATGGTGGTCTGCAGCGCGGTCTTCGCGTCCAGGCTGGTGCCGGCGAGCTGGTTGAAGAACGCCACGCTGCGGTCGACCTGCTCGCGCTGATGCGGGAACTTCTTGGCATACGCCAGGGTGTAACGCGACAGCGGGCCGACCTCGACGGCGTGCCCCTTCCAGCGCGGCGCCTTGATCCACGAGTACTTGGCCGACTCGTCGATCTCCTGGATGTTGGTCTTGCTGCCCTTGGTGTTGGGGCCGAGGACGAAGTTGGGCTCGGTCACGCCGTCCCACGGGTGCAGCCCGCGGGTCTCCTCGCCGGGATAGGTGTACCAGGAATGGGTCACGAACTCCTGCACCTGCGCCGGGTCGCGCGGATCGATCTCGAACACCTCGTCCCAGTTGCCGTTGAGGATCACGCCGCCGGGCATCTGGTCGGTGGACTTGTCGTACGGCACCTTGGCGTAGTCGCCGTAGTCCATCACGCTCTTGGCGCCCAGCCCGCCGCCGTACAGCCAGTCCTTGTAGAAACTGGCGACGGCGATCACGTCGGGCACGTAGACGTTGTGGGTGAAGTCGACCATCTCCTGGATGCGGTTGCGCACGAACTCCAGCCGCTCCATGTTCAGCGGCGCCCCGGCGGCGAGGTCGCCGTCCATGTTGATGGCGCAGGGCACGCCGCCGACCAGGTAGTTCGGATGCGGGTTCTTGCCGCCGAAGATGGTGTGCACCTTGACGAACTCGCGCTGCATGTCCAGCGCCTCGAGGTAATGGGTCACCGCCATCAGGTCGGCCTCGGGCGACAGCTTGTACGCCGGGTTGCTCCAGTAGCCGTTCTTGAACGGACCGAGCTGGCCGGAATCGACGAACTTCTTGATGCGCGACTGGACGTCGCGGAAGTAACCCGGGCTGGACTTGGCGTGCGCCGGCGACACGGTCTGCTGCAGCACCGACGTCGCCTTCGGATCGGCCTTGAGGGCATTGATCGGGTTGACCCAGTCGAGCGCGTGCAGGTGGTAGAAGTGCACCACATGGTCGTGCACCTGCAGCGTCTTGGCCATCATCTCGCGGATGAGATAGGCGTTCTTCGGGATCTTGATCCCCAGCGCATCCTCCACCGCGCGCACCGACGCCAGCGCGTGGCAGCCGGTGCACACCCCGCAGATGCGCTCGACGAAGGCCCAGACGTCGCGCGGATCGCGGCCCTTGACGATGACCTCCAGCCCGCGCCACATGGTGCCGGTCGACACGGCGTTGCGGATCACGTTGTCCTGGTCGACGTTGACCTCGCAGCGCATGTGGCCCTCGATCCGCGTCACCGGATCGACCACCACCCGGCGGCCCGAGGTGTCCAGCGTGAATCCGTTGGGAGTCGTGACCGTGCTCATGCGTTGTCTCCGTGTTGTTGCGTTTCGTCCTGATGGCTGCTGCGCAGCCGCTTGACGGCGCTGGCCACCGCGTGGACCGCGACGGCGCCGCCGACCACGCCGGCCGCCGCGGCGCCGATGTCATCGGCGTTGGCCTCGACGCCGAACGGCTTGATGTCGGTGAGGTGGGCGTACCAGGACCCCTTGTCCCAGAACCCGTCCTCCGAGCAGCCGATGCAGCCGTGCCCCGACTGGATCGGGAAGGACACGCCGTCGTTCCAGCGGGTGGTCGAGCAGGCGTTGTAGGTGGTGGGCCCCTTGCAGCCCATCTTGTAGAGGCAGTAGCCCTTGCGCGCGTTCTCGTCGTCGAACGCCTCGACGAACTGGCCGGCGTCGAAATGCGGCCGGCGGTAGCACTTGTCGTGGATGCGCTGGCTGTAGAACATCTTCGGCCGGCCCTGCCGGTCGAGTTCGGGCATGCGGTCGAAGGTGACCATGTACGCGATGACCGCGGTCATCACCTCGGCGATCGGCGGGCAGCCCGGCACCTTGATGATCGGCTTGTCGGTGATGACCTTGTGCACCGGCGTCGCCCGCGTCGGATTGGGCTTGGCGGCCTGCACGCAGCCCCACGACGCGCACGATCCCCAGGAAATGATGGCCTTGGCGTTGCTCGCCGCGTAGCGCAGCTTCTCGACGAAGGGCTGGCCGGCGATGATGCAGTACATCCCGTCCTCGTTGAGCGGCGGATTGCCCTCGACCGCGAGGATGTAGTTGCCCTTGTACTTCTCCACCACTTCCTCGACGATGGCCTCGGCCTGGTGGCCGGCGGCGGCCATCAGCGTGTCGTCGTAGTCGAGCGAGATCATCGACAGGATCACGTCCTTGGCCAGCGGATGCCCGGATCGGATGAACGACTCCGAGCAGCAGGTGCATTCCAGGCCGTGCAGCCAGAGCACCGGCAGGCGCGGCTTGGTCTCCATCGCGTGGGCGATCTCGCCGGCGTACTCCGGACCCAGCCCGAGCGCCGCCGCCGTCAGGCTGCAGTACTTGAGAAAACTGCGACGCGAGATGCCCTGGCGCCGCATGACTTCATAGAACGTTTCAGTGACCGGCATGGTCTGCCTCCTCGTGGCGTTGCGGCTTCACCGGAAGCCTTGTGCCACCCCGTTCTGCAAGCCACATGCCAGCCGGACACCCCCAGGAAAATCAGGAGGTTGGCGGTGATTTCGGCGCGAAATCATGGTTTTCCCCAGGTCGGCACGCAGCCGACGCCGCAGCGGCGCCGGAAAGCAGCTATCCACCCCGGCGGCGG
Source organism: Pseudomonadota bacterium (assembly GCA_021814605.1). GTDB lineage: Bacteria > Pseudomonadota > Gammaproteobacteria > Burkholderiales > Burkholderiaceae_C > Thiomonas. The sequence continues at coordinate 164 of JAKAIB010000039.1, read as the reverse complement.
GCGCACGGGTCGGCATCGGTGGAAACATGGTTTTCACAGGGAGCGCCTTTCCGGAAACTTGCTTTGCGGTTTTTCCGGTCGTCACCGGAAAGCCCGATTCCGATCCGAATGCAATCAGGCACTTAGCGCTGGCGCGCGGGCTGGCATCGCATTTGCTGCATGCG
>JAKAIB010000038.1 GCA_021814605.1 Pseudomonadota bacterium | reverse complement strand
TAGATCCGCAGCCCCCAGAACACGCCCTGCTGGCGCGCGCTGAGCCGGATGCGCCGGACCTCGGGCAGCGGCTGGTCCCAGCCCTCGGCGACGATCAGACGGCGGACCGCGTCATGGTCGAATTCGTCAAGCTGTTTCATGGCGTCAGCCTCCGAAGGCGTGGGGGAACAGGGTGACGATGCCGTACAGGCCGTTGCAGGCGATCAGCCCGAGCATGATCGCGATGGACACGGCGTTGCGAGCCGGCGAGTTCACGTGCGCCCCCATGAGTTCGCGGTCGTTGAGCAGCATCAGCAGGAACAGCATCGCCGCGGGCATGAACACGGTGGCGATGACCTGCACGCTCAGATTGAGGAAGCCGAGGTTGATCCCGGGGATCATCACCACCACGGCAGCGACGGCGGTGCCGACGATGGCCGGCAGGTAGAAGCCCAGCGCCTGGCGCGGTGCCGCGTTGATCGAGCGCTCGATGCCGAATGCCTCGCCCACCGCCCAGGCGCTGCTCGCGGTGATGACGATCGAGGCGATCAGTCCGGCTTCCATCAGCCCGAGCGCGAACAGCGCCATCAGGCCGTCGCCCAGCTTGGCGCGCAACGCCTGGAGGATGACGTCGGCGTCCAGCCCCTGGGCATTGGGAATGCCCTTCAGGGTCTGCGCGGCCAGCACGATCAGGGCGATCGCGACCACCACCATGCCGGCCACGCCCAGCATCAGGTCGCGCCGCCCGGCCTGGATGTCCTGCGGCAGCAGGCCCTTGTCGACGACGCAGGACTGCTGGAAGAACAGCTGCCACGGCGCGATGGTGGTGCCGATGTTGGCCGAGATCAGGATCAGGAAGGTGATCGACAGGAAGCCGCCGGGGACGATCCAGCCGTGGCCGCTGAACGCCTGCGCGACACGATGCCAGTCCGGGTGGGCCAGCAGCGCCAGCGGCACGAAGATCAGATTGAGCGCGGCGATGAACAAGGAGATGCGCTCCCAGGTCCAGTACCGCAGGAAGACCAGCACGTAGGTGATGAAGGCCAGCGCGGCCGGCACCGCCAGCCAGGCTGGCAGTCCCAATGCCTGGCCCCCCAGGCGGATGCCGACGAACTCGGTCATGAGCGTGAGCACGTTCGCCACGATCAAGTCCACCAGAGAGAACCAGCCCCAGAAGGCGCCGTAGCGCTTCCAGATGAGTTCGGCGTGGCCGCGACGCGTCACGGCGCCCAGGCGCACGGTCATCTCCTGCACCACGTAGGCGACGATGCCCAGCAGAATCATCATCGGCAGGAAGATGCCCAGACCGTAAGTGGCCCCGGTCTGGGCATAGGTCACCACGCCGCCGGCGTCATTGTCGCCGAGCATCACCAGCACGCCGGGGCCGATCAGCGCCAGGCCCAGCGCCAGGCGGCCGCGCCAGTCGGTGGCGTTGCGGCGCAGATCGGCCAGGTGCATGCGGTCGCGCAACCGCTGTTCGAGGCCGTCGTGCAGCGGCGGGCAGTCGGGGCACGCGCCCGGGATCAGGGTATCGGCGCGAGCATTCATGCGCGATCTCCGCGGGAGCCGGGGTCGCGATTGACCTGATCCAGCAGGATGCCCAGCGAGGCCAGGCGGACATCGGCAAGCGTGATGCGCGGCGGTGCGGCGGGGGGCCTGCCGATTGGCGCCGAGGAGGGAGCGCTCACGCCCCGCAGGCGCCGGCCAGCAAGGCCGAGCAGATTCTTGAACGACAGCATGACGTCCTCCGAGTGTGCAAACAGCAGCGGACCTCCTGCAGCCTGTCTGAAGACACGCTGCAGATGCGCGAACACGAAGAGGGGGAGGAACGTGGATCCGGAAGGTTGGATCCGTGCACCGCCGCCAGCCCCAGGGCCGGCGACGGCTGAACAATGACCAGTCCAGCGATCGTTGGCCTTCAGGCGCTCAACGAAGATCGACTAGGGTCACAGTCCATGAGAGTTCGGCCGATTCGGCCATGAATGACAACCGGTGGATCGTATCGTTCGGGCGCGAATCGCGTCAACGCGATTTCGCATGCTGGCGTTGCTCGTTCGCCGCACAAGCCGGCTTGCCGGCGGGCAGATGGTGCGTCTTTCCGCGCAGGCGATCGGCGCGGCCAGTACCGATCCGTGGGCCGGCAATGGCCGTGCCACGTGGGCACTCCCCGGCGCTTCATCGGCGCGCAAAGGCGACCTGGACGATCGTCCAGCGGCTGCGGCATCGGCAGGGGAGAAACGGTCGTTCGGACCGCCCTCGCCTTGCGTTGGTCACGCCGCTCGCCGACCGCCCCATACCGGCCGACCCGCACGGCCGCGCACCGCAACCTCAGGTTCCCGGGTAATGCCCTGCCGCGATGTCGTCCAGCAATGTGGGCTGGGTCGGCGCCCAGCCCAGCAACTCTCGCGTGATCGCATTCGACGCCGGCGCATCCGCGCCGAAGAACATGCCGATCCAGCCAAAGTGCGCCGCGACCTGATCGGCTGGAATGCTGCCGACCGGAAGACGGTGGAATCGGCCAATCGCCTGGGCAATCTCGCGCGTCGCGATGCCCTCTTCCGCCACTGCGTGCAGCACGGTTCCCGCAGGCGCCCTGTCCACCGCCAGCTGCACCAGTTTGGCTGCATCCAGGCGATGCACCGCCGGCCAGCGACTCAATCCCTCGCCCGGATATCCCGACACGCCGCGGTCGCGTGCGATGCGCGACAGCACCGCGACGAAGCCATGATCACCGCCGGCGCCATGCACCGTCGGAGCGAACCGCACGACCATGCTGCGCACGCCGCGAGCCGACAGGCCGAGGGTATAGGCCGCGTTGGCCACGCGCGGATGCGTCGCCGGATCCGCCATGTCCCGCTCCGTGCCCACTCGACCGGACGCCAGACCCAACGTCCCGGAGGCGATCAGCAAAGGCCCGCCGGTGCCGGCGAGGGCTTCCGCGAACGTCTCGATCGCTGCGCGATCGGTTTGCGCCGCAGCCTCCATCCGGGAGAAGTCGTGGACGTAGCCCAGATGCACAACGCCATCCGCGCGCGCGGCGGCGGCGCGCAGTCCCGGCAGATCCTCCAGCGTGCCGCGCACGACCTCGGCCCCGAGATCGGCAACGCGTGCGGCAGCAGCATCCGATCGCGCCAGGCCGAGGACATGGTGTCCCGCAGCGAGAAGTTCAGCGACGCTGGCCGAGCCGATCCAGCCCGACGCGCCAGTCACAAGAATTCGCATCACAGTCCTTTCAGAGGTGTTGACACAGAGTGACATCAGTGTAGGCCTATGATGTCACTCTGTGTCAACACTTTGAGAACCCCTGATGGGACGCTGGGAACCGGATGCCCTGGGGCGGCTGCGCGCGGCCGCACTGGATCTGTTCGTCGAGCGCGGCTACGAACAGACGACGGTCGCGGACATTGCCGAACGGGCGGGACTGACCGCGCGGACCTTCTTCCGTTACTTCCCCGATAAGCGTGAGGTGTTGTTCCAAGGGTCCGAACGTCTGCAGCAGGCCATGGTTGATGCCCTGCTGACGGCGCCACCGAAGGCCGCCGCCATGGAGGCAGTCGCCGCGGCGATCGAGTCCGCGGGGCAGTACTTCGGAGATATCCGCGAGTTTGCCCGTCGCCGCCGCGACGTGATCGCCGCGAACGCGGAGTTGCGCGAGCGCGAATTGATCAAGCTGGCTGCCCTGTCAGGCGCACTTGCGGATGCGCTCGTCCAGCGCGGCGCGGCTGCCGTCGATGCACGCCTTGCCGCGGAGGCCGGGATCGTGGTGTTTCGCATGGCTTTTGAACAGTGGATCGCGGACCAGGAGCGCCGCGGCTACGGCACGATTGCAAACGACCTGCTTCGGCGACTGGGCGATTTGGCGCAGCGGGTATGAGGGCCCGAGGCAAGCGAATCGAACCTTGCCGGTGGTCACCGCGGGAGATGACCGGGACCCAGGGAAGGTCTTGACCTCCCTGACCGGACCGTCAATCGAACCGGTGCGGGCGATCTCTGCGCCAAAGGAAGAAATGTGTTAGATTCGCAAAAGTAGGTATACAGAAGTTCCATCAGCTTTGTGACGTTCCGGCCAATCTGCAGGGTCTTGCCCTTGGATAGCGCTGAATTCTTCAAGTGATTGTCTTGTGTGTCTCTGCGTCGGGTGGCGCGTGTCACTCGGAAACAATCCTTACTTGATTGAAGGAAGCAAAATGGCGAATCAAACCGGAACCGTCAAATGGTTCAACGAAGGCAAGGGCTTCGGCTTCATCGCCCAGGACAACTCGAGTGCCGAGCTTTTCGTGCACTTCAGTGAAATCCAGGGCAATGGTTTCAAGACGCTGAACGAAAACCAGCGCGTGGAATTTGAAGTCAAGCAGGGCCCGAAGGGCCTGCAGGCTGCCAACGTTCGGGCGATCTGAAGCTCTCGGACCTGTCGTAGCAAGAAGCCGCAGCCTGTGCTGCGGCTTTTTTGTTTTCACGGATATGCGGCGAGGTTGAACCGGTGCCCCGCAGGCGCTTGATTGCTGGGCCCGGCGTGCGCCGGCCCGGTCTGCGCCGGCTTCGGTCGCGCCGAAACACAGAGGTCGCTCCAAACCACTGATTGGATCGAACCGGGGCATTCAGCATTCGGTCCGCCGGGCCGACGCTCCACCGATTGATTCCTCCCATCCGACCGTGCCGCCCCCCATGCCAGCACCCGCATCCCATGCAGCCAGACACCCAAGACAAACCGCTTGACGCCGTGATTGCCGCGGTGCAACTGCCCGAGGTGAGCGATGGGGACTTCGAGTCGTCGCTCGCCGAGCTGCGGGAACTGGCCAAGACCCTCGGCTATCGGGTCGTGCAGACATTCACCCAGAAGCGCGCCAGTTTCGACACCACGGCCTATCTCGGCGCGGGCAAGCGCGACGAAGTGCGCGCCTACGTCGAGAGCCGAGCGGTTGCCGGGCGCGACGATCGGCCGGGCCACGCGACGAATCCGGAACTCGAAGGCATCCAGATCCTGTTGATCGATCATGAGATCTCGCCATCGCAGGCGCGCAACCTGGAGAAGGCGGTGGGTTGCGAGGTGATGGACCGCACCATGGTCATCCTCGAGATCTTCCATCGCCACGCGCGCTCGCGCGCCGCCCGCGCGCAGGTGGAGATTGCGCGCCTCGGGTACATGGCCCCGCGGCTGCGGGAGGCGGCCAAGCTGGCCGGACCGCAGGGCCGACAGCGCAGCGGCACCGGCGGCCGGGGAGCCGGGGAATCGCACACCGAACTGGATCGGCGCAAGATCCGGGACCGCATCGCCGAACTGCAGATGGAAATCGACGCCATGGGCACCGAGCGCCAGACGCGGCGGGCACGCCGCCAGCAGGACCAGGGCGTGGCGACGGTGGCGTTGGTGGGCTACACCAACGCGGGCAAGTCGACGTTGATGCGCGCGCTCACCGGCAGCGAGGTGCTGGTGGCCAACAAGCTGTTCGCGACGCTGGACACCACGGTGCGCGTGCTCCACCCCGAGAGCGTGCCGCGGGTGCTGGTCAGCGATACCGTCGGTTTCATCAAGAATCTGCCCCACGGCCTGGTCGAATCGTTCAAGTCGACCCTGGACGAAGCGCTGGACGCCTCCCTGCTCCTGCATGTGATCGACGCCAGCGATCCCGGCTTCGAACGCCAGCGCCAGGTGACCGATGACGTGCTGGCCGAAATCGGCGCGCAGGACGTGCCGCGCATTCGCGTATTCAACAAGATCGACCATGTCGGCGACGCGCAGGCGCAGTTGGCGTTTGAACGCGACATGCGCGCCAGGTACCCCTCATGCATGGTGATGAGCGCACGCCGCGCCGAAGATGTCGCGGCATTGCGTCGCGTCATCGTGGCCTTCTTCCAGAAGGACCTCGTCGAGGCCGACCTGCTCGTGCCCTGGTCGGCGCAGCAATCGCGCCGCGACATCTACGCGAACTGCGAAGTGCTGTCCGAGAGCGCAGACGAGGCGGGCGCCACGTTCCGCGTACGCGGCGAGAAGTCGACGATCCGCGCGCTGAGCGAGCGCTTCGGGGGCATGCCGGCGGGGGCGTGAGCGCCCGGCACGCGGCGCGTTCCATCGGCGCCGACCCTCGCCGGAGCTGTCCCATCCCCGGTGGTTCACTCGCAGCGGAGCAAGGCCATCGCCCGCGCGGCGAGAACCTCTCGTCAGAGGGTGCTCCGGATGAAGTCGACAATCATGTCGTTGTAGAAGACCAGGCGTGTGGCGGCGCGATCGGCGAGAAAGCGGTGCAATGCGATTGCCGAGATCGGAAAATCCCGCTCCAGCCGAGCGACCGCACCCCGTTCCATGCAGACGAGCCGGCACTCTTCCAGGGCCCGGACCGTCGCGGTTCGCGGACCGCCGAGATGGAAGCCGATCTCTCCAAACAGAGTACCGGGCCACATCCGGCTGGCCCTGACCCAGGCGTCTTCAACGTTCAGCAGGACTTCGACCGTTCCACGCTCCAGGAAATACATTTCGCGCGTGTTGCTTCCCGCGTGGACAATGTCCGTCGCCACCGGCACGACGACGATCCTGAAGTGCTGCAGGACGGTGGCTGCCTCGGCGCTTTCCAGCTCCTCGGCCAGGTAGCTGAACATGGTCAATTCTGCGGGCACCTCGACCGGGCTTGCGTTCAGGATTTGCGTTTCCCGCCATTCCAAGGCCGCATCCAGCGCACTGAAACGCCGCGCTTCGACAAGCCGGAGCCGATTCTCGATCACTTGCCGAACGCTTGAGAAGATCAGTTCGACATTGCGGTCACGCAGCATGCCTTGCAACTGCACGAAGACGGCTATCGCCGTGCCGTCCACTCCGAGTACATCGCGAAAGTCGATGACGAGATAGTCGAGTTCGCCTGCTGCCTGCTGGCGGATCTCCTCGAAGAGCCGGTTCGCCGCGCCGTAGAACAGATAGCCCTGCAATCGCAGCACCAGCACCGAGTCGGCATGCTTCTGCAGGGCCGCGCGCTCCGCCTTGGGTCGGTCGCAATAGCTCATGATGGCATTGCCACGCAGGCGTGCCCGGACCGGCGGCAACGCCGCGTGCGTCGCGGGGATGGCCTGGGAGGTATCGGCGATCCAGACATAGCCCTCCCCGTAGCGGGATTCGATGTAGCAGGGTTGATGCGCTGCGTCGCGCAACTTGCGTCGCAGCCGATTGACGATGAAATCGATGCTGCGTTCCGAGGCGCCCGTGTCGATGCCCGAGACGGCGTTCAGCAAGGCATTCCGGCTCCAGACGCGCCCCTTGTAGGACATCAGCGTCTGCAGCACGGATCGCTCCGACCGGGTGAAGTGGACCTGCTCGGCACTGCCGACGTGTTCGGCTGCCGACAAGTCTTGCGCGAAGTCCCAATCCAGGAATTGCATGCTGCACCTCGCAGTGGAATCTGCCATCCTGAGCCCCGCGCCGGCTCGACGGGCGCGACACGACAACGCCGGAATATCCCGTCCCGCCCGGGGCGACGCGAACGGTCATGGGCAGCAGGGTCATCGGTCCGACTCGCTTCACGAACCCACGCGGATCGCCCGAATGGATCGCTGCCAAGCCGGCCGCCGACGGGCAGCAAGAGTGCAGCAACCGGACCCAAACCCGTTCCGGGATGTTGCTCACAATTCACCAACATTCGTATCCCAAACTGAGGGGGCTGGTTCGACGCGCGACGCTCCCTGAAGCCGATGAATTCCGGACGCTGCGAAGTCGGACCGCTGGACACGTCATTTGGCTGACGAGCCGCCAGCGCCGATCGGCGACCGTTGCGGCGAAGGAGACAAGCATGGGAACGAAAGGCATCCGCGTGGTGGCCACCCTCGCGACGCTCGCCGGGACTGCGGGCGTGGCGTGGTCGGCGAACATGGCGTTGAAGGCGCCGACCTCGCTGGAACAGGCAGTGCGCGATGGGCAATGGGTGTTCAACCACGAGAGCTTTGGCAGTTCCCGCAGCTGGATCCCCGATGGGGCCTTCCGCGGCCGCCCCATGACATGCGCCGTGTGCCACGGCGACGGTATGGACGCCGGCCGCACGCCGGGTGGGATGGCGCTGCCGAGCTTGGCTGGCACAGCGGCCCGCTACCCGGAACTGCGCGGCGGAACGGTGGTGACATTCGAGCAACAGGTGGCGCGCTGCATCGCCCGAGGCGTCGGCGGGCGGCCACCCTCCGTCGGGAATCCGGCGATGGTCGATCTGATCGCCTATTTGACGGCGCTGTCCCGCGCCGCGCCGCTCGCCCCGCAGTTGCCGGCGGTCTGGCAGGGAGACCGCGGACACGCCGGCGTTGTCGTCGCAGACGGACGCGCCAACCACGGGGCCGTCGGGCCTCGCGACATTCCGCCGGATCCGCCAACGCCGCGAGATCGCATTGCACATCGCCGTCAGATGCAGGTGCATGCGAGCGTGCCAGGAATCGGCAAGGCAGGCGATGCACACCCGCTCATCGTGGCGCCCGGGATCTAGGTCCTGGTCACCGCAGGAGGCAGTTCGCGCCACCGTCAACCGGAACGTGCGCCCTTGAGCTGACCCAGCCGGCGCGCTGTTCCACCGCGCGCCGGCTGCATCGTGCGTCACCCCAAAGCCACTGGATGACCCGACGGCCGGGTGGCGATCGGCATCGACGTACGATTCCGGCAGCAACTGCGATGCAGAATCTCTCCGTAGCACTCGTCGGATCGCGACACTTCCGGTGACCGACGGCCCGACTGCGCGGAACCGCGCCTTGGTCTTCTTCCATCCTCATGCGCATGGCGTCCTGCCCCGTCCCCAATCCTCGTCTGGTCGCATCCCTGGCGGCGGCCGCCATCTCGATCGGCATGCTCGCCGTCCTCGTCTGGCCCCGGACCGCAGCGGCCTACGGGCTGTTGTCCCGGCTCGACCACGTCGTGGTCATTGCGCACGCGTCGGCCGACCGTCGCGAAGCGCGCTGGAAGGAATGGCGCGCCGGCGACGCGCCGGCCCTCGAACACAGCGGCCGCTACGGTACGGTCTTCCCCGCCGCCGATGCCCTCCCCAACCACACGCTCACGCCGGGGGCGCTGAACCCTGCGGTGACGCAGGCAGACCTCCGGGAAACGATCTGCCGCCCAGGCGGCTATACCCGGTCGATCCGACCGCCCGAGCGCGTCACCGAGCGGCTGAAGCGCGAACAGATCCGGCAGTACGCCTACCCGGAACAGATGGGACGCGACGCGGGCCGCCTGTCCAACTACGAAGAGGATCACCTCGTCAGCCTTGAACTCGGCGGAAGCCCCGACAGTCCGCGCAACCTCTGGCCCGAGCCGCACCACGTCATCGGCGGCTGGGGGTCTTACGTGAAGGATCAACTGGAGAACCGGCTGCACCGCATGGTCTGCCGGGACCAGATCAGCCTCGCGGCCGCGCAGCATCTGATCGCGACCGACTGGATTGCGGCGTACCAGCGGTACGTCAGCCCGACGCCGGTCCAGAAGCGGTCGCACCGCTATGGGGGCTGAGTGCGCCTGGAGCAGGCATCGAACCTTGACGACGCCTGGCCTCCGCGCCGCGGTTCGGCGGGTCTTGGACGCCATTCTCGGGACTGCAGTCCGTCAACCGGCAATCGAACCTGCCCGTATCCCGATCAGAACGGCGGTACCGGCCAAGGCAACGTTGACGCGCCACGCCAAGGCATGAGTTTGTGTAGTAAGGTTGGTGCGATCGCCTGCCCCCTGCCCCGCTCCATGTCACCCGCCAAGCCACGCCTGTTCCTGTTTCTGTTCCTGGTCTTCGGGCTCGCGTTGTGCACCACGCGCGCGGCCACGCTGGATCAGGTGGCCGGGCTGCTGCGCGCCGGGCATCTGGCGCAGGCCGACCACGCCATCGCGCAGGTGCTTGCCGTCCAGCCGGACTCGGCACAGGCCCATTACCTTGACGCGCGACTCCTCGCCGCGGAGGGCAAGTGGCCGCTGGCCGAGGACGAGCTGGAACGCGCGCGTCGCCTCGATCCGACCCTCGGTTTCGCACCGGGACCGCAGGTGCAGGCACTCGCCAACGAGGTACTCCAGCATCGATGGAAAAGCCCCGCGGGACTCGCCGGCTACGGCCAGGCGGGGCTGGCGGCATTGTTCGTTCTGGTCTCGGGCTACTTGATCTTCAGCGTGTTGCGAGGCCGGCGCCCGCCACCGAAGGTCTGAGCACCGGACCGAGTCGCCGCGATTCAGCCGCCGTCGGCCGAGGTCCGCAGTTTCGGCGGGCAGCCGACTGGCGGATCGTCTGGCGCGACCTTCGCGGCCGGCCGAGACCCGGCCAGCGTCTGTGGTTATCGCCCTGGTGCCGCGATCACCATCGTTCCCTCGTTCTGCGTGATGTTCAGCAGCCGAAGAACGTTCATGCCCAGCAAGGCCCTTCCTTCCAGCCGGGGCATGACCGCCACCTGGACATTCCGCGCCTGGAAGGGGCCGAAGGTCAAGGTTCTCGCGACCGCCATGCAGATCGGAACCCTGCCATTCGCTGTGGACGACATCCCGCCCACACAGCCGCGGATTCCCATGCGTTCGGCCATCGGCTGCGAGATGGCAACGGTCGAGGCCCCGGTGTCGATGGTCAGTTCGACGGGCACACCGTTGATGGCCCCGTTCACTGCATAGCCGCCGGTCCGGTCGGCCCGCAGCAGCAACGCGCTGGCGCCCTGAATGTGCACTGCCGGCGGCGCGAATCCGGGAACGAAATGCAGGATCCCGAGATAGACCAGGCCGGCGACGGCCAGCCAGCCGAAGGTGATCGCCAGGACGCCGGGCTCGCGCCTCACCGGCGCTGCCGGCGGCCACGCGGGGGGCAGTTCTCCCGGAAGCGGCGGCATGCGATTCCACTCGCGCTCTTGAGAGCCCATGGTGTCAGACCTCCCTCTCCGCATCCCGCGACGCGGCCGTGACGGCGCGGCAACCCGCCTCTGAAACCGGCGGTGCCACCAGCCGGCAACACGTGATCTCGCTGTCGCAGACCGCGTCGCGTTCCGGTGGTTTCTGGCTGCCTGTGAGACACGACACGACGGCGACGACCGCTGAGATCTCCAGCGTACGCCATTCGCTGACCCAGCGACTTGGAGAGGCTCGCGGTTCGCTGGTCTTGCCGTCTGCCCAACCCGGACTGTGGGCATCGGCAAGGTCGCCTCGATCGTCCGCATCGTTCGACTACGATGCTTCCCCCGCGTTCATCACCGCGGATCGACCGACGGGCCGGCGTGGAGTCGACGCGCATCGGTTTCCCCTGTCGCCAGGATTCACGGAGGCATCCAATGAAACCTCGCCATTTCCTCGTGTTGCTCGTGCCATTCACGGCTCTGCCCGCACAGGCAGAGACTCTTCACCACTACGTCCATGTCGTCGGCGGCGATGCGGCACAGGTTGGCCACAAAGTCGTCCAGATCGGCAGCGACACGGGCCATGCCGTGGTCCATGCCGGAAAGGTCGTCGGCCATGACGTCGCCAAGGGCGCCAAGCAGGGATACGAGGCCGCCAAGCATGAGGTGAAGAAGCTGCCGTAGCAACCGTCACGGAGGTCGAAGGCCGGAGCGGTTGTCGCGCGTCGCCGTGCACGCGGCGCGTACAGAATAGGGGGGTAGGCTATCATGACGCCATGAGCCATACCATCCGTCAGAAGGCCAAGCTGCTGAACCGCGTGCGCCGCATTCGCGGCCAGGTGGATGCGATCGAACGCGCCCTGGAGTCCGAGGCCGGGTGCGAACAGGTGATGCACGTCATCGCCGGCTGCCGTGGCGCCCTCAACGGGCTGTTCGGCGAAGTGGTCGAGGAGCACATCCAGAGTCATCTGGTCGAGCCGCTGAAGGGCAAGGATCCCGCGGCCGCCGATGCGGCGGAGGAACTGGTCGACGTGTTCCGGGGGTACTTCAAGTGAGCGCCGGGATGCAACTCCCCGTCCCCGACCACGACCATGTCTTCCTCGGCGAGGGACACGACCGCAACGCGCGCAAGACGTGGTCGGTGATCGTCTTGTGCAGCGTGGTGATGGTGGTCGAGATCGTCGGAGGGTTGCACTTCGGATCACTGGCGCTGATCGCCGACGGTCTGCACATGAGCACCCATGCGGCGGCGATGTTGATCGCCGCCCTGGCCTACCGCTACGCACGCACCCACGCCCGCGACAGCCGCTTCAGCTTCGGCACGGGCAAGGTCGGCGACCTGGCGGGATTCACCAGCGCCATCATCCTGGCGATGATCGCACTGCTGATCGGCTACGAGGCGATCGACCGCCTGCTGCACCCGATACGAATCGACTTCGACCAGGCCATCGCCATCGCTTTCCTCGGCCTCGTCGTCAACGTCGTCAGCGCCTGGATGCTCAGCGGCGGCGACCATGGCCATCACCACGGTCACGGACACAGCCATGGCCATGGGCACGCCCACGACGACGCAGCGCGGGCAATCGACACACCGGCCGGCCGCCTGCAATTGCGCATCTTCGAGGACGGCGTGCCGCCGCGGTTCCAGCTGCGTCACCTGCAGGACCCGGGCGGCGCGCGGGCGCTGCGTCCCGGCGATCTCGCGCTGACCACGGTGCGCAGCGACGGCACGGCGCAGCGGTTCGCCCTGCGCGACGCCGGCGACTGCTGGGAGTCGGTCGAAGAGATTCCGGAACCGCACGAATTCGAGTTGCGCGTCGAACTCGGGCCGCGGTTCGACGGCTTCAGCACCACCCTGCGCTATGAGGAGCCGGCCGACCACGGGCATGGCGATCACCATCGCGACCACAACATGCGCGCCGCCTTCGTGCACGTCGCGGCGGACGCCGCGGTCTCGGTCCTCGCCATCCTCGGACTGGCTGCAGGGAAATACTTCGGCCTGATCTTCATGGACCCCGTCATGGGCATCGTCGGCGCAGTGGTCATCGCCAACTGGTCGTTCGGCCTGGTGCGCGACACGGGCGCAATCCTGCTCGACATGAACCCGGACCGCTCGCTGAGCCGTGACATCTCGGCGCTGGTCAAGGCCGAGGGCGATCAGGTCAGCGACCTGCATCTGTGGCGGCTCGGTCCCGGTCACCTCGGCGCCATCGTCTCGGTCCGGAGCCGTGACGCGAGCAGGGACAGCGCCCACTACCAGCGGCTGTTCGCGCGGTTCGGCGACCTCTCCCACGTGACGGTCCAGGTGACGCGGCCAAACTGAACCGGTCCGCCGTCGCCCTGGAGCACGGTACCATCGATCGATTCAACCCGGCGCCTGCGCCCGAGTTGATCGACAGGCGTCGGCGCTGCCGGCGTTTTTTGTTTTCCGGCATCCAGGGAGCAAGACGTGGCATTGAAGGCGACCATCTACAAGGCCGAGCTGCAGCTCGCCGACATGGACCGGAATCACTACGCCGACCTTGCGCTGACCATCGCCCGCCATCCGTCGGAGACCGACGAGCGGATGATGGTGCGGGTGCTGATGTACGCGCTGTACGCACAGGACGGCATCGCGCTGACCAAGGGCCTGTCCGACGTCGACGAGCCGGCGGTCTGGGTGAAGGACATGACCGGCGCGATCAAGCTGTGGATCGACATCGGCCAGCCCGACGAGACCCGGCTGCGCAAGGCCTGCGGCCGCTCGGAGCAGGTGGTCGTGGTCTGCCATTCCAGCAGCTGCGAGATCTGGTGGAAGCAGGTCGAGGACCGGCTCGCGCGCCTGCGCAACCTGACCGTGCTGCGCCTTCCGGCCCCGACGGCACAGGCGCTGGCCGCCCTGGCCGAACGCACGATGCGGCTGCAGTGCCTGGTGCAGGACGGCGCAATCTCGCTCAGCACCGATGCGGCGGTGGTCGAAGTCGCGCTGGAGCCGCTCAAGCGCGTGGACGCCTGAATGCACCGGGTCCGCGGAAGGGAGCGGGCCACGATGGTCGACGGTCGATGGTGGGCGGTCAGGGGAAGACCGATGTCGAAGCGGCAACCGCACCGGCCCGCGGACGCAAGGACTCCCGGCAGGCCACCGGCGTCCGGGCATTGCGGGCCGGGGTGTGAGCGTACCGGCAGCATGGGCATCCCGCGCTTGATCCCGGAGGGCTAGCATCCTGACGCCGGACTCAGGGATCGCCGATCCTTGCGACCGTCGATCAGGGAGCACCGATGGGTTGGGCCGGCAAAGACCGGCGGCGACCCGCGCCGGGAGCAGCATGGCCTCCACGCAGATCAGTACGCGTCGGGCGGTCCGGCTGTCGGCTCCGCTGAACGCAAAGGAGATCCTTCGTGAACATCGACGACGTCCGCCGCAAGGCCTTCGCCATGCCCCTCACCAGCCCCGCGTTTCCACCGGGCCCCTACCGCTTCGTCGATCGCGAGTTCCTGGTCGTCACGTACCGCACCGATCCCGACGCACTGCGCGAAGTGGTGCCCGAACCGCTGGAGGTGCCCGAACCGCTGGTCAAGTACGAGTTCATCCGCATGCCCGATTCCACGGGATTCGGCGACTACACCGAGTCGGGCCAGGTGATCCCGGTGCGGCTGAATGGTCGCAGCGGCGGCTACGTGCACTCGATGTTCCTCAACGACGAGGCACCGATCGCGGGAGGGCGCGAGCTGTGGGGTTTCCCGAAGAAGCTGGCGTCACCGGCATTGCGCGCCGAGACCGACACCCTGCTGGGCACGCTGGACTATGGCTCGGTCCGCGTGGCCACGGCCACCATGGGCTACAAGCATCGCGCGCTCGCGTCGGACAAGGTGCTGGCGGGCCTGCTCGAGCCGAACTACCTGCTGAAGATCATTCCCCACGTCGATGGCAGCCCGCGCATCTGCGAACTCGTCGAGTACTTCCTGGAGGACGTGGTGGTCAAGGGCGCATGGACCGGACCGGTCGCCCTGCAGCTGGCCGAGCATGCACTGGCTCCGGTGGCGAGGCTGCCGGTGCTGGAAGTCGTGTCGGGGGTGCATGTGCTCACCGACCTCACTCTCGGCCTGGGCCGTGTGGTGCACGACTATCTTGCCTGAGCGCCGGAGCCAGCCATACGCTGCGCCGTCGTGCAGCCGGCGCCGACGGGCCGGGACTCCTCGCCACCGCATCGGAGCGGTCCCGCGCCTCGTCGTTGCAGGTGGTCGGCGTCGCCCGACTTGGGTTCGGCCTCAAATGCGGAACGGATGCGACCTATCGCTCCGTCGCTAACCAGGATCGTCCGATTCGAGCAGGCGAATGACCCGGGCCGGCACGCCCGCCACGAAGGTGCCGGGCGGAACGTCCCGGGTGACGACCGCGCCGGCGCCGACCACGGAACTCTCGCCGACCGTGACGCCACCGAGGATCGTGACCCCCGTGGCGATCCAGACGTTCCTCTGGATGACGATCGGCTTCGCCTCGATGAACTTGCGCCGCTGCGACGGCTCCATTGCATGGCCGACCGTGATGATGCTCACGTTCGGCCCGATCATCACCAGATCACCGATGTCCACCCCGCCCATGTCGTAGATGGTGCAGCACTGGTTGATGAACACCTTGTGCCCGACCCGGATCCGGCGTCCACCCGCCGTATAGAACGGCGGAATCAGGCTGAAGGTCTCGTCGACCGTCTGGCCGGTCAGTTCGCTGAAGATCTCCCGGATCCGGACGGCGTCATCGGGCGACAGCCGGTTCAGCTCCGCGGCCAGTCGCATCCCCCGCATGACGTCGTCCGCCTCGGCACGCCATTCCGGGCTCGACGTGGACAGGCGGATCGCCGCGGGCGATGTGTCGATCGCCATGCTGCGCTCAGTCGATCGGCGCGAAACGAGGCCGGCGCGGTCCCATCAACGCAGTCCGGTTGTCGGCTGCGCGCCCGGTGGTAACGGCTGTCGTTCGACCCGTTCGAGATGCGGATCCAGACAGGCCCAGGCCGGAGCGCTTGCAGCCCAGATGTTGGCGCCGGGCGTGATGGAGGATGGATCATCCAGCGTGCCGGCGCGCACCACGGTCAACTGCGGCCGGGCGGAGTTGCCGGCGAACAGATGGCAACCGCAAGCCGGGCAGAAGCGCCGGGTGACCTGATTGCCGCTGTCCGCCGTGCTGGTGTAGGCGCCCGTGGCGCCGTCCACCTCCAGCGCCGCGGTCGGCACCAGGAGATTGACGGTCCCGTTGCCGGCGATGTGCTGACAGTCCCGGCACCAGCAGATCCGGGTGAAGATCGGTTCCACGGTGATGCGGTAGCGCACCGCGCCGCACAGACAACTGCCGCTCCTGTCACTCATCGAAGGCATCCCGGGTGGTGAAATTGGCGTAGTGTAGGGACCGACGACGCCAGCGGCAAAGGCGGCGGGCGTTGCTGGCCGGCCACGAACGATCGGCGACACCGTGTGTAGCCGTCCGGCCGGCCACCGGCTGAACATCGTTGCCGCCGTGACGAGCTCCGGGGCGAATGGTCGATCGGCCGGGAGTCGCTCCGCCGTGCCGATTCAGAAGTTGCGGATGTAGGCGTAGCCCTGCGCCTCGCGGCGGACGATTTCCAGAA
>JAKAIB010000277.1 GCA_021814605.1 Pseudomonadota bacterium | reverse complement strand
ACGCTTCGCTCCTGCCAGATTGCGAGAAAGACCGTCGCAAGGTTCAGGTCAAGCTTGCGAATATTGACCAGATTGATATGGTGCATTCACGAATTCTGCTTTCTGGATGAGGTTCGGGCAACTACATTGCCGTCCCATGAACCGACCGATCCCTTCATCCGCCGCCACGTCCGGATCTTTGCGGCCACGCGACATTGCTCTGGTTTTGCTGGTCGTGACCATCTGGGGTTCGAATTTCGTGGTCATCAAGCTCGGGCTGCGCGGCATGCCGCCGTTGCTGTTCACCAGCCTGCGGTTCTTGTTCGCCGCATTCCCGCTGGTGTTCATCCGCAAGCGCCCGTCAATTCCGTTCGGGTTGTTGCTTGCATGGGGCACGGCGCAGTTTGCCATCCAGTTCGCCCTGCTGTTCGTCGGCATCAAGCTGGGGATGCCGGCCGGCCTTGCGTCGCTGGTGATCCAGTTGCAGGCATTCTTCACCATCGCTCTGGCATGGGGAGTGCTGCATGAACGCGTTCGCACCCTGCAGATCGCCGGAGCGCTCGTCGCGCTGCTCGGCATGGCCGTCGTCGCGCGACATCTGGAGCAGCCCTCCACGCTGTACGGTCTGCTGATGGTGCTCGGCGCTGCGCTGTCCTGGGCGACGGCCAACATTCTGACAAAGCGCATCGGTCGCGTGGATCCGATTGCGCTTGCCGCCTGGGGAAGTCTCGTTGCCTTTCCTCCCCTGGCGGCGCTGTCTCTGCTGATCGAGGGGCCGGGCGTCATCGTGTCGGCACTTCGCGGCATGGATGCGTGGTCGTGGGCGGCGGTCTTCTTTCAGTCGTACCCCAACACCCTTTTCGGCTTTGGCGTGTGGTCGATGCTGATGCGCCAGCACGCCGCTGCAGAGCTTGCACCCTATACGCTGCTCGTTCCCGCGGTCGGCATGATCTGCGCCGCCATCGTTCTGGGCGAGCCCCTGCAGTCGTGGAAGATCGGCGCAGGTGTCCTCGTGCTGACGGGACTGGCCATCAATCAGATCGCGGTGCGCCTGCCGGCGTGGCGGTACCGCGCCCCGGCTCGACGTTGACGTCGAGCTTCGGTTTCGTTGCGCCACTATTTTCGTTGCAGCTGCGCGAGGCCGCCTGTCGCGGCAGGACGGGAGATTTCCATTGCCGGTGCTCTCGTTGGGCAGGTCCGACTGGCGGTCACGGCGCGCGTCCGACGTCGGCTCTTGCCTCATCGCAATGGCGAGAATCCGATCGACGTGATCGCCACGCAGAGACGGCCGTCGAGGCGCGCATGCATTCCCGGGTCGCGTCGCTGTTCGGGGCTCGCGGGCGTCGCTGTACCCAATGCACCTGTGCCGACTCGGCTCCGGGCGGGATGGGCCGCGGACGATGGCGATCTCGCAGATGAGGACAGTCGCGAGCGGGACGCCTTGTGGCGGTCGCAGAGTGCGGAGCGGGCAGATCGCCGACCAGGATGCACGATCGCGAAGCCCTGGGGCATTGCGCGAGAGGACCTGGTCACCGGCGGCGCGTTTCGGTGAACACAACAGGAGCGCCAACTCACGTTGCGATCGGTCGCCATCGCGGGACCAGGAAATGGTATTGTAAATACCAGTTTTGCGCTGCGTCCAGTCCAACAATGTTTGATTTGGCAACTTGTCGTGTCATTGCGCCGATGGCCGTCAAGCCGCCTGAAGGAGGAATTCATCGCGACCGTGGCCGCGCAGCGCGAGGCGACTACGCATGGTCGATTGCCGATTCGCCGATCACTGGATCGGAGACCCTGGTCCGCCGCTGGCGGGCGGTGAGGCGACGCGTCGACTTCGTCGACGCATTCCAGGGCGTTGCCGATCGCGCGTAGCACCCCGATACATAGCAACATTTGCATCTTTTATATGCTCGACGGCCTGGCAGGCATCCATCGTGCATTTCCCCGCATGCCGACGGCCCATGTCGAACGAGAACAATCCGCTGCACGAGTCCGCGCACTCCGGCGCCATTCCGATCACCCCGTCTCTGACGCGCGTGCTCGAGTTGGCTCGCGTCGACGCCGAGCCCGGGCGCCTGCACCGGCGCAGCATGGCGATTGGCGGGCTGGCGCTCCTCGTGGGCATCGTCGCCGCCGTGATCGCGCGCGGTCTGTTGGCGCTGATCGGCTTGATCACCCATTTGTCCTTCGAGGGCCGCGTGGCGTGGACGCCGGGGAATCCGGCGCACAACGCGCTCGGCGCCTGGGTGATCGCCGTGCCGGTTCTCGGGGCGCTGGTCGTGGGGATCATGGCGCGCTACGGCTCGCCCGCCATCCGCGGACACGGCATCCCTGAGGCCATGGAGCAAATCCTGACCAACCGCAGCCGCATTCCAGCGCGGGTCCTGCTGCTCAAGCCGTTGTCGGCGGCAGTGTCGATCGGCACCGGTGGACCCTTCGGCGCCGAAGGGCCCATCATCGCCACCGGCGGTGCGCTCGGCTCGGTACTTGGTCAGCGCATCCGTATCACTGCGGACGAGCGCAAGACGCTGCTTGCCGCTGGCGCTGCCGCCGGGATGACCGCCACCTTCGGCACTCCATTGGCGGCGGTGCTGCTGGCCATCGAGTTGTTGTTGTTCGAACTGCGTGCCGACTCGCTGCTGCCCGTGATCACGGCTTGTGCGGCCGCCGCCGCGGTGCGTGCGTCGTTCGTGGGCTTCGTGCCGTTTTTTCCCATGCCCGCGCTCGCGTGGCCCGGCGTCCCGGCACTGTTGGCCTGCGTGCCTCTGGGCGCGGTCGTCGGCCTTGCGGCGGTGGCGGTCACGCGGGCGGTATACGCCGTCGAGGACGCGTTCGAACGTCTGCCTGTGCACTGGATGTGGTGGCCCGCGATCGGCGCCGTCGCGGTGGGGCTAATCGGCTGGTGGCAGCCGCGCACTCTGGGCGTCGGCTACGACAACATCACCGGGGCGCTGTCCGGCGGGGTGCTCGGTCAGGCGCTGTGGCTGCTGGGGATGGCCAAGCTGCTGTCATGGACCGTGGCGCTGGGGAGCGGAACGTCCGGTGGCACGCTCGCCCCGCTGATGACCGTGGGCGCCTGCCTGGGTGCGACGCTGGGGCATGCCGTGGCGTTGCTGTTGCCGCAATTGGGGCTCGACCCGCGACTGGCAGCGCTGGTCGGCATGGCGGCGATCTTTGCCGGCGCGTCGCGGGCGCTGTTCATGTCGGTCATGTTCGCGCTGGAGACCACCTGGCAGATGCCGGGCTTGCTGCCGCTCCTGGTGGGCTGCGGCACGGCCTACCTGGTGTCGTGTCTCGCGATGCGGCAGACCATCATGACCGAGAAGATTGCGCGTCGCGGTGTGCACGTTCCCGCCGCCTATCAGGCCGACGTCTTCGCGCAGGCGCGTGTGATCGACTACGCCAGCCGCGCGCCGATCTCCCTCGCCGAGGGTGACATCCTCGGCAACGTGAGGGCGTGGCTGGATACCGAGGCGCCGGGCAGCCACCACCAGGGCTATCCCGTGGTCGACGCCGAAGGCCGCGTTCTGGGCGTGCTCACTCGCAAGGATCTGCACCGTCACGACGCGGACGCCACCAAACCGGTGGGCGCGCTGTTGCGGCGGTCCG
>JAKAIB010000037.1 GCA_021814605.1 Pseudomonadota bacterium | reverse complement strand
CGGGCGAACGGCTGGTTCTTCACCGCGATGCGCCGCACAGCGGCGTGCCGTCGATCACCGCGGCCGGGCCGGCGAGCCAGATGCGGCCGGAACTGAAATACCGCTGGCCGGTCAGCGTCTGCCCGGTCGCCGGCGCCACCAGCGGCCGCTCGCAGGTCCCGAAGCCGGGGACCGCCCCGACCAGCGATCCGGCGACGCCGCGCGCAACCGAATCGATGTCGTACCGGACGGTATGCAACACCCCCCACCGGACGCCGTCGTACGCCCTGGCGACGCCGACGAAGACGCTGTCCCGACCCAGCCGGTACGCGGTCGGCCACAACCGGATGGTCTCGATCACCCGCCCCGTCGGCGTCGTCCGGGCCCGCTCGAACGCCAGCGCGTCGACCTGCGTGTTCCAGAACGCCGGGGCGATCGGCGCGCGCGCATAGCCCATGCCTTCGCGCGCGAGGCGGACGAGATTGGCCAGGCTCGGCGCATCCGCCGGCACCCATCCCGCCGCCGCCAGCAACCGCGCCAGCGCGTCCGGGCCGCCGGCGACCACGGCGACGTTCAGCGGTTGGCCCGGATCGCCGAAATACGTGGTGGTGCGCGCCAGACCGGCCGCCGTCAGCGCCGCCACCAGCGGCCGGTCGAGCTGCACGCTGCGCTGCGCCGGGGCCGCCAACTCGGGCAGCGGACGCGACGCCGCGAACAGCGCGACGCCGCAGACCCACAGCGCCGCCCAGGCGGCCACCGGTCCACGCGCCGGGCGCGGGCGTCGGGCCCAATCGATCCGTCCGGTCGTGGCCAGCCATTCGGCCAGCGTCACGCCGCCGATCAGCCACAGCGTGCCGACCAGAAAGCCGGCCCAGACGTCGCTCAGGTAATGCACGCCGAGAACGATCCGGCTGGCGCCGATCGCCAGGGCCAGCAACACCGTCGCGATCGCCAGGTTGACCCGCGCGCCGCGCGACATCGGGCCGCGGGCGAGCAGGTAGGCGAGCATGCCGTAGCAGGCGACCGCCGCGGTGGCGTGGCCGCTCGGAAAGGCGTAGGAGGTTTCGACGAGCAGCGCGCCGAGCGGCCGCGGACGCTGCACCGCGAGCTTGCCCAGCGCGCTGGTCAGCGTCGCGCCCCCTAGCGCCAGCGCCAGCGCCGCGATCTGCCAGCGCCGGTCCGACCGCCAGAGCACCCACGCCGCGAGGGCGGCGGCCGCGGCGATCACCGTCGGCTCGCCCAACGTGGTGACCCAGAGGAATGCGCGCACCAGCTCGGGAAAGCGGACCGCCGCCATCACATGCGCCGTCGCCGCGTCGAACGCGACGACGCGATCGGCGGTGACGACGTCCTCCACGAGTCCGGCGAGCAGCGCGACCACGTAGACGAATGCCAGCGCCAGCACGGTCAGCGGCAACCCGGAGAACCGCCGGCGGGAGAACCGCGCCGCGGCAAAGGCGACAACGCGGGGATGCAGCCGGACGAAGTCGCCCACCAGGCGGCTGCGCTGCAGCGCCGCGCTCGCGGATCGCAACAGCGTCCGCGTCACCAGCGCGATCTGCGCGCCGCGACCGATGACGAAGCGCCGCAGCAGCCAGACCGCGATCCACAGCAGCACGACCGCGGTCACGGCGAAGCCTGCCCGGGTCATCCAGGTCTGGGCGACCTGCAGGGACCTGCCGAACAGGTAGCCGCCGCCGACCCATTGCAGCCCCCAGCCGATCGCCCCGAGCACGTTCCACAGCATGAACGGGCCGCGGCGCATCCCGAACGATCCGGCGACGAATGGCGCGACCTCCTTGATGCTCGGGATGAACCGGGCCAGCAGCACGCTCTTGCCGCCGTGGCGCTCGAAGAACGCGCGGCCGGTGTCGAAATGGCTGGGCTTGAGGAACCACACGCCGCTGCGGGTCCACTGCGCGCCATAGCGACGGCCAAGCCAGTAGTTGAGGTTGTCGCCCAGCGCCGCCCCGGCAATGGCGAACGCGAGCAGCGCGCCGAAGTGCAGCGACCCGGCGGCCGACGCGGCACCCAGGAGCAGCAGGATGGTCGACCCCGGCAGCACCAGACCGACGACCAGCGCGGTCTCGAGCAGCGCGGCGAGGAAGCCGATCCAGTAGCCCAGCCCATGCGCCTGCTGGATCAGCGGAACGACCGAGGCGACGACCTGCTCGATCATCGTCCGTCACCTCCGCGCGGCATGCCGCTTCCCGCCGGTCGGCCGGCGCGGGCACCGGCGCGCGGCACCGCCTGCCAGGCGGGCGTCGCGTGTTTCAGAAGTCCGCACCGGAGGGTCGGGCCGAGTCGCATGTCGCCGTCGCGCGTGTTGTCGCCAGATGGCACATTGTGGCGCGGCCGCCGTTTGCAATCGTCCGGCACGCCATCGGGGCGTGCATGCGGCGATGGCGACCGACCCGCCGCCGGGAGCGGCGGGCCGATCCGGCCGCCCGCATTCGGACCGCCGCGGCGATCAGTCGTCGGTCTCGCCCCGGCCATCGTGTTCGGCGTCGGGACGGTCGGCTTGCGCCGACAGCAGCTGACCGGTCATGGCATCGACCTTCACGTCGGTCGCCTGCCCGCCGTTCACGACCTCGACGCCGAACACCGGCCTGCCGTTGTCGTTTTCGAGCGCGGCATGCGCCGCCTTGCCGCCGACCTTCTGCTCGGCCGCCGCGACCGCCTGGGTCAGCGAGACCTTGGCCTGTCCGATCGCCGGATCGTCCTCGCCGTGACCTGCCGTTCCGGCAGCGACCGCGAGCCCGGCGGTTCCCGCGAGAACCGCCGCCGCGACCAGCATGCTCACCAGATTGCGTTTCATGTTCGACTCCTGTCGAAAGTGGATGACGGAGCGAATCGTCGCCGGTGCGGATTAGCGTGCCATTAGCATCTTGTAACACCGATTCCTGCCGCAGACGCTGCGGACGATGCGAGCTGCCTCGTGCTCCGGCCTGAGCGATCCGGTCGGTCGTCGCGGCGGGCTGCCCCGGCGGTCGCGGCTTTCAGGCGGACGCCGGCGCGTACACCCAGCCCTCCATGAGGCGGCGGGCCGAACGGCTGAGCACCACCCGGTCGATCGCCCAGCGGCCGCTGCGCTGCACCGCCTCGACACCGACCGCGAGGATTCCGGACGGATGGCCGAAGCGCACCTGCGCGCCCCGCCCGGGCCGCGCGACGCGGTGCACCACCGTGCCGGGAACCGCCGCCGCCGCGGCGATGGCGACCGCCCCGGTCCCGGTCATCGCGTGGTGCAGCGGCCCCATCGAGAAGATGCGCGCCACCAGGTCGATGTGCTCGGGGTCGATCCGACGGCCGTCGGACGTGGCGTAGGCGGCGGGCGGCGCGACGAACGCCAGCTTGGGCGTATGCGGACGCAGCGCGGTCGCCTCGCCGGCGTCGCGCGACAGGCCCATCGCCACCGCGCCGGCCGCGCGCACCGCTTCGGCAAGGGCGAGCAGCGCCGGCACGCCGTTGACATCGGGCTGCAGTTCGGTGCCGCGCAGCCCGAGCGCCGCAGCCTCGACGAAGACGGTCGGATTGCCAGCGTCGATCAACGTGGCCTCGACCGGCCCGACGCCGGGCACGTCGAGCCGGTCGAGGAGCGCGCCGGTCGGGAACATGCCGCGCGCGCCGTCCGCGCCGGGATCGAGGAATTCGAGCCGGATCTCCGCCGCCGGGAAGGCCACGCCGTCGAGCAGGAAGTCCCCGTCTTCCAGCACCGCGCCGTCGCGCAACGGCACGTGGGCCACGATGCGCTTGCGCAGGCTGCCCTGCCACATTGCCACCCGGGCCATCCCGTCAGGGGCGACCTCGACCAGGCCGCGCGCGATGGCGAACGGCGCGACCGCCGAGGTCAGGTTGCCGCAATTGCCCGACCAGTCGATCACCGGCCGGTCGATGGCCACCGCGCCGAACAGGTATTCGACGTCGCAGCCGGGGCGGTCCGATCGCCGCACGACCATCACCTTGCTGGTGCTCGACGTCGCCCCACCCATGCCGTCGATCTGCTTGCCGTAGGGATCGGGACTGCCGACCACCCGCAGCAGCAGCCGGTCGCGCGCGGCGGCATCCGGCGGCAGGTCGTCGGCGAGGAAGAACACGCCCTTGCTGGTGCCGCCGCGCATGTAGACGGCGGGAATGCGTTGCTGCTGCATGACGAACTCGATCCTTTCGACAAATCGGCACGGCCCGGCGGGGCCACGCCACGCGGCGGCGCCAAGCACACCCGCCGGCGGCGGGGAATAATGCCGGTCGCACCCCCGTCGCATCGGGCAGGCGACGCGGCCGCCGGGCGGCGGCAGACGCCGCGCTCCCGGTCCTGCCGCATTCTCCGACGTCCCGGCACATGCCGCGCTCGCGCGCCCGGCGCGGACGGCAGCCGAAGCCGATCGCACCGGCCCGGCGCGGGGCAGCACCATCGACCATCGAGATGTCGGACACGTTTCACGATCACTTTTCCAGCCGCTCGACCGATTACGCGCGGTTCCGGCCGACCTACCCGCCCGAGCTTGCCGCCTGGCTGGCCGGCATCGCGCCGTCGCGCCGGCTGGCGCTCGATTGCGGCTGCGGCAACGGCCAGCTGTCGACCCTGCTCGCGGTGGAATTCGCGCAGGTCGTCGCCACCGACGCCAGTCCGCAGCAGATCGCGAACGCCACGGCGCATCCGAGGGTGTCGTACCGCGTGGCGCCGGCCGAACACAGCGGGCTCGACGACGCCAGCGTCGATCTGGTCACGGCGGCGCAGGCGGCGCACTGGTTCGATCTCGACGCCTTCTACCGCGAGGCCCGCCGCGTGCTGCGCCCCGGCGGCCGGGTCGCACTGATCAGCTATGGCATCACCGAAACCGGGGGCGCGGCAGGCGAGGTGCTCGCCGATTTCTATGCCAACGTCGTCGGCCGGTACTGGCCTGCCGAACGGCGGCACGTCGAGACCGGCTATCGGCGGCTGCCGTTTCCATTCGACGAGATCGCCGCGCCCGCGATGGCGATGCGCGCGCAATGGTCGCTCGACCAGCTGCTCGGCTACGTCGACACCTGGTCCGCGGTGCGGCAGGCCGAGGCGGTGCTCGGCCGCGCGCCCTACGACGATTTCGCCGCGCGGCTGCGCGCCGCCTGGGGCGCCCCGGAGGCGCGACGCGAGATCCGGTGGCCGCTGGCGCTGCGCGTCAGCGCCGCCGTGCAGCCGCAGCCGGACAGGCCGCGATGAGCGGCGCGTTCGTGGCGCGCCTGGCCGCACGATCCCGCGCCTGGCTCAACGGCACCTTCCGCTCGCTGCGCGGGCACAACTACCGCCTCTGGGCCGGCGGTGCGCTGGTGTCGAACGTCGGCACCTGGATGCAGCGCACTGCGCAGGACTGGCTGGTGCTGGCCGAACTGACCCGGCACAGCGCGGTCGCGGTTGGCGTGGTCATGTCGCTGCAGTTCGGCCCGCCGATCCTGCTGATGCCACTGGCCGGACTGGCGAGCGACCGCTGCGACCGCCGCAAGCTGCTGATCGCGACCCAGTCGGGCATGGGCATCCTGGCGCTCGGGCTCGGGCTGCTCACCGTCACCGGGGTGGTCGCGCTGTGGCAGGTCTACCTGTTCGCCGGCCTGTCGGGCTGCGTCAGCGCGTTCGATTCGCCGGCACGCCAGACCTTCGTCGCCGAACTCGTCGGCGACGACGACCTGCCGAACGCCGTCGCGCTCAATGCCTCGCTGTTCAACGCGGCGCAACTGATCGGCCCGGCCGTCGCCGGGCTGATGATCGCGGCGGTCGGCACCGGGGGGGTGTTCCTGATCAACGCCGCGTCGTTCGTCGCGGTGATCGCCGCGCTGCTGCGGCTGCGCCTCGGCGAACTCCATCCGATGCACAAGGCCGCACAGCAAGGCTCGGGCATCGTCGAGGGCTTCCGCTACGTGCGCGGCCGGCCGGAACTGGCGGTCGCGCTGACCATGCTGTTCCTGGTCGGCACCTACGGCCTCAACTTCCCGGTGTTCGTCTCGACCATGGCGGTGACGGTGTTCCACGGCGACGCCCGCCTGTACGGCACGCTGTCGTCGACCATGGCGGTGGGATCGGTCATCGGCGCCCTGCTGACCGCCGGCCGCGACAGGCCGAGCCTGACCGTCCTGATGGTCAGCGCGCTCGCGTTCGGGGTGAGCTGCGCCGTCGCGGCGGCAATGCCGGGCCCCTGGTGGTTCGGCGCGGTGCTGATCGCGGTCGGCGCGCTGGCGCAGACCTTCACCACCTCGACCAACAGCCTGGTCCAGCTGCGCACCGAACCGGCGATGCGCGGACGGGTGATGGCGATCTACATGGGCATCTTTCTCGGCTGCACGCCGCTGGGCGCCCCGCTGGTCGGCTGGGTGGCCGATGCGTTCGGCCCGCGCTGGGCGCTCGCCGTCGCCGCAGCGGCGGGCGTGGCCGGCGCATCGGTCGCGGCGCGCCACCTGCTCCGCTCGCGGAGCCGGGCCGTTCCACCGTCGGCCGGGCCGCGGTCCGACGCCGAGCCCGTTGCCGGCATCGCCGACCGCGGAACCGAACCGGTCGATCGCTGCCCGTCGTAATGCGACGGCCGGCCGGCGCCCCGGAGCCCCAGTCTCCCGTGGCTACACTGCCTCGCCCATGAGCCTGCTGCTGTTCAAGGTCGCCGTCACGCCGCTGCTGGTCGTCGCGGCAACGCTGCTGCAGCGCCGCTTCGGCGGTGCGATCGGCGGCCTGCTGACCGGGCTGCCGGTCACCTCGGCGCCGCTGTCGGTGTTCCTGGCGCTGCAGAACGGGCCGGAGTTCGCGGCCCGGGCGGCAGTCGCGACGCTACTCGGCCTGACCGCCACCGCCGGCTTCTGCGCCACCTACGCCCGTGCCGCGCGCGGCACGCGATGGCGGCCCGCGCTGATGCTGGCGATCATTGCATGCGCCGCGCTGTTTTCCCTGCTGGCGCACCTGCCGCAGCGCCCGCTGCCTGCGGCCGCCATGGTGTTTCCGGCGCTGGCGGGCATGGCGCTGCTGATCGGCCCGGCGACGCCCGCCGAAGCCGCGCCGCACGCGTGGTGGGACCTGCCGGCGCGGACCGGGTTCGCCCTTGCCGCCGTGGTCGGCATCACCGCGGCGGCGGAGCATCTCGGCCCCACCTGGAGCGGCCTGCTGGCGACGTTGCCGGTGCTGTCGGCGATCATGGGCAGCTTCACCCACCGGCATGCCGGCCCGGCAGCGGCCCGCGCGCTGCTGCGCGGCATCGTCGTCGGATCGCTTGGCGCGGCGGCATTCAACCTGGTCGTCGCGCTGGCCATCCTGCGCGCGCCCCTGGCGCCGGCCTATGCGGCCGCGCTGCTCGCGGCGGTCGGCACGGCGACGCTCGGCCACGCCGTGCTCGGACGCGGTCTGCGGCCGGTCGCACCGGAGTGACCCTCGCCATGTCCGGCGCGGCCGGTCCGACCTGACGTCGCTGCGCAGTCAGGCCAGAAAGTCGCGCACCAGTTCGACGACGCGTTCCGGCTGCTCGCGGTGCGGCACGTGCCGGACGCCGGGAAGGATCTCGACCCGCACCGGGCCGGCACACCCCCGGCCGATGGCCTCGGGATGCCGCGCCGTGCCGTAGTCGTCGAGTTCGCCGTGGATGGCCAGCACCGGCGAGCGCACCTGCGGCAGCACCGGGGCGAGCGACCACGACGCGAAGTCCGGGCGAAGCCAGGTGCCGGTCCAGGCGTCGAGCACCCACTGCGCCTTGGCCCCGTGGTATCGGCGCAGCCGGTCGATCTGCCCCGCGTCGGCGAACTGCGCCTGCGCGGCGGAGATGCCCTGCACCGTGCGGTCCTCGACGAAGGCCTGCGCCGATTCGGTGATCACCGCCTCGCAGCCGGACCCGGCCGCGGCGGCGCAGTGCAGCGCCATGCCGCCGCCGACGCTGTGGCCGAACGCGACGAAGCCGGCGATCCCGAGCTGCTCGCAGACCGCCGGGAAGAACGTGCGCGCCTCGTCGGCGATGAAGTCCAGCCCGGGTCGCTCGGTCCGCGCATCCGACCGGCCGAAGCCGAGGCGGTCGTAGGCGACGACGGATCGATCGATCGCCGCGCACAGCCGCTCGGGAAAGTCACGCCAGAGCTCGACGCAGCCGAGCGAGTCGTGAAGCAGCACCACGGGATGGCGCGACGCGGCGGATCCACCGGCCGGCGTCCAGACCCGGGCGAACAGCCGCCCGCCGGGGTGCGCGATCCATCGGTCGCGCACCGCGACGGACGGTCGGACGGTCACCGCGACGGACGGTCGGACGGTCACCGGCATCGGGACGGACGGTCAGGTCGCGGGGCGGTTCAGCCGCGCATCGACCCGGTGTCCATGAACCGCTGGTGCCACGACAGCGCCTCGCCCGGCAGCGACGGCGACTGCTGGCCGTACGAGTGCTCGCGGGCCCGGCGGAAGTAGTCGTCCAGCGCCGGGCGGTAGTCGGGGTGCGCGCAGTTGTCGATGATCACACGGGCGCGCTGCTTGGGCGACAGCCCGCGCAGATCGGCCAGGCCCTGCTCGGTGACGATCACCTGCACGTCCTGGGTGATGTGGTCGACGTGGCTCGCCTGCGGGACGATGGCCGAGATCGCGCCGCCCTTGGCGGTCGACGGCGTCATGAAGATCGACACGTAGGCGTTGCGCGCGAAGTCGCCCGACCCGCCGATGCCGTTCTGGATGCGCGAGCCCATGACGTGGGTCGAGTTGACGTTGCCGTAGATGTCGGCCTCGATCAGCCCGTTCATCGCGATGCAGCCCAGCCGCCGGATCAGCTCCGGATGGTTGCTGATCTCCTGCGGGCGCAGGATCAGCTTGTCGCGGTAGCGCGCCATGTCGGCGTTCAGCCGGGCCGCCGCGTCCGGACTGAGCGAGAACGCCGTCGCCGACGCCACCCGCAACCGGCCCGCGGCCAGCAGATCGAGCATGCCGTCCTGGATCACCTCGGTGTAGGCCGCCAGGTCGTGGAACGGCCCGTCGAGCAGGCCCGACAGCACGGCGTTGGCGACGTTGCCCACGCCCGATTGCAGCGGCAGCAGCGACTCGGGCAACCGGCCCCTCTTCACCTCGTGCCGCAGGAATTCGAGCAGATGGCCGGCGATGGCCGCCGCGACCGCGTCGGGCGCGGCGAACGGCAGGTTGCGGTCGGGCGCCTCGGTCTCGACCACGGCGACGACCTTGGACGGATCGCAGCGGAAGTACGGCTCGCCGATGCGGTCCTCGGGGCGGACCAGCGGGATGGGAACGCGGTTCGGCGGCAGCGCGGTGCCGTAGTAGATGTCGTGCATGCCGGCGAGCGATTCGCTCTGCCAGCGGTTGACCTCGATGATCACCTGCCGCGCGCGGTCCAGCCAGGTCTTGTTGTTGCCGACCGACGAGGACGGCACCAGCGACCCGTCGGGCAGGATCGCCGAGACCTCGACCACGGCCGTGTCCAGCGGACCGAGGAAGCCCTGCCACGCCATCGGCGCGACCTGGCTGAGGTGCATGTCGAAATACTCCATCTCCCCGCGGTTGATGCGCTCGCGGGCAATGGGATCGGAGTTGTACGGCAGGCGGAACTCGATGCCGTTGGCCTTGGCGAGCGCACCGTCGAGTTCGGGGCCGGTCGACGCGCCGGTCCACACCCGGACGCGGAACGGGTTGCCCGCCGTGGTCTCCTGCTCGATGCGCCGTGCCAGCGCCAGGGGAACGGCCTTGGGATATCCCGAGCCGGTGAAGCCGCTCAATCCCACCGTGCTCCCCGGGGCGATGAGTGCCGCGGCGGCATCGGCGTCCATCTGCTTGGCGCGCAGCCGCTCGCATCCGTTACGTGTCTGATTCATCGATTCGTCTCTCTCGCGCAAAAAAATGAACATCCTAGGAACGGCCGCGCGACGGCAGTTTGCGCTGGATGAACCAATGACGGAAAGACGGCGGCGAAAACCACCTGCTCCGGAATCGGGATCCGGGCAGGCGGTCCGGGATGGGCGTGACGATCAGAACAGCGCGCTCAGCCCGCCGAACACGCCCAGGATCGAGGTCAGGCCCACCACCACCAGCACGACCCGCAGGTAGCCGCCCTGGAGCCGATGCTCGGGCGGCAGCGCCTTGACCGCCAGCGCCACCAGGAAGCCGAGCACCACCGGCAGCATCAGCGCGTTCATGACCTCGACGCCGACGGACAGCGCGACCAGGTTCGGCACGAAGCCCACGACCACCGCGCCGCCGATCACCCCCGCCGAGAACACCGCGTAGAACCAGGGGGCCTCGAGCGGATGCTGCTCCAGCGAGTGCTTGTAGCCGGTGACCTCGCCGAAGCCCCAGGCCGCCGCCAGCGCGACCACGATCGCCGCGACCATCGCGGCGCCGAGCATGCCCAGGCCGAACACGGTGTGGCCCAGCGTCCGGCCGAGCGTCGGGGTGACCGCCTGCGCGATCTGGCCGACGGTGTCGAGCTGCACCAGGCCGTGCCCCCGCCACAGCACGGCCGCCGCAACCACCAGCACGGCGGCCATGACGACCTGCGTCAGCAGCGCGCCGATGGCCGTGTCCCAGCGGGCATAGCGGTAGTCGGCCGGGCCCAGCTTCTTGTCGGCCACCGCCGATTGCTGGTAGAAGACCATCCACGGCATGATGACCGCGCCGATGTTCGCCGCGGCGAGATACCAGTAGCCGCGGTCGTGCAGCGGAACATGCGCCAGCCCGGCGAGCACGTCGCCGCCGTGGACCGGCGCGCGCAGCGCCACCCAGATGAACACCAGCTCGAACAGCCCGAGCGCGATCGCCACCCGCTCGACCCGGCGGTACGACCCGGTCCAGACGACGACCAGCAGGAAGGCGGCGGCCAGCGCCAGACTCCATGCGCGCGGCACGCCGAACAGTTCGCCGACCCCGGCGACGCCGGAGAATTCGGTCACGACGGCCCCCATGGTGGCGACCGCCAGCCCCGCCACCGACACCCAGGCCCAGCCCTGGCCGAACGTCTCGCGGATCAGTTCGCCGTGCCCCTTGCCGGTGAAGATGCCCAGGCGCACCGTCAATTCCTGCACCACGTACAGGATCGGAACCAGCAGCAGCTGCAGCCCGAGCAGCTGGTAGCCCCACTGCGCGCCGCTCTGCGCCGCGGTGATCACGCTGCCGACGTCGGTATCGGCAAGCATCACCACCAGTCCGGGCCCGAGGACGGCGAAGAACACCGCCCAGCTGGTCCGAGGACGGATTGCCGCCGGGGAGGCAGCGGATGAAGACGGCAGGTTCATGGGTCGGGGAGGACGACTGAGTACCGGAAGATGATAATCGTTCTTATTGAACATGGGTAATCCACGCGTCCCGGCGTCCGATCGGCGCCACGTCGGAGCAGCCGGCATCGGTCGCGCCGCGCCCGGCGCGCAGCGGTGCCGAACCGCCGATCACCCGCCGCGAAACCGTGACATTTAGAAGTTCAACTTGCCAGTTTTTCTTTCGAACTCTAGCATCGCGCCATGGACCCCAGCACCGACCCCGCCCTCGAAGCCGCCGTTGCCGACCTCACCCTCGCGGTCGGGCAACTGGTGCGGCGCCTGCGTTCGGTGGCCAGCCCGAGCGCGCTGACGCTGTCGCAGCTGAGCGCGCTGGCGCGGCTGGACCGGCAGGGCGCCATGACCACGGCCGACCTCGCCCGCGCCGAATCGATCAAGCCGCAGTCGATGGGCGCCGTGCTGGCCGGTCTCGAACAGGACGGGCTGGTCGGGCGGCGCCCGCATCCGACCGACGGTCGGCAGATCCTGTTCGCCCTCACGCCCGCCGGTGCCGAGGAACGGCGGCGGCGCGGCGCCGCCAAGCGGGAATGGCTGCTGACGGCGCTGGCGGAACTCGATCCCGCGGACCTAGGCACCCTCGTCGCCGCGATTCCGCTGATCAAGCGCCTGGCCGAGTCGTGACCCGGAACGCCCGCACCGCTCGGCCACCAAGTCCGCCGCTCCGGCCCGAATTCGAATTCCGATTGACCGAAGGAGAACACCCATGACCGCCACCGTGCTCGACCCGAAGACCGCGCTCATCGTCATCGACCTGCAGAAGGGCATCGCGGCGCTGCCCACCGCGCACCCCACCGCCGACGTCGCGGCCCGCGCCGCCCGTCTGGCAGCGGCGTTCCGCCGGCACGGCCTGCCGGTCGTGCTGGTCAACGTCGACGGCGGCGCACCCGGCCGGGTCGAACAGGCGCGCAACCTGAGCACGCTGCCGAGCGACTGGGCGGAACTGCTGCCGGTGCTCGACCGCCAGCCGGAGGATCTGCTCGTGACCAAACGGAACTGGGGCGCGTTCATCGGCACCGATCTGCAGCAGCGACTGCGTGCCGCCGGGGTGACGCAGGTGGTGATCGCCGGAATCGCCACCAGCGTCGGCGTCGAATCAACCGCCCGCCAGGCCTACGAACTCGGCTTCCACGTCACCCTCGCGGTCGACGCAATGACCGACGTGAATCCCGCCGCGCACGCCAACAGCCTGGCCACGATCTTCCCCCGGCTCGGCGAGACCGGGACGACCCAGGAGATCATCGACCTGCTCGACGCGACCCGCGCCTGACGGCGCCGTCGCCCGGTCGGCCGCACGCCCACCGCCGCCGCCCGAGCCCCCTGACCGCCCCGGTCCGCCATGCCCACCGACCCGGCCGACGACGGCCGCTTCGTCACCGACTCCTCGCCTCGCCTGCGGCTGCTGATCCCGCTGGTGGTGGCCGTCGCGTTCCTGATGGAGCAGCTCGACGCCACCATCGTCACCACCGCCATCCCCGACATGGCGCGCGCGCTCCACGCCAGCGCGGTGCGGATGAACCTGGCGGTCAGCGCCTACATCCTGACCCTGGCAGTGTTCATCCCGCTCAGCGGCTGGTTTGCCGACCGCTTCGGCGCACGCCGCGTGTTCATTGCCGCGCTGGCGCTGTTCACCGCCGGCTCGGCGCTGTGCGGCATGGCGCAGACCTTCCCGATGCTGGTGGCGACGCGCGTGCTGCAGGGCCTCGGCGGGGCGATGATGACCCCGGTCGGGCGCCTCATCCTGCTGCGCAGCTTCCCCCGCAACCAGCTGGTCCGGGCGATGACCTACATGACGCTGCCGGCCATCGTCGGTCCGGTGATCGGTCCGGTGCTCGGCGGCTACCTGACGACCTATCTGTCGTGGCGCTGGATCTTCTACGTCAACCTGCCGTTCGGCCTGCTCGGCATGGCGCTGGCGTACCGGTTCATCCGCGAGCAGCCGGCCGAGGCGCCGCCGCGGTTCGACCTGCCCGGGTTCGTGCTGTTCGGCGCCGGCGTCGGCCTGTTCCAGTTCAGCATGGAGGGGCTCGGGCGGCAGTCGCCGCTGGTCATCGGCGCGGCGGTGCTGGCCGCTGCCGGCCTAGTGCTGGCGTTCGCCCGCCGCAGCCGCCGGCAGTCGCATCCGGCGATCGACCTCGGGCTGCTCCGCGAGCGGGCCTTCGGCATCGCCACGCTGGCCGGCGGACTGTGCCGGATCGCGATGAACGGCCCGGTCTACCTGCTGCCGCTGATGCTGCAGCTCGGGCTGGGGATGAGCCCGGTGCAATCGGGCTCGCTGACCTTCCTTTCGGCGCTCGGCTCGCCGCTGTTCCGCATCGTCGTCGGCCCGGCGCTGCGCCGGCTGGGCTTCCGCACGCTGCTGCTCGCCAGCGGGCTGGCCTGCGCCGCGATGCTGTCCAGCTTCGCGCTGATCGGTCCGCACACCGGGCATGCCGTGATCGCCGCGGCGATCGTGGCGTTCGGACTGGTGCGTTCGATCCAGTTCATGACCTCGAACACCCTCGCCTATGCCGACGTCGCGCCCGAACGCCTGAGCCGTGCGACCAGCCTCGGCGGACTGCTGCAGCAGCTCACCGTGAGCTTCGGCGTGGGGATCGCCGCCGCCTCGCTCGGCCTGCTGGCACCGGGCGCCGCGGGGCCGCGGCTGGCGGACTTCCATGCGGCCTTCCTCATCCTCGCGGTGCTGCCGCTGCTGGCGCTGCCGGTGTTCACCCGGTTGCGGGCCGGCGACGGCGCACAGGTCAGCGGACATCTTCCGGCGATGGACGATCGCCGGGCCGCCGCGGCAAACCCGCCGGGCGAATAAGCGAAACCAGATTTTTTCGTTTGATCGCCCGCGCCGGGCGTCGCAACATCCTCGCCATTCGCGCCGCGATGCATGCCCGCTCCGGGCATTGCCGGCAGGCCGCGACGAACCGGCCGGCCCGGCTGTCGTCGCGCATCGGCGGCGCAGCGACATTCCCCGAAACCGCATGATCGACAGGATCTGGAACCGCGTCTTCTCCGTCGGCAAGCCGCTGCACGACCCGATCCGCCAGCCCGAAGGCCGCACCGAGATCCGCCCGACGACCTGCTACATGTGCGCCTGCCGCTGCGGCATCCACGTGCACGTGCGCGACGGCGCCGTCCGGTTCATCGAGGGCAATCCCAACCACCCGCTCAACCGCGGCGTGATCTGCGCCAAGGGATCGGCCGGGATCATGAAGCAGGTCTCGCCGGCGCGGCTGACCCGGCCGCTGCGGCGCAAGCCCGGTGCCGAGCGCGGCTCGGGCGAGTTCGAGGCGATCGGCTGGGACGAGGCCTTCGCGCTGCTGGAGGAGCGCCTCGGCCGGCTGCGTGCCACCGACCCCAAGCGGTTCGCCCTGTTCACCGGCCGCGACCAGATGCAGGCGCTCACCGGTCTGTTCGCGCGCGAGTTCGGCACGCCCAACTACGCTGCGCACGGCGGATTCTGCTCGGTCAACATGGCCGCGGGAATGATCTACACCGTCGGCGGCAGCTTCTGGGAGTTCGGCGGCCCCGACCTCGACCGTGCCCGGCTGTTCGTGATGATCGGCACCGCGGAGGACCATCACAGCAACCCGCTGAAGGCCGCGATCTCGGGGTTCAAGCGCCGCGGCGGCCGCTTCATCTCGATCAACCCGGTGCGCACCGGCTATTCGGCGGTCGCCGACGAATGGATCGCGATCCGGCCCGGGACCGACGGCGCGCTGTTCATGGCGCTGATGCACGAGCTGCTGCGCCGCGAGCGCTTCGACCACGACTTCGTCGCGCGCTACACCAACGCCGCGCAACTCGTCCGCGTCCAGCCCGGGCACCCGCAGGACGGCATGCTGCTGCGCAACCCCGACGCCGCCGAGGGCTCGCCCGATGCACCGCTGAACTTCTGGTGGTGGGACCCCGCGGCCGACGCGCCCGCTCCGGCATGGACCGAAGGCGTCGCTCCCGCGCTGTGGGGTCGGCACGTGATGCCCGACGGCACCCCGGTCGCCACCGCGCTGCAGCTGCTGCGCGAGCAGACCGCCGACTGCACCCCGGCATGGGCCGCGGCGATCACCGGCATCGACGCCGCGCGCATCGAGCGTCTTGCCGAGGAACTGGCGCAGGCCGCGCTCGACCAGGGCTGGGACGAGCCGGTGGCTTGGACCGACTGGTGGGGACGCGAACACGCCTCGGTGCGGGCGCGGCCGCTTGCCTTCCACGCCATGCGCGGACTCGCCGGGCACTCCAACGGCTTCCAGACGGTGCGCGGACTCGCCGTGCTGATGAGCCTGCTCGGCACCATCGACGCTCCCGGCGGATTCCGCCACAAGCCGCCCTATCCCAAGGAAATCCCGCCGAGCGTGCGCACGGTCAGCGGCTGGGACCAGGTGCGCCCGGGCGCTCCGCTGGCCGGGGCCCCGCTGGGCTGGCCGACCCGCCCCGAGGACCTGATGGTCGACGCCCACGGCGCGCCGATGCGCATCGACAAGGCGTTTTCTTGGGAACACCCGCTGGCGGTGCACGGGCTGATGCACAACGTCATCAGCAACGCCTGGCGCGGCGATCCGTACCGCATCGACACGCTGATGATCTTCATGTCCAACATGGCGTGGAACTCGGCGATGAACACCCAACGGGTGCGTCGCATGCTCACCGACAGGGATCCGGGCGGCGACTACCGCATTCCCTTCCTGGTCGTGGCCGACGCCTTCCACAGCGAGATGGTCGCGTTCGCCGACCTGGTGCTGCCCGACACCACCTACCTCGAGCGCCACGACGCGATGTCGCTGCTCGACCGCCCGATCTCCGAGTACGACGGCGCGATGGATTCGGTGCGCATCCCGGTGGTGCCGCCGACCGGCGAATGCAAGCCGTTCCAGGAGGTGCTGATCGAGCTGGCATCGCGGCTGCGGCTGCCGTCGTTCGTCACGGCCTCGGGCCGCCGCAAGTTCGCCGACTACCCGGACTTCATCGTCAACTACGAAACCGCGCCCGGCTCGGGCATCGGCTTCCTGTCGGGATGGCGCGGCGCCGACGGCAGCAAATCGCTCAAGGGCGAACCCAACCCCAGGCAGTGGGAGGCCTACGCCAGTCACGACTGCGTGCACCTGCATCACCTGCCCGAACCGCTGCGCTACATGCGCGGGGTCAACCGCGACTACCTGCGCTACGCCGCCGACAACGGCTGGCGCCAGCGCGAGCTGCCGGCGGTGATCGCGATCTACAGCGACATCCTGCAGTCGTTCCGGCTGGCCGCGGCCGGGCAGCGCGCCGGCCGCCAGCCGCCGGAACACCTGCGCGGGCGGGTGCTCGAGCACTTCGATCCGCTGCCGCACTGGCGGCCGCCGCTGGAGCACGACGCGGTCGACGCCGATCGCTTCCCGCTGGCCGCCGTGACGCAGCGGCCGATGGCGATGTACCACGCCTGGGACTCGCAGAACGCCTGGCTGCGCCAGATCCACGGCCACAACCGGCTGCACGTGCATCC
>JAKAIB010000276.1 GCA_021814605.1 Pseudomonadota bacterium | reverse complement strand
GCGTCGACCACGGGCGCGCCGGAATGGTCGCTGATGTCCACCGTGACCTCGGTCGACATGCCCACGCGCAGCGGATGCGCGGCGAGCTGCTTCGCGTCGAGGGCGATCCGCACCGGCAGCCGCTGCACCACCTTGATCCAGTTGCCGGTGGCGTTCTGCGCCGGCAGCAGCGAGAACGCGGCGCCGGTGCCGGCAGCCAGGCCGACGACATGCCCGGTGTAGGTGACATCGCCACCGTAGGTGTCGGCAACGACCTTCGCCGGCTGACCGATGCGCACGTCGCGCAGCTGCGTTTCCTTGAGGTTGGCGTCGACCCAGACGTTGTTCAGCGGCACCACCCACATCAGCGGCAGGCCAGGTGCGACCCGCTGCCCGAGCTGCACGCTGCGACGGGCGACGACGCCGCTGACCGGCGCAGGAATGGTGGTGCGCTCATAGGCCAGATAGGCTTCGCGCACCCGGGCTGCGGCGAGCCGCACCGCCGGGTTGCTGGCGATCACCGTTCCCGCCGTCAGCGCCTCGCCGCTGGCAAGTTGTTCGCGCGCCGCCTCGACCCCGGCCTCGGCAGTGGAAAGGGCCGCCTTGGCCGCCTGCACTGCGAGCTGCGCCTGGCGCAACTCCTCGGCGCCGACCGCGCCAGTGCCGGCCAGTTCCTGCCGTCGGCGCAGCGCGTCCTCGGCGCGGGCAAGCGCGGTCTTGGCGGTCGCCACGTCGGTCTGCCGGACCGCGACCTGCGCGGCGAGCGTGCCGTTGTTGGCGAAGCTGACCCGCACCTGCCGCACCGCCTGCGCCAGACTGGCCTCGGCCTGCTGCAACGCGACCTGGGTGTCGGCACCGTCGAGCCGGACCAGCGTCTGGCCGGCCTTGACCAGCTGGGTGTCGTCGGCGTCGATCGCCACCACCGTGCCGCCGACCTGCGGCGTCACCTGCACCAGATCCCCCTGGACGTAGGCATCGTCGGTATAGGCGTAGCGCAGCGAATCCCAGTACTGGTAGCCGCCGTACGCCACGCCGATGACGACGAATATCGCGATCGCGGTGAGGATGAGCTGGCGCCGTTTCGCCGCCTTGCCGTTGCCCGGCACGGCGCGCGCCGGCTGCGCGTTGTCGTCTTTTGCTGCTTCGGTCATGGAGGACTCCGTGATGTCTTGGTGTTGTTGTTGTCGCCGCTCAGTGTGCTGCCGCTGTGGCCGGCACGCCGTGGGCCGTGCCCTGCGCGACCGTCGCGCCGGCCGCATATCCGCCGCCGAGCGCGCGGATCAGCGCAACGTCGTCGGCCAGCGCCTGCGCCTTCAGGTCGACACCGGTGCGCTGCAGCTGCAGCACGCTGGTCTCCACCGTCAGCACGGTCAGGTAGTTGGCGAGTCCGGCACGGTAGCGCTGGTCGACCAGCTTCAGCGCGGACTGCGCGGCATCGAGCGCTTCACGCTGCTGGTCGATCTCGCGGCCGATCGCCTGGCGTGCGGCAATCGTGTCGGCGGCTTCGTGGACCGCGCCGACCAGCGTCGCGTTGTATTGGGCGATCGCCGCGTCGGCCTGCGCCGCCTTGCCGCGGAGTTGCGCCCGCAGGGCGCCGCCCTCGAAGATCGGCAGGGTCAGCGCCGGCCCGACGCCCAGCGTCCGGCTGTCGCTGCGCAGCCAGTTCGAGAACCCGAGCGCGGAAAAGCCGGCGAATGCAGTCAGGTTGATGTCGGGATAGAACGCGGCACGCGCCGCGGCGACGCCGTGCAGCGCCGCCTGGACCTGCCAGCGCGCCGCGACGACGTCGGCGCGACGTCCGACGAGTGCCGCCGGGATCGTCTGCGGCAGGTCGACGTTCGGCAGCGCGGACAGGCTCGGGGCGAGATGCGCCGTGGCCTGCGGTCCCTCGCCGGTGAGCGCGGCGAGCAGGTTGCGCGCCTGGTCGATCTGCACTGCGGTCTGTTCCAGTTGCAGCCGGATCTGCGGCACCTCGGCCAGCGCCTGCTTCTCGGCCACGGTGGTGTCCAGCCCGGCACGAACGCGGTCGCGCACCAGATGCAGCATCTGCTCGCGCTGCGCCAGCGTCTGCCGCAGCACCTGCCGGATTCCCAGCAGGCGCGCCAGATTGACGTAGCCGGAGACGACATTGGCGGCAAGCAGCACCCGCGCCGCCTGAACCTGCGCCGCAGCCGCGTGCGCCTCGCCGATCGCGGCCTGCAGCGTCTGCCGGTTGCGACCGAAGAAGTCCAGTTCCCAGCTGCCCTGCAGCAAGGCCTGGTTTTCGGTATACCAGCTGCCGCCGAGCGGCGGCGGATAGATGTCGTTGGCGCTGAAGCGCTCGCGGGTCGAGTTCAGCGCGGCGCCGAGCTTGGGCTTCAGCGCGCTGCCCGCTCCCTGGACGGCGGCGTTCGCCTGCGCCAGCCGCGCCTGCGCCACCTGCAGGTCGGGGTTGCCGGCCAGCGCCGTGGCGACCAGATGGTCGAGGACGGGATCGTGATACGCGGTCCACCAGTCGGCATGCGGAAACGCCGTCTGCACGTCCTGCAGACCGAGCTGCTGCGGCTGCACCAGCTTGGCCTGCGGGGCGATTCCGTCGGTGCTGGCGCAACCGGCGAGGAGCAGCACGCCGGAAACGGCCGCGGCCAGCGCGCTGCGGCGCCAGGACGACGCGGTGCGGACGTCGGCCGGTCGGAACATGGAAGCAATGCGATGGAGCATGATGCGTTCGAAGGGATCTCAGGAATCGGCGTCGTCGGCAGGATCGGCGCTCGGCACGTCCTGCACCACGACGGCCGGGCCGGGGGCGGCCTGCTTGGCTTCGGCCAGCACTTCGCCGTTGTCGATGAACCGCTGCAACAACTTGAGGAACAGCGCGAACTCGTCGGCGCTGAAGCCGCGCAGGTGCTCGTTCAGCACCTCGGACAGCACGTGCGGGATCTGCGCCGCGACTTCGACCCCCTTCGGGGTCAGCGTCAGGTTGACGACCCGGCGATCGGTGACGCTGCGCTCGCGCGTCAGCAGGCCCTTGGCCTCGATCCGGTCGAGCATGCGCGTCATCGCCCCGGCGTCGATCTGCATTTCGCGCGCGCAGCCGGCAACCGTGTTGCATCCGTTGCGGACATGGATCAGCGGATGCCATTGCGTGCCG
This sequence comes from Pseudomonadota bacterium, assembly GCA_021814605.1. Classification (GTDB taxonomy): domain Bacteria; phylum Pseudomonadota; class Gammaproteobacteria; order Burkholderiales; family Burkholderiaceae_C; genus Thiomonas. The sequence goes on along the minus strand of JAKAIB010000276.1, from coordinate 516 downwards.
GTGAGGTCGAGCGCCTGCATCTCGTGCTCGAGGTTGCGCACCAGCACCGACAGCGCACGCTTCATCAGGAAGCCCACCGATTGGGTCTTCTGGTAGCGGGAGCCGTCATAGAAGGACGGCGGTGCGGGAGGAGTCGGATTCATGCCGCGTATGTTATTGACTAGGCAATTACTGACATGCAACAAAATCTTACCCGCACCAGCTGCAGGGTCTTGCCGCCGGAGGGACGCGCCGCCATTGCGGCAATCCGACCTAATATCGAAATCCGCCTCTTTCAGCGTCCGCCAAATCGATCATGGATCGCGTTCCGGATTTCGCCGCTTCGCTCCAGCAGACGTTCAGCCGGCTGCGCGCCGCCTACGCCGCGGACCCCTATCCCGAGTGGCCGGTGCGGCGCGACCGCCTGTTGCGCCTGCAGGCGCTGGTGCGCGGACACGCCCGGGAATTCGCCGAGGCGATCGACGCCGACTTCGGCGGCAGGCCGCACCCGGAGACGGGTTTGCTCGAGATGGTCCC
>JAKAIB010000036.1 GCA_021814605.1 Pseudomonadota bacterium | reverse complement strand
GCGGCACCGGCCTCGCGCTGCAGCCAGGCCAGCGCCGTGCGCGCAGCGAACGGCAGCGGCGCCTGCATGGCCGCCTGCCACGCGCCGAGCAGGTCGTGCAGCCGCCCGGTCGCCTCGGTGGCGTCGACAGGGGGCAGGCGCAGCGTGGCATCGGGCGCGATCAGCACCCCCGGCATTGCGACGCCGCCGGCGCTGGCCGCCAGCATCCGGACCCAGGGGCCGAGCAGCTTGTCCGCGGCGGGCTTCCCGGAGCGGAGCACGCGCGACGCCGTCAGCCCGAGCCGGATGGTGCCGTCAGCGCCGCCGTACAGCCCGTCGATCCGGTCGTCGATGGCGACCGCTCCGGCGTCGAAGCGCAGTGGTCGCGGCGGCAGCGGGTCGGGGTGATGCCGCCGCAGCGCGTCCCAGCGCGCCAGCATGTCCTGCGCGGCCTCGCCCAGTTCCGCCGCCGCGCGCGCGCCGACCGCGCCCATCGGCAGCAGGCCAGCCCCGCGGATCGTCTCCAGGCCACGGGAGACCGCGTCGCGGATGCCCGTGTCCACCGCCTGCTGCGGATCGACCAGCAAGCTGGCCAGAAGGCCGTGCGCTTCGAGGCCGCCGAGCGCGAACGGCTCGTCGTCCTCGAACGGCGCCGCGTCGTCGTCGAACGCCACGTCCAGCCGCACGCGGAAGAATTCCCTCACCGGGTTCCTGAGCAGGCGCTCCAGGCGACGCAGATCCACCCGGTCGACGGCCGCATCGAACGGCGGCAACGCCGGCAATGGCGCCGACGCATCGCCGCGATGCGCGTCGCGCCATTCGCGCGCGTAGGTGAACAGCGCCCCGCCCTCGAAATAGCGTCGGCTGAACGGCTGCAGGGGATGTTGCGTGGTGAGTTGCGACAGCAAGTCGCCGCCGTCGACGCCGCGCCAGCCTGCCGCCAGGTAGTCGCGCAACTGCGCCACCAGCACGGACGGCGGCTGCTCGCTGTTGTCGCGCGGGCTCCGTCCGCTCCAACCGACATACAGGACGCGCCGCGCCGACAGCAGCGCCTCGAGCATCAGGTAGCGATCGTCCTCGCGGCGGGAACGGTCGCCCGGGCGATACTGGCCCGGCAGCCGCATTAAATCGAAGTCGTCGCGCATGGCCGGACGCGGGTAGTCGCCGTCGTTCATGCCGAGCAGGCACACCACCTCGAACGGGATGGCCCGCAGCGGCATCAGGGTGCAGAAGGTCACCCCGCCGCCGAGGAAACGCCGCCCCCCGCCGGGCGCGTCAAGCCCCCCCAGCCAACCCTCGCGCAGCACCGCCAGCGGCACGGCCTCGGCGAAGCCGGCGCGTGCGCAGGCGTCCAGCCAGGCGGCAAGCGCGTCCTCCAGGACCGCCAGCGTCTGCTGCTCGGTTGGGTCGGTCGGCGCGAACAGCCCGGCAACCAGCTCGCGCGCCCGCACCGCCCATTGCATCGGCGACGCCGGCTCGGCTGCTGCGCGCAGCCAGGCGTCGAGCCGGTCGATCAGGTCGGCGAGCACCCCGACCAGCGACGCATCCAGCCCGCCGATCTCGCCGTAGGGAACGACGCTGTCGAATCCTCCGCCCTCGCCCGCCGCATAGCCCAGCAGCATGCGGCGCAGCGCGAACCGCCACGTGTTCTGATCGCCGCAGGCGCCCAGATCGAGCTGCTCGCGCTGCGTGGCGTCCAGTCCCCAGCGCGCGCCCGCACCGGCAATCCACTGCGCCAGCCGGGGCCGGCTCTCCGGCTCGAGTCCGAAGCGCCGCGCCACCGCCGGCACGTCGAGCAGATCGCCGATCTCGCTCGCCAGGAAACGCTGCGCCGGAGCGCGCAGCAGCCAGTCGAGCGCCAGCAGCAGCGGATTGCCGTCGCGCTCCTGCAGATCAGCGATGTCGAACGGAATGTGGCGCGCATCACCCCGCGGGTACTGGCCGAATACGGCGCGGATCGCCGGCGCGAACGCCTCGATGTCGGGGACCATGACCACGACGTCGCGTGGCGCCAGCGCGGGGGCGCCGTCGCGCGCGGCGAGCAGGTCGAGCAACTGGTCATGCAGGATCTCGACCTCGCGCTGCGCGCCGTGGGCGACGTGGAACACGATCGAGCGGTCGTCCGCGGCGACGTCGTGGCGGGGATGTTCGGGCAGCGGCAACAGGTCGCGGATCGCGGCCTGCACCTGGCCGAGCAGGGTCCGCCCCGGTCCCTCGTCGAACACGTCGATGCGCGGCAGCGCGATGCCGCGCGCCTCGGCGCGGTCGTCTGCGGCATCGAGCTGGCGCATGAAGTCGCGTCCCTGCCGACCCCAGGCGGCAAGCAACGGATGGGCGTGCGCGTGCATCGCGTCGAGCGGGATCGCCGCCGGATCGTCCGGACCGCGCAACGGCTGGCGACGACGCGCAGCGCGCAGCAGTTCGCGACCGTCGATGCTGTCGGCCCAGTGGAACCGGCAGGGGTCGGGCACGGCAACCAGCACCTGGGCGCGACGCGACAGCGCCACCAGCGCCTCGAGCATCGGCATCGGCAGGTGCGAAGCACCGAACAGCACCACCCGGCGCGGCAGTGTCGCCGCCAGTGCCACGTCCGATTCGAGCGCGGCAAGCATGTCGCGGTGCACCCTGGGGCGGATGCCGCGCAGCGCCTCGGCATCGAGTTCGCCGAGCACGGCCCGCCAGAGCAGCGCCTGCCAGCGCTGCTCATTGGCGAGCGGTATCGCGTCGCCGGCGGGTCCGACGATCACGTCGCGCCCGGTCGTCCAGGCGTCGAGCCAGTCGTCGCGGTAGACCTGGTACTGGTCGTAGAGATCGGCAAGGCGGCGCGCCAGCTGCAGCCGCCGTTCCGCATCGCCGTCGCGCAGGAACGCCGCGACCGGCTCGAAGCCGGGATCGCCGGCACGTCCGGGCAGCAAGCGCATCAACCGCCAGGTCAGCGCGTCCTTGTCGACCGCCGACTGCGCCGGCACGGCCGCGTCGCCGAGCACCCGTCGGTAGAGCCGCCACAGGAAGCGCGCCGGCAACTCGACCCGGGTCGCGGCGCAGATGCCGCGCTGCGCCGCCAGCGCCATCTTGAGCCATTCAGCCGCGCCGTTGCTCTGCACCAGGACGACCTCCTCTTCGAGCGGGCCGAGCGGATTGCGCGACAGCCATTCCAACAGGGCGTCGCGCAGCAGTTCAAGGCGGTTGCCGTGCAGCACGAGCAGACCGGGCGTGATGCTGCCGGTCATCGCGGTCGAGGGGAGGAAGAGGAGCGCATTGCGCGTATTTTGACTTGCCGCCGCGGCTGGCGACACGCGGCCGACCGCCCCCTAAGATAGATCGCACGACAAGCAGATCGACACAGGAGACAACATGAACGCCATTTCCTCCGCCAACCCGATGGGCACCGACGGCTTCGAGTTCGTCGAGTATGCCGCCCCCGATCCGGAGAAGCTGGGTGCGCTGTTCGCGCAACTCGGATTTCGGGCGATTGCACGGCATCGCCACAAGAACGTCACGCTGTGGCGCCAGGGCGGGATCAATTTCATCGTCAACGCCGAGCCCGACTCGTTCGCGCAGCGCTTCGCCCGGCTGCACGGCCCGAGCATCTGCGCGATCGCCTTCCGCGTCGCCGACGCCGCGGCCGCCTATCGTCGGGCGCTGGAACTCGGCGCCTGGGGTTTCGACACCCACAGCGGCCCGATGGAATTGAACATCCCGGCGATCAAGGGCATCGGCGACAGCCTGATCTATTTCGTCGACCGCTGGCGGGGCAAGAATGGCCGCCGCGGCGGCATCGGCGACATCTCGATCTACGACGTCGACTTCGAGCCGATCGGCGACGCAACCGACCTGCACGCCGGGGCCGGTCTGACCGGCATCGACCACCTCACGCACAACGTTCACCGCGGGCGCATGGCTGAATGGGCCGATTTCTATACCCGGCTGTTCAATTTCCGGGAGATCCGCTACTTCGACATCGAGGGTCAGGTCACCGGGGTGAAGAGCAAGGCCATGACCAGCCCCTGCGGCAAGATCCGCATCCCGATCAACGAGGAAGGCCAGGAGCGCGCCGGGCAGATCCAGGAATACCTCGACCGCTACCGCGGTGAAGGCATCCAGCACATCGCCCTGGCGACGGACGACATCTTCGCGACCGTCGAGTCGCTGCGCGCCGCGGGCGTGCAGTTCCTCGATACGCCCGACACCTACTACGAACTGCTCGACAAGCGGCTTCCCGGACACGGCGAGGACGTCGCACGATTGCGCACCAACCGCATCCTGCTCGACGGTGCGGTACAGCCCGAGAAACGGCTGCTGCTGCAGATCTTCACACAGACGGTGATCGGGCCGATCTTCTTCGAGATCATCCAGCGCAAGGGCGACCAGGGCTTCGGCGAGGGGAACTTCAAGGCGCTGTTCGAGAGCATCGAACTCGACCAGATCCGCCGCGGCGTGATCCAGCCGAGCGCCGCATAATCGATCGCCCACAACACCGACAGACTCAGGAGGAGAACACCATGACGAACGTGAGGAACTGGCGACAGCTCGCGGCCGGCGCGGCGCTGGCGCTGGCCGTGGCGCTGCCGGCCGCGGCCAACCGTGCCATTGCCGCCGAGCCGGCATCCGCGCTCGACCGCATCCAGCAGGCCGGGGTGCTGCGGGTCTGCACCACGGGCGACTATCGCCCATTCACCTTTCTGCAGCCCGATGGCACCTACGCCGGGATCGACATCGACCAGGCCCAGTCGCTCGCCAAGGCGCTGGGTGTGAAGGCCGAGTTCGTCAAGACGACCTGGCCGACGTTGATGTCCGACTTCACCGCCGGCAAGTGCGACATCGCGATGGGCGGCATCTCGGTGACGTTGGCCCGCCAGAAGGTCGCCGCGTTCAGCACCCATTACCTGGTCGACGGCAAGACGCCGATCGTCCGCTGCGCAGACGTGGACAAGTACCAGACGCTGCAGCAGATCGACCAGCCCGGCGTGCGGGTGATCGTCAACCCCGGCGGCACCAACGCGCAGTTCGTTGCCGCGCACATCCACACCGCCAAGGTCGAGGTCTACCCAGACAACAACACGATCTTCCAGCAGATCGTCGACGACAAGGCGGACGTGATGATCACCGACGGCACCGAAACGCGGCTGCAGCACAAACTGCACCCGCAACTCTGCGCCGTCCATCCCGGCCATCCGTTCACCTTCGGCGAAAAGGCCTACCTGCTACCGCGCGACGACCTGCCGTTCCAGAACTTCGTCGATCAGTGGCTGCACCTGGAAATCGGATCGGGCCAGTTCAAGGCGATCATGGACAAGTGGCTCGGGTGAGGCCGCCGCACCGATGCCGATCGACCGCCCCGTGAGCGACCAGCCACCTCCCGACTCCATCGGGTCGCCCTGCGTCGGCCTGTGCTCGACCGGGTTCGACGACGTCTGCCGCGGTTGCCTGCGCACCATCGACGAGGTGGCGCGCTGGATCGGCATGCCGCCCGCCGAGAAGCGCGCCGTCTGGGTGCGCATCCTGGACCAGGGCTACAAACCACGCACGCCGACCGACGCGACGTCGTGATGGCGCGCCGCTCCGGCAGGCCGTGGCACGATTCTTGTTAGCGCCCGGTTCATGATGACCGCACCGCCTGTATCGACGTCCTCCCGGCATTCATCCCTCGAACTGCACTTTGCGCTCGACCCTGACCGCGATCGGACGACGGTGCAACACCGCCACCTCGGTGACCTGCGCATCCTCGCCAGCCTCTACCCGGAATCGGCCCGTGTCTGCCACCAGGTGCTGGTTCACCCGCCGGGCGGTCTGGTCGGCGGCGACACGGTGGCGATCGCCGCACGCGTCGGCCGGGGCGCGCACGCCCTGCTGACAACGCCCGGCGCGACGCGCTTCTATCGCAGCACCGGAGCCCGCGCCACCCAGACGGTCGACGCGCACCTCGAAGCCGATGCCCGGCTGGAGTGGCTGCCGCTGGAGACGCTGGCCTACCGCGGTTGCGACGCCGAGAACCGCAGCCGCTTCGTGCTGGCGCCTGGCGCCGAAATGTTCGCCTGGGATCTGGTCGGACTTGGCCTTCCGGCCAGCGGCGCCATGTTCGACATCGGCCGGTTCACCCAGCACCTCGAATTTCCGGGGCTGTGGCTCGAGCGCGGACAGATCGCCGCAGGTGACCACACGCTGCTCAACAGCCCGGGCGGAATGCACCATCATGGCGCCGTCGCCACCCTGGTCCACGCCTGCGGAGTGCCGATTCCTGCGGAGCGACGCGACGCGCTGCTCGAGGCAGCGCGCCATTTCGCCGCGCCCGCTCCGGCATTCCCCAGCGGCGCCACCTCGCCCCACCCGCAGATCGTCGTCCTGCGCGCGATCGCCGATCGCGTCGAGCCACTCGCCACGTTGCTGCGGACAGTTTGGGCCGCATGGCGTCGGATCGCCTGGAATCTCCCCCCCTGCGCGCCGCGCATCTGGGCCACGTAGGTCAGCGCCGAATGCTTCGCCAGCCGGCATCGTGTGCTGCGGATGCGCGCGATCCCGAGACGGAGGTGCCGACAGGATCGGGGCATTGGGAATGGCGCGTTGCGATCGCGCAACGGTTGAAATGCGCTGCGGCGACAGATCCAAAAACGCGGATCCTTGTGGTTGAACGTCATCAGCACTGTGGCACAATCGATTACGGATCAAACAGCGATGGCTGGTTCTTGCCGCAGCGCAAAACGAGCGTTTCGACTCCGGCTTCTCGCCTATCATTGAGGCACGCAGTGGCATCTGCGATGAATGGTTCACGACTGAAAGGAAAAAAACATGAATCACACCGGGAAGTTCGCGAAATTGTTTGGAATCGCCTTCGTCGCGTTTTCGAGCCTGACTGTTGCGCATGCGCAGTCGACCAACATCGACAACTGGACGAACTCGTCGGGCCTGGTCTGGCGCAACGGCAACGACCAGTTGTGCTGGCGTGACGGTTTCTGGACGCCCGCCACCGCGGCTCAGGGTTGCGACGGCGCGATCGTCGCCAAGGCCCCGGCTCCCGCTCCGGCCCCGGCGCCCGCCCCGGCTGCCGCACCGGCTCCGACTCCTGCGCCCGCTCCCGTGCCGGTGAGCGAAAAGGTGACCTATTCCGCCGATGCCTTCTTCCAGTTCGACAAGGCTGTCCTCCTGCCCGCCGGCAAGGAAAAGCTCGATGATCTGGCTTCCAAGATCAAGGACATCAATCTGGAAGTCGTGATCGCCACCGGCTACACGGACAGCTTCGGCAGCGTGCCGTACAACCAGAAGCTGTCGGTCCGTCGCGCCGAAGCCGTCAAGGCCTATCTGGTGAGCAAGGGCATCGAAGCCAAGCGCATCTATGTCGAAGGCAAGGGCAAGACCGACTTCCGCGTCGATCCGAAGAGCTGCAAGGGCACCTTCAAGAAGCGCGTCGAGTGCCAGGCTCCGAACCGCCGCACGGTGGTCGAGGTCGTTGGGACCCACATGGTCACCAAGTAAGAGCCGCCCGGCTCTCCGATCAAGCCCCGCGCCGCGGGGCTTTTTCTTTTCTGGAGGAATCCGGAACCGCGCGACCCGGCTCGGAATCCTTACCATCACGGCAATACCTCGATCCACCCGCATCACCACATCATGGATACCAACGTCGAAGCCGCCGAGATCGACAAATTCAGTGCCCTCGCCCACCGCTGGTGGGACAAGGACGGGGAATTCCGTCCGCTGCACCAACTCAATCCGGTCCGATTGCAGTGGATACTCGACCACGTGGCGCTGGCCGATCGCCGCGTCGTCGACATCGGCTGCGGCGGCGGCATCCTGGCCGAGGCGATGGCCGCATCCGGTGCGCGAGTGACGGGAATCGATCTTGCGGACGCCTCGCTTCAGGTCGCCCGGCTGCATGCCCTCGATTCGGGCCTCGGCATCGACTACCGGCTGATCAGCGCCGAGCGTCTTGCGACGGAAGCGCCGGGGCAATTCGATGTCGTCACCTGCATGGAAATGCTCGAGCATGTCCCGGATCCGGCATCGATCGTCCGCGCCTGCGCCCAGCTCGTCAGGCCCGGCGGCTGGGTCTTTCTCTCGACCATCAACCGCAACTGGAAGTCCTTCGTGCTGGCGATCGTCGGCGCCGAATATCTGCTGCGCCTGGTGCCGCGCGGAACGCACGATTTCGCCCGCTTCCTGCGCCCGGCCGAGATTGCCACCCCGGCGCGGGCAGCCGGGCTGGACCTCGTCGACATCACCGGCATGGAGTACAACCCCCTGTCGCAGACAGTGCGACTTGGCGGCGAACCCGACGTGAACTATCTGATGGCGCTGCGCCGCAGTGCCATATGAGTGCCGGACTGCGCGTCACCGCCTGCCTGTTCGACCTGGACGGCACGCTGGCCGACACGGCACCCGACCTCGCTGCTGCACTCAACCGGGTCCGCGTCGACCACGGCATGGTTCCGCTGCCGCTGGACGTCCTGCGGCCAATGGCATCGCACGGCGCGCGCGGGCTGCTGCAGGTGGGAATGGGTGTGGGCGGCGACGATCCGCGCTTTCCGGCGCTGAGGGATGTGTTTCTCGCGCATTACCTGGCGGCGATCGATACGCACACACGACTGTTCGACGGCGTCGACGCGCTGCTCGCGCAACTGCATGAGCAAGGCATCCCGTGGGGCATCGTCACCAACAAGCTGGCCGCCTATACCGCGCCGCTGGTCGAGCGACTGCCGTGGCCCAATCCGCCGCGATGCATCGTCTCCGGTGATACGACCGCTCGCCCCAAGCCAGCCCCGGACCCGCTGCTGCATGCCGCCGCACTGCTCGGGCACGCACCCGGGCGTTGTGTCTACGTGGGCGACGATCAGCGCGACATCCAGGCGGCCCGTGCCGCCGGCATGCGGGCGGTCGCCGCGGCGTATGGCTATTGCGGCCGAAGCGAACCCCGATCGTGGGACGCCGACGCCATCATCGGCCATCCCCTTGAATTGCTGGATGCCGGCCTCATTTCAGGATCAGGCGACATCGACGACGGATTCCCGACGTAGAATCGCCACCACACAAGGGGCCGACCCGGTTTCGACGTGGATAGCAAAGCAGACAGGTGCATGCCGAGCCCCAGTACGCTCGATAAACCACTGGAAACAAAGTAACTGCGAACGACTCTTCGTACGCTCTCGCCGCTTAAACCCGGTGAGCCTCGCAACGGTTGGCCGATGGGCCGGGGTGGCAACACCTGCGAGGTCATTCACATTGGCTCGTGTCGATTCGCGCCGCGTGGCTCGACATTAAATCCAGCGGATCGCCTCGGTCGAAGCGCGTACGCCCGCGTCACCGAGGTCAGAATCAAACGGCGATACTAAGCACGTAGATCCTGCTGTGGAGTATTTGCGGACGGGGGTTCAATTCCCCCCGGCTCCACCATCAATAGGTCCGCATAGGACCGCCAAAGGCCGCAAGATCAAGAGAAATCAAGATCTTGCGGCTTTTTCTTTGTCCATCGGGTTCGAATTGGTCCGTTGACTCCCGGAGTGAATGAAGTAGAACCGGGCGTACGGTGGTCAGTTCGGGCTTTCGCCCCCAGCCGACGATTTGGATTCACCCCACACCTGGAGGCGTGCCCCCGTCGCAACAGTCGGAGTCCCGCCCGGCCCGAAGTTGTAACATGCCGGCGCCGCGGGATGGTTCGCGGCCCGCGGCGCGCCCCAGGGCAGCGTCTCGCGTGCGTTCAGTCATCTGTCGAAGGAGGCGCTTCTTGAAACTGCACAGTCTTCTCAAGCCCGCGGTGCTTGCTGGGTTCGTTCTTATGCTCGCCACGGCCACCCGTGCGATGGCCTGCGACTTTCACTACCGGTCCAACACGGACCCCGGCACGCAGGCGATCATCAACGATCCGAGTCTGCCCGATCCGCCAATCTCCGACGCTGACTGCCAGCGGTTTAACCATTTCGCCGATTTCCTCAAGGCCAACGACATCGCCTTCGCGATCTCGTCGGACCAGTTCGTCAATTCCGGCGTATCCACGGCCTGGGCGGTCGTGGAACTCAAGGATCACTACGGGCTCATGTCCCGCCAGCAGGGTCTGAGCACGCGCGTACAAGCCGACCCCGATGACACGGTCGCGCGCCGCCTGCGCTACTACGCAATCGTCCGGGCGATGTTCATGCTCGATCTGGACGGGGCCATCCAGAACCTGCGCCAGACCGAAATCAAGGATGGTCTGAAGCCGATCCCGGTTTTCCACTGATCACTGATTCCACCTGGCCTCGGGCGAGGCCCGAGGCCAGGATCACCTGAATGATGGCGGATGCCAGCAGCGTCAACCGCAGCAGTTCGTTGACCGTGGCGTGGTGCAGACCTTTGCGCCTGCGATTTCTCTGCCATCGCAGATCTCGCCGTCGCCGAGCCACTGCAGCCTCTGCGCGCTTCCCGGCGCCAGGCATGCCGTCAACATCGCCCGCGATGCGTCGTCGTGTTGACGCCGACTGGCGCCGACTGGTCCGCGCCGCGTCTGGAATCAGTCACCCAGTTCACCCAATATCGCCCGAACGCACGATCAGCGCGACATTGGTGCCACCGAAGCCGGCCGACATGCTCATGGCATAGCGGATCGATCGGTCGCGCAGAGTTTCCTGGACGTGAACGACGCCCTGGCAGTCCGGCGACACCTCGGACAGATGCGCCGTCGCGGGAACGAACCGTCCGCGAGCGGCCAGTACGCACACCAGCATTTCCATCGCGCTCGCGGCGCCGAGCAGATGGCCGTGCAACGCCTTGGTCGAACTCACCGGGATGCGCGCGGCCTCCTCGCCGATCACGTCACGGATCGCGGCGATCTCCACCGGGTCTCCGCCGCGCGTGCCGGTGGCGTGCGCATTGATGTAGTCCAGGTCAGCCGGTGTCAGCCCTCCCGAACGCAACGCCGCGCGCATCGCCGCGACTTGTCCGCGCGCGTGCGGTGCGCCGATGTGGTGGGCATCGGATGCGATGCCATAGCCGGAGACAAACGCGAGGATTTCCACGCCGCGCGACCGTGCATGCTCGACCGATTCCAGCACGAAAAACACGCTCCCCTCCCCGAGCACCAGGCCGGTGCGCTCCTTGGCAAACGGCCGGCAACTGGTGGCGGGATCCTCGGCGACTTCCGCCACGGCCCGCAACCCCTCCCACTGCCGAAGGAAGATGTCCGCCAGAGTGGCTTCGCCGCCTCCCGCCAGAGCCACGTCGAGCTGGCCGGCCTGAATGTACCTGCAGGCATCGATGATGGCCGACCCTGACGACGAACACGCCGAGGTATGCGTGGCCGTGGGACCGAAAATCTGTTGCCGGATCGAAATCTGCGAGGTGGCGGCGTTGGCCATCGAGGCCATCAGCACGTAGGGCTTGGCCTGGCGCGATACATCCTCGTAAAAGACCCGCGACGCCTCCCACTCCGTCATCACTCCGCCGCGCCCGGTCCCGAAGAAGACACCGGCACGTTCGGAAAATGTGGAATAGTTGGCAAAACCGGCCTGCTCGCTGGCTTGCCGCGCTGCCAGCACCGACATCCGCGCAATACGATCAAGAAACGGTCGTTCCATCTTCGTGAACGGTTCCTCGAAGTCGCCGGGAACCGCCGCGACCGGGAAGGGCCGACCCAGACCCGGCAGATCCAGCGCGCCGATTCCCGAGCGCTTCCGGAGCAGGCTGTCGGCAACTGCTTGCGGATCCATCCCGAGAGGGGAGATGACCCCGATTCCTGTAATCGCGACTTCTTGCATCGAGTGAGATTCCCGAAAAGAGGCGCCACGGACCGTCCAGCAGCATTTGCTGCCGAGCCGCGCGCGGAATATCCGGCTGGACAGAACCGCGACTGCCTGTTGATACCGATCCCATCATAGCCAGCCCGTGCAATGGACAGCACCTTCAAGTTCGACTCCCAGTTCGCGCTGCGCCAGCAGGCAAAGCTGCGGCTCGTGATGGTCTGCGTGCTGACCGGGCTGTGGCTGAGCATCGGCACGGCGCTGGGATGGCAGACGTACGAGCGCGCCACGCTCGCGTCGCTCCACCTGCTCTACGCCGCGGTGACCTACTACACGCTGCAGCACAAGAGCAAGGCGCCCTCCGACCGCGCCCTGACGGTGACCGCATTCTTCGATGCGGCTTTCCTGTTCGGCTGGATCCTGGTCACCGGGCCTTACGGCATCCTGTTCACGCCGCTCTTCAACTTCGCGTCCATCGGCTATGGAATGCGGACCGGCAAGCGTGCCATCCTGCGCATCTCGAACGGGGTGTCCCTCGCCTTCGCCTGCGCCGTTCCCGTGGTGTCGCCCTACTGGGCCGACCATATCGTCGTCTGGGGATCGGTCGTCCTGGGCATGATCATCGTTCCCTGGTACGCCGGCCAGCTGACCCGCCAGTTCCGCGCCGCGATCCAGTTCGCCGAGAAGCAGACCAGCGCGAAGAGCGAACTGCTCGCACGCGTCAGCCATGAACTGCGCACCCCGCTGGGCGGAATCTCGAATGCAGCCGAGTTGCTGGCGGCGGAAGTCAGCACCGATCGCGAACGCATGCTGACAGGCACCATCCTGAAGCTCAGCGAGCACCTCCTGGGCGACATCAACGACCTGATCGACCAGAGCCGGCTCACCTTCGGCAAGATGGAACTGGACACGGGTCCGCAGCTGCTCGACGAACAGATCGAGGTCGTTCGGGCTTCGCTCGAGAGTCACGCCAAGATCAAGGGGCTGTACTTTCATGCCATCGTCGATCCCCGGATCGTCGGGCCGGTGATCGCCGACGGACGATGGCTCTCCCGCGTGCTGATCAATCTCGCCGGCAACGCGGTGAAGTTCACCGATGTCGGAGGTGTCACCATCAATGTCATGCTGATGTCCGAGACCGCCGAGGAATACCTGGTGCGGTTCCGGGTGCAGGACACCGGCATCGGCATTCCCGCCAACCGACAGGCCGACATTTTCAAGCCCTTCGTGCAGGTCAAGATACCGGGGGCGGCAAGCCGCGAAGGGTCGGGGCTGGGCCTGGCCATCAGCCAGCAGGCAGTCGAACTCATGGGAGGCACCCTTCGGGTATCCAGTTCAGTCGACGGCGGCAGCCAGTTCTGGTTCGATCTGCCCATGAAGAAGGCCGAACGGTCGGTCGCGCCACGACAGACGTCGCAACGCCCCACCCAGGCGCCGGCCGACCATGCCGAACTGCCCGCACCGACCACGAACGCGCCCCGCACCACGGGCGTGCTGCGCATCCTGCTGGTCGATGACAACTCCACCAACCTCTTCCTGCTCAAGGAACTTCTGCAACAGGACGGCCACGTCGTCGTGACCGCGTCCAGCGGCGAAGTCGCCCTGGGGATTCTGTCGGATCACGACGATTTCGACATGCTGATCCTCGACTACAACCTCGGCACCATGACCGGCGCCGAGGTGCTGCAGATCTATCGCATGGGTCGCTCGAATCCCGTGCCTGCCTGGTTCCTGACCGCCGATGCGACGCGCATCACCGCCGAGAAGCTCAATGCCACCGGAGCCCTCGGCGTACTGACGAAGCCGGTTCGAATCGAAAGCCTGCGCGGCGCCGTGCTCGCTGCGGCCGCTCAGGTACGGCGCGACGCCCATTCCGATACCGACCGCCAAGGCGTGATGCCCACCGCACGCACCGAGGCCGCCAGCGCGCCACCCGGCCGGCTGCGCGCCGTGTCCGTGGTCTATATCGACGCCACCGCCATCGGCCGACTGCGCGCGGTCGGCCAGACGGCCGACTTCCTCGTCGGCATGCTCAGCCGGGCGGCCGACGACATCGCGCACTCGGCCGATCGGCTGGGCCTGGCGTGGCACAAGGGATCCCTGGAGGACGTCCGGGACGCGGCGCACGCGCTCAAGAGCGTCGCTTCGGAAACCGGCGCGATCCGCCTGGCCAACATCGCTGCGGCCATCATGCGCGCCGACGACGACGTTCTCGATTCCGACAAGAATCGGCTGCTCGGCGATTTGCGGGACACGGTCGACCGGACCGTGGCAGCGATGCAGGAAATCATCCAGCGGGAAAACAAGGCGGCGTCCAGCTTCTGACGGCGAATGCGCCGCGGCAGGGGCGGGAAAGCCGCGCCATGCCGAATCGGGGCGCTGCAGCTGAGTCACGGCGCCTGGTCGTCTGTCCCGCTCGCGCCACGCCATCGCGGGGGGCCGCCCGGCCAGCGGGTCGAATCGTCCGTCGAACGCCGCCCCTGCACGCCGGCAGATTGCCAACTCCTTCACGAATCTGCTGAAAGAACAGCACGGGATCCGGTTCCGTATCCATTCAGGGGGGACAAATCGCGAGATCGGCCCCATAGACTTTCAGCCGTCTCCAACCCGGATCGGCACGAGGAGAAAGTGCACCAGCACCTCGAGGCCGCTGTCGCCGTTCTCGGCGAAGGGTACGGGAGCACAGGAGGGAGCATTCGTGTCCACATCACCGATTCATCTCGATACAGCGCGCCCCGTCGGGGCCCTGCCCCCGCGGACCGACCGGTCGTGTCCTTCGCGGCGGAGCGCCAGTCGGCCAGCCGCGCCAGAGGTGACCTGGCATCGCGGCACGTTGCCCAGCGCGGCCCCGACTCGCCAGTCGGGTCAGTGCCCGATCGATTGAACCCGCTCCCATCATCGCCCGCTCCATGTCCGCCGCTCCCCGCACCGACCTGCTGCACCGCCGCTTCGACGCGGCCGCAAGGACCTTCCCCGACCGTGTCGCGCTCGTTCACGGCGACCGGCAGATGACCTATGGTGAGCTCGACGCGCGCGCAAGCCGCCTCGCCGCCCGGCTGCAACGTCAGGGCATCCGGCCGGGCGACCGCGTCGCCGTCAGCCTTCCCCGCAGCGCCGAACTGATCGTCGCCCTGCTCGGCATCCTCAAGACCGGAGCCGCCTACGTCCCGGTGGATCCGGCCTATCCGGCGGAGCGGCTGGCGTATCTGTTCGCGGACTGCCGTCCCGCGGCAGTGATCGGAACGCTGGCTCCGACAGCGGTTTCGGTGCCCGTCCTCGCGCCGGAGGACGACGGCGGCACCGGCGGGCGCGGCGCCGACGCTGCCGTCAACGGCGATCCGCAGCCGCAGGATCCGATCTACGTCATCTACACGTCCGGCTCCACAGGCCGGCCCAAAGGCGCTGTCAATCACCAGATCGGCTTTGCCAATCTGCTGGACTGGTACATCGACGAGTTCGGGCTGGATGCGTCGGATGTCGCGCTGGTGGTCACGTCGCCCAGCTTCGACCTGACGCAGAAGAACCTGTTCGCCCCCCTGCTGGTCGGCGGCCGGCTGGTGCTGTCCGACCAGGAGGTGTTCGATCCGGCGCTGGTGGCCGACTGCATCGCCCGCGAAGGCGTGACCCTGCTCAACCTCACGCCCAGCATGTTCACGGCACTGGTGGACGGTGCACCGTCCGGGTCGCTGCACTCGCTGCGGCGGGTGTTCCTCGGCGGCGAGCCGATCCACCTGCAGCGACTGCAGGCCATGCACGCCGAGTACCCGCAGATCGAGCTGGTCAACAGCTACGGGCCGACGGAGTGCGCCGATGTGTCCGCCTTCCACCGCGTCGATCCCGACTGGTCGCGCTATGACTTCGGCCAGCCGCCAATCGGCGCGGCCGTCCCGCGGGTGCGGCTCGCCGTCGTGGACGCGGCGCTGCGGCCCGTCGCGCCCGGTGTCGTCGGAGAGATTGTCATCGGCGGCGTCGGCGTCGGGTTGGGCTACCTCGACCGCCCCGAGTTGACGGCGGAGCGCTTCATCGCGCATCCCGAACTGGGCCGGATCTATCGCACCGGCGACCTGGGCCGGGCCCTTCCCGACGGGCAGATCGCCTATCTCGGCCGGAGCGACTTCCAGCTCAAGATCCGCGGCTTTCGCATCGAACCCGGCGAGATCGAAGACCGGCTGCGCAGTCTCGACGGCGTGAAGGACGCAGTCGTGTCCGGGCAGGCGCGCCCCGGCGGCGAAACCCGCCTCGTCGCCCATGTGCTCGTGGATCCGGCGCAGGCGACGACCGCCACGACCCTCCGTGCCCAACTCAGCCGCGTGGTTCCCGACTACATGGTGCCGAGCGTCTTCATGCTGCTCGACCGGTTTCCGCTGTCCCCGAACGGCAAGGTCGACCGCAAGGCGCTGCCGGCGCCAGACTCGAGACGCCCGGACCTCGAAGTGCCATTCGAAGCGCCGCGCGGGGCGACCGAGGCGCTGGTCTGCGACTGCATCGCCGACCTGCTCGGGATCGACACAGTCGGTCGGCGCGATTCGTTCTTCGATCTGGGCGGAACGTCGCTGCAGGCGGTGCAACTGGCGCGATCGGTGCGCGAACGGTCCGGCCGGCCCCTGAGCACCGCGGCGATCTTCGCCCACCCGGCGGCGACCGAGATCGCCCCCATCCTCGACGGCGACCGCCCGCAGGACACGCGCTTTCGCAGCGCCGGGACGGTCCGCAGAGGCCGGGGCGACGCCGACCCGAGGCATGCGCCGATCGCCATCATCGGCGCGGCCGGACGTTTCCCCGGCGCGGCTTCGGTCGATGCGCTGTGGCGCAACCTGCTCGACGAAGTCGACGGCATCACCCACTTCACCGAAACCCAGCTCGCGCAGGGAATCGCGCCGGAACTGCTGGCCGACGCCAACTACGTCCGAGCCCGCGGCGTGATCGACGGTCACGATCTGTTCGACAACAGCTTCTTCGGCATCTCCCCGCGCGAGGCGGCGCTGCTCGATCCCCAGCACCGGGTGATGCTCGAAGTCGCCTGGGAATGTCTGGAAAGTGCCGGGTACGCGCCCGACGCCACCGACCGCCCGGTGGGCGTGTTCGCCGGCGTCTACGGCAACTA
>JAKAIB010000275.1 GCA_021814605.1 Pseudomonadota bacterium | reverse complement strand
GCCGGCAAGGCGCTGCTGGCGAAATGGGCCGCGCAGGCCGGAGAGTCCGCGGCCTGCGCGGCGTGAGCGCAATCGCCCTGCAATCCTGCACATGTCGTCCTCCACCGAATCCGTTTCCTATCCCGACTCGGTCGCGCGCGTCGCCGCGACGTTGCGCGAACTGCGGCACGCCGAGATGCCGGTGATGCTCGACGCCGCGGCGCGTACCGCGCAGCAGGCGGCCGACGCCCTGGGCGTCTCGCTCGGGCAGATCGCCAAGTCCATCGTGTTCCGGCATGCCGAGAGCGACCGCGCGGTGCTGGTGGTCTGCGCCGGCGACCGGCGGGTGGACGAGCACGCCGTGGCGGCGCAGGTGGGCCGGCTGGCGCGTGCCGACGCCGACTTCGTCCGCGCCGCGACCGGCTTCGCCATCGGCGGCGTCAGCCCGGTCGGTCACCGCAATCCGCCGATCGCGCTGATCGACGCCAGCCTCTGGCGCTTCGACCGCATCTGGGCCGCCGCGGGCCATCCGCATGCGGTGTTCCCGCTGGTGCCGGACGACCTGCAGCGCTGGCTGGGCGTCGCGCCCGGCACGGTCACGGCAGCGCCGGCCGCGGCGCGCTGAGCTGCTCGATCGCGGGAGCGGGCGGACCCGGCTCGGCCGCTGCCGCCCGGCCGGGCGGGGGGCATAGAATCGGCGGCCTGCACAAAAAAGCGGCAGCGGCGCCGGTCCGGCGTCGCCGCCGGAATCCCCACCCATGCCGTTTCCCTCACCCCGCTCCGAGACGTCCGCCGCGCCTGCCGCAGTCGCGGATGGCGCCCGGCCGGCGGCGTGGGGCGCGCCGCTGCAGCTCGGCCGCTTCGTGCTGCCGAATCGGGTGTTCGCCGCGCCGATGGCCGGGGTGACCGATCGGCCCTACCGCCGGCTGGCGCGCCAGCTCGGTGCGGGCTACTGCGTCAGCGAGATGGTCACGTCACGGCCCGAACTGCGCGACACGCTGAAGACCTCGCGCCGCGCCAATCACGACGGCGAGGCGGCGCCGGTGGCGGTGCAGATCGTCGGCACCGAGCCGGACGACATCGCCGCGGCGACCCGCTACAACCTCGAACGCGGCGCCCATGTCATCGACATCAACATGGGCTGCCCGGCGAAGAAGGTGTGCAACCGCTGGGCCGGGTCGGCGCTGATGCAGGACGAGGATCTCGCCGCCCGGCTGGTCGAGGCCGCCGTCGCGGCGGCACGGCCGTTCGACGCGCCGGTGACGCTGAAGATGCGCGCCGGCTGGTGCGACGCGGCGCGCAACGCCCCGCGCATCGCCCGGCTGGCCGAGGCGGCCGGCGCGGCGATGCTGGTGGTGCACGGCCGCACCCGCGAGCAGGGCTACGGCGGCGAGGCCGAATACGACACCATCGCGGAGGTCAAGCGCCGCGTCTCCGTCCCGGTGGTCGCCAACGGCGACATCGATTCGCCGCACAAGGCCGCCGCGGTGCTGCATGCGACCGGCGCCGACGCGGTCATGATCGGCCGCGCCGCGCTCGGGCGGCCCTGGCTGTTCGGCCAGGTCGCGCGCTTCCTCGCCGACGGCGCGCTGCCGGCCGATCCGCCGCCCGCGCAATGGGGCGAATGGCTGTTCGATCATCTCGACGACCACTATGCGCTGTACGGCGAGGCGGTCGGGGTGCGCAGCGCGCGCAAGCATGTCGGCTGGTACGTCGAGCGGCTGCCCGGCGGCATCGCCTTCCGCCGGCAGTTCAACACCCTGGGCAGCGCCGCCGAGCAGCTGGCGGCGCTGCGCGACTTCCTCGATCCGCTGGCGGCCGCGGCCTGAAGACGAGACATGGACCGCGAAAGCTTCCGATGAACACCCGACACAAGACCCTCGAACAGTGCGTGGTCGAGAGCCTCGAAACGTATTTCCGCGACCTCGGCGGCTCCGAGCCCGACCGCATCCACGCCATGGTGATGCAGGCGGTGGAGAAGCCGCTGCTGGCCACCGTGATGCGCCATGCCGACGGCAATCAGTCGCTCGCCGCGCGCTGGCTCGACATCAACCGCAACACCCTGCGCAAGAAGCTCGCCGAGCACAAACTGCTGTAGCGCGGCGAACGGTTCCGGCCAGCGCAATCCGCCGTCTTCCCCTTCCCATCCCGACCGCATCATGCAAGCCCTGATTTCCGTTTCCGACAAGACCGGCGTGCTCGACTTCGCCCGCGACCTGCATGCCCTGGGCGTGCGTCTGCTGTCCACCGGCGGCACCGCCAAGATGCTGCGCGACGCCGGCCTGCCGGTGACCGAGGTCGCCGACTACACCGGCTTTCCCGAGATGCTCGACGGCCGGGTCAAGACGCTGCATCCGAAAGTCCATGCCGGGCTGCTCGCGCGGCGCGACCTGCCCGAGCACGTGGCACAGACCGAGGCGCACGACCTGCCCGCCATCGACATCCTGTGCGTCAACCTCTATCCCTTCGAGGCCACGGTCGCCAAGCCGCATACCCTGGACGAGGCGATCGAGAACATCGACATCGGCGGGCCGGCCATGGTGCGCTCGGGCGCGAAGAACTACCGGCATGTCGCGGTGGTGACCGATTCTGCCGACTACGCGGTGGTGGTGGCTGAACTGCGCGCCGCCGGCAAGGTGGGCGACGCCACGCGCTTCCGCCTGGCGGTCGCCGCGTTCAACCGCATCGCCCACTACGACGCGGCGATCTCCAACTACCTGTCGGGGCTGCAGGCCGACGGATCCCGCGCCGCGTATCCGGGGCAGCTCAACCTCGGCTTCGTCAAGCAGCAGGACCTGCGCTACGGCGAGAACCCGCACCAGGGCGCGGCGTTCTACGTCGAGGCGGGCGCGCGCGAGGCGAGCATCGCCACCGCCCGCCAGCTGCAGGGCAAGGAACTGTCCTACAACAACATCGCCGACGCCGACGCCGCGCTGGAATGCGTCAAGCAGTTCGACGCCGCTCCCGCCTGCGTCATCGTCAAGCACGCCAACCCCTGCGGCGTCGCGTACGGCACGTCGCTGCTCGCCGCCTACGACCGCGCCTACAAGACCGATCCCGAGTCGGCCTTCGGCGGCATCATCGCCTTCAACGGCGAGCTCGACGGCGCGACCGCGCAGGCCATCGTCGACCGCCAGTTCGTCGAGGTGATCATCGCCCCGAAGGTGTCGCAGGCGGCGATCGACATCTGCGCCGCGAAGAAGAACGTCCGGCTGCTCGAATGCGGACAGTGGCCGGCGCAGCCCGGCGCGCGGCTCGACTACAAGCGGGTCAACGGCGGACTGCTGGTGCAGGACGCCGACCTGGCGCTGTCGGGCGAGGTCAAGGTGGTCAGCCGGCGCGCCCCGACCGAAGTCGAGATGCGCGACCTGCAGTTCGCCTGGCGGGTGGCCAAGTTCGTCAAGTCCAACGCCATCGTCTACGCCAAGGACAGCGCGACGGTGGGCGTGGGCGCCGGGCAGATGAGCCGGGTCAACTCGGCGCGCATCGCCGCGATCAAGGCCGAACATGCCGGGCTGGACGTGCCCGGCTCGGTGATGGCCTCCGACGCCTTCTTCCCCTTCCGCGACGGCATCGACAACGCCGCGCGGGCCGGCATTTCCGCAGTGATCCACCCCGGCGGCTCGATGCGCGACGCCGAGGTCATCGCCGCCGCCGACGA
>JAKAIB010000274.1 GCA_021814605.1 Pseudomonadota bacterium | reverse complement strand
CGATGGCAACGGCTCGGTGCTGGTGACGGCGGGGGGCAACCCGTTCGCGCTGGTTCCCGATCTGCCGGGACCGACCGCGATGCGCCAGCTGCGCACCATGGGATCGCTCGCGGACATCGAAGGCGGGGACGACGGTGCCGACGAGCACCCGCAGTCGCTGCGGCTGCGGGTGGTGATCAGCCTGCCGTCGCGCAACTTCGTCCTCCCCGGGCACGGCCGCTACCTGCAGCTCATCCAGAAGGTGCCGGACGCCATCTCCAGCAGCGCGCTGGAGGTGCAGCGCGCCTATGGTGAATACCAGGAGCGCGCGCTGGGCCGGCAGGGCCTCAAGCGCATGTACATCTCGACGCTGACGCTGACCTTGTTCCTCGCCGTGTTCCTGGCCGTGCTGCTCGCGGTGATCATGGGCAACCAGCTCGCCAAGCCGCTGCTGCTGCTTGCCGACGGCATGAAGGCCGTCGCCGGCGGCGATCTGCGGCAGAAGCCGGCGCTGCATCGCAACGACGAACTCGGCGTGCTGATCCGCTCGTTCAACGACATGACCGGGCAGCTTGCCGAAGCGCGGGCGCAGGCGCAGTTCAACCAGCAGGCGCTCGAGGCGTCGCGTGCCTACCTGCAGAGCGTGCTCGACAACCTCAGTACCGGCGTGCTCGTCCTCGACGGCGACCAGAAGCTGACCCTGGCCAATCCGAGCGCGACGCGGTTGCTGCGCGCACCGCTGCAGGGACTCATCGGCCAGCCGCTGCAGAACCATCCCGAGCTCGGCGCATTCGGAGCGACCATCGCCACCGCGTTCGCCGAACTCGAACCGCAGGACAGCGGCGGCGCGGGGCCGCATTGGCTGCAGCAGATCGAGTACACGCCGCCCGGCAGCGATGCGAGCATCACCCTGCTGGTCCGCGGCGCCAACCTGGCGTTGCCCGCGCAGCGCGCGTCGGTGGTGGTGTTCGACGACATCACCGAGGTCATCTCGGCGCAGCGGTCGATCGCATGGGCCGAGGTCGCGCGCCGCCTCGCGCACGAGATCAAGAATCCGCTCACCCCGATCCAGCTCTCGGCCGAACGGCTGCAGATGAAACTGGCGAGCAAGCTCGAAGGCGCGGACCGCGACATGCTGCAGCGGAGCACGACGACCATCGTCAACCAGGTCCAGGCCATGCAGCACATGGTCAACGCCTTCCGCGACTACGCGCGTCAGCCGGGCGCGCAGCCCAGGCCGATGAACCTCAACGCGTTGATCGGCGACGTGCTCAACCTGTACGCCACCATGGCTGTCGGAGACGGCCTGAGTCCGGACGAGCATCCGCTGGTCCAGGCCGATCTCGCGGCCGACCTGCCGGAGGTCCTCGCCGATGCCGCACAGTTGCGCCAGGTGATCCACAACCTGCTGCAGAACGCGATCGACGCGGTTGCGGCACAACCCGAGCGGCATGTGCGCATCCGCACCGAGGTGCTCGCAGCCAATGCCGCGGCCCCGACGCGTGTTCGTTTGAGCGTGAGCGACAATGGGCCGGGCTTCGGTGAGAAAATCCTCGCCCGGGCGTTCGAACCCTATGTCACCACCAAGTCGCGCGGAACCGGTCTGGGCCTCGCGGTGGTGAAGAAGATCGCGGAAGAACATCACGCGCGGATCGAAATCCAGAACCGGCTGTCGGAAGGGCGCGTCTGTGGTGCGCGCGTATCCCTTATATTCCCCGCGTTGGCACCGATGAGCGATACGCCGGCGCCGGTGCGGCACGTGCGAGAGTGAGTTGGGTATGGCGAGTATTCTGGTCGTTGATGATGAGATGGGGATCCGGGAGTTGTTGTCCGAGATCCTCAATGACGAGGGACATAGCGTGTCCCTGGCCGAGAACGCCGCACAAGCACGCCAGCTGCGCGCACAGGCGCGCCCCGATCTGGTCCTGCTCGACATCTGGATGCCCGATACCGATGGTGTCACGCTGCTGAAGGAATGGGCCAGCAACGGGCAGCTCACGATGCCGGTGATCATGATGTCGGGTCACGGCACCATCGACCACGCGGTCGAGGCCACGCGCATCGGCGCGATGGCGTTCCTGGAAAAGCCGATCGCGTTGCAGAAGCTGCTGCAGGCCGTATCGCAGGCGTTGAGCAAGCCGGCCGCGCGCAGCGGGTCGGCGGTTCCGGTGGGAACTGCATCGACGGCCGGAGCGATTGCGGAGGAAGTGGCTCCCGCACAGCTTCCCGCCGAGCGCGCGTTCCTGCTCGATCGCCCGTTGCGCGAGGCGCGCGACGAATTCGAGCGCGCCTATTTCGAGTTCCATCTGGCGCGCGAGAACGGCAGCATGACCCGCGTGGCCGAAAAGACCGGACTGGAGCGCACGCACCTGTACCGCAAGATCAAGCAGCTCGGCGTCGATCTCGGCCGCAATGGTCGGAACAAATCGGAGGCGGCGCCGGTCGGCGCCGATGCACTGCGCGGCCCCGATCGGTCATCGAACTGAACGGGTTGGGGCCGGCCCCGCGAGTTTTGCTAAGATCGCCGCTTTGCCGAAAAACACGGCGCCGGGCAGTTGCCCGACAACTTCGGCCAGGTAGCTCAGTTGGTAGAGCAGCGGACTGAAAATCCGCGTGTCGGCAGTTCGATTCTGCCCCTGGCCACCAAATCCAGCGACACAGCCCCGCCCCAAACAGCGGGGCTGTGTCGTTTCTGGCCGGTGATCGGGCAGCCGCTGCGGCGCGCAGCGTTCCCGCGCCGCCGACCATGCCGGGGCCGCCCGGGTGGCAACGCTCCGCAAGCGGCATGGCCTATCCTGTGGCGATCGGTCTTCCGCCCGCCCCGCCATGCTTGACGCTCCCGACATCATCGACGCAACCGAGCTTGCCGCCCTGATCCGGCGCGGCGAGCTCACCGCGGCGGCGGCGCTCGACGCCGCGATCGCCCGTTGCGACGCCGTCAATCCGCGGCTGAACGCCGTGATCGCCGATCGGCGCGAGCAGGCCCGGCAGCAGTTGCGCGACGGCCTGGCGCGGGCCGATGCGCCGTTCGCCGGCGTGCCGTTCCTGCTCAAGGATCTCGCGATGGATCTGGCCGGCGAGCCGACCAGCCAGGGCAACGCGACCATTGCCCGGCAGCCCGCAACCCGGACCGACGCGGTGGTGCGGCGCTGGATCGATGCCGGGCTGGTGGTGTTCGGCAAGACCAACGTTCCCGAATTCGGCCTGAAGGCGATCACCGAGCCCCGCGCCTTCGGCCCGGCGCGCAATCCCTGGAACCTGCAGCACACGCCCGGCGGCTCGTCGGGCGGCGCCGCGGCTGCGGTCGCGGCGGGAATCGTTCCGGTCGCCGCCGCGGCCGACGGCGGGGGATCCATCCGCATCCCCGCGGCGTATTGCGGCCTGTTCGGCCTCAAGCCGTCGCGCGGCCGGGTGAGCTGCGCGCCGCAGTTCGACGAGCTGTGGGAAGGCGCGGTCGCCACGCATGCCATCTCGCGCAGCGTGCGCGACTCGGCAGCGCTGCTCGACGTGCTCGCCGGCCCCGAACCGGGCGATCCGTACGTTGCCGCTGCGCCGGCACGGCCGTACGCCCAGGAAGTCGGTGCCGACCCCGGCCGGCTGCGGATCGCGCTGTGCACGCGTTCGCCGATCGGCGGGGCGGTCGATGCCGACTGGGCGCGCGCAGCCGACGACTGCGCCCGGACCCTC
>JAKAIB010000273.1 GCA_021814605.1 Pseudomonadota bacterium | reverse complement strand
GCTGCAGCACGTCGCGAAGATATGCGTAGGGTTCCACACCCGCAAGTTTGCACGATTCGATGAGACTGAAGGCAACCGCCGCGGCGTGGCCTCCACGCTCGGAGGCTGCGAACAACCACGCTTTGCGTTTATGCGGATCTCCGCATAAAAGAAATAATGCGAACTCCGATTTTATGCGAACTCGCCGACGATCGCATCGAGTACGACGAGGCGTGTCAAGGCTTGCGGCGGTGTGAGCGAGGTCTGGACTTCGCATAAGAGCAGGCGTCTCCTGTGGGAGCAACCTCACTTCAGGAGATCCCCATGGATGCGTTCGAGTCCCTTCATCCGGTGCCGGCAACATGGCTGCGCGACAGCGATCTCGCGCCGTTCGTACCGGCCTACGTGCGTCGCCTGGTCGATCGAGGTTACGCGGCCAGGACGGTGCGTATATACGTGTACAGCGTGGCGCATTTCGCGCACTGGACGCGTCGCCGCCGCATTGGCGTCGGAGACCTTGCCGATTTGGTCGTCCGGCGCTTCATTGACGAACACCTTCCGCGCTGTGCCTGCCCATCGCCGGTGCAGCGCTGTCGTCATCAGGTTCGAGCCGCTCTTCGTCAGTTGCTGATCACTCTGATCGAAGCCGGCGTTCTGACCAGCAGTCGCGGACCCGATGCGATCGAGGATCAGCTCGGGCGCTTCGACGCGTACATGCAGCGGGCAAGAGGCTTGGCCGATACCACACGGGTTCGGCGGCTGAGCGTCGTTCGATCGCTGCTGCAATTCTGCGCGGCCGACGACTCCGACGCGATCGCCACGCCGAACGCCGATGAACTGCGGCGGTTCATCGCGCAGGAACTCTCGCGCATCAGCCCGGCCAGTGCCGGGTCGCTTGCCTGCGCGCTACGTGGTTATCTGCGCTTCCAGGCACTTGGCGGGGCTCGTGTGGAGCACCTGCTGCCTGTCATTGCGTCGCCCGCCCACTGGAGGCTGGCGCCGCTGCCGCAGACGCTATCCGTCGGTGAGGTCGCGCGACTGCTGGGCGCGTTCCCGCCGGAGCTGCCATCGCGCTTGCGTGGCTATGCGATGGTGCGGTGTTTGGTCGATCTTGGCCTCCGCGAGCGCGAGGTCGTCAGCCTGGAACTCGACGATATTGACTGGGAGGCTGGCACGCTGCGCATCTGCAAGGGCAAGTCGCGCCGCGTGGACGTACTGCCCCTGCCGCAGACTACGGGGCGCGCCATCGCCGACTACCTGCGCTCGGAGCGGCCGACCACCATCAACCGGCGCGTCTTCGTTCGTCACGTGGCGCCGCTTGACGAGCCGATCCGTCCGGACGTCGTTCGCAATACCGTGCGGCAGGCGTATCGGCGCTGCGGGCTGCCCTACACGCGGGTTCACGTCCTGCGACACACGCTGGCGGCGCGGCTGCTGGAGACCGGCGGCACACTCAAGGAGGTTGCCGACATATTGCGCCACCGTGCGCTCGACACCTCGATGATCTACGCCAAGGTTGATATCGGGCGGCTGGCCGCCGTGGCCATGCCCTGGCCGGGGAGCGTGGCATGAACCGCGGCCACACGATGCAAGCCTCCGTGCAGCGCTATCTGGAGGAACGCCGGCTGCTTGGGTTCGGGCTGAAGAGCCCAGGCACCGAACTGATGCGATTCGCTCGCTTCGCCGATGCCAGAGGGCATCGAGGACCGCTAACGCTCGAGCTGCAACTGGACTGGGCGCGCGAGCATGTCGCACGTACCGGCCCGGTCACGGCGGCGCGCAGGCTCGAGGTCGTCCGACCGTTCGCGGCCCATTACCGCCAATTCGAGCCCGGCACCGAAGTGCCGCCGCCGTTTGTCCTCGGCCGCGGCCATCGACGGCTGGCCCCTCACATCTACACCGACCAGGAGATCGGTGATCTGCTGGATCTGTGCGGCCGCATGACGCCGCTTGGCGGCTTGCGTCCCTTGACCTACAAGACGCTATTCGGGCTCATCGCCGCAACCGGGCTCAGAATCTCCGAGGCGTTGAAGTTGCAGGTCGCGGACGTCGACCTGCCGGGCGCGACGCTAACCGTGCGCCAGACAAAGTTCCAGAAGTCGCGCTGCTTGGCGCTGCACGCCAGTGTCGTGCAGGCCATGTCCGATTACCTCTGTGCGCGCCAACGGTTCGTCGGCGGCGCGGGCGACACGCCCGTCTTCGCCACGCCGGCGGGTCACCCGCTGTCGTTGACGACAGTCCACCACGTGTTCGCCCGGCTGCGTGATCAACTGGGGTGGCGTGCTCGCGGCGACCATGCTCGGCCCCGCATCCATGATCTGCGTCACACGATGGTGGTCCGGCGCGTCCAGCGCTGGCACGAAGCTGGCGTGTCAATCGACCACGCGATGTTCTGGCTATGCACCTACCTGGGCCACGCAAAGATCTCCGATACGTATTGGTACCTCACCGGAACGCCGGAGCTGATGGAACTGGTGGGCGCGCGGTTCGAGCGCTTCGTGTTGCAGGAGGCGGATCATGAGTAAGCCGATCTCGCCCAGCTTCGCGTCGCTGGCGCAGGAGTTCTTCACCGACTACATGACGCGGCAGCGGTCGCTCAGCCCGCAAACGGTCGCCTCCTACCGCGACAGCTTCGTGCTGCTGCTGCGCTTCGCCGAGCAGACCCTGGGCAAGCCATCCTCTACCGTCGAGCTATCGGACCTCGAGCCGAAGTTCATTGCGAGCTTCCTGGACCACCTGGAACAGGACCGTGGCAACTCGCCGCGCAGCCGCAACATCCGCTTGGCGGCGCTGCGCTCGTTCCTGAAGTTCGCCGCGCGGCGCGACATCGCCAACCTGGCTGTCATCGAGCGGGCGCTGGCGGTGCCGATGAAGCGCTTCGACCGCAAGATGGTTGGGTACTTGACGCACGAACAGATGCTCGCGGTGATCGACATTCCAACCTCAACCTGGCTGGGTCAACGCGATCACTTGCTGCTGACGCTGATGTTTAACACTGGCGCCAGAGTGTCGGAGATCATCGGCGTGCGAGTGGCCGATGTCGTCCTCGGCACGACATCGTGCGTCCGGCTGCGCGGCAAGGGGCGAAAGCAGCGCTCGCTCCCGTTGTGGAAGGCAACTGCTCGCGAGGTGCAACAGTGGCTGCGCGTGAACCCGCAACTCAAAGAAGACTGGGCGCTGCTGCCGCGGCGCGACGGCCAGCCCATGACGCGTGCCAATGTCTCCAGGCGGCTTGAGCGCGCAGTACAGGCGGCGACGGCCAAGCTCCCCGAACTCGCCAAGCTGGCTATATCCCCACACATGATTCGGCACTCGACGGCGATGAGCTTGCTGCAGGCGGGCACATACGCCAGCGACATCGCTCTGTGGCTCGGACACGAGAGCCCATCGACAACCCACATGTACGTCGAGGCTGACCTCGCGATGAAGGAGCGAGCTCTTGCCAGGCTTCAGCCGCCTGCACTCAATTCGCCTCGGTACCGACCGCCCAAGGGGTTGATGCAGTTCCTGCAATCGCTGTGATTATGCGAAGCCGCGGCGACGCCGTCGCGGTCCTTCGTCAAGGAAAAGCCCGCCCGGCTTCGGGGGAGAGTTCGCATAAAATCGGAGTTCGCATTATTGCGGCCGATCGCCACCGGGCGGATCGTTCGCTCAACCAAGTTGGAGTCCGGCGCGACGTTGCCGTCGGTGGTGAACCGCATGAGCGCTGCCCAGTTGCTCAGCGTATAGGCGAATGCCTTACCCA
>JAKAIB010000035.1 GCA_021814605.1 Pseudomonadota bacterium | reverse complement strand
ACCCCGGCAGGAGCGCGCCACGTCAGCGGGGCCCTTACTCCAGCCCGATGACCACCTTCTCGTTCTGCCTGTGATCCTCGATCTCCACCAGGGTGCCGATCGCCTCCGGGTTGTCGGATAGCCGGATCAACTCGTCCAGGTCCATCCCCTGTTCCTGCAGGGCCTGGCTCGCCTTCCTGGGGATGAACTTGGAGGCCAGCTTCAGGATCCCGCCGGGAATGGTGACGGTGGTGGCCGGCGTCGCCTCGCCGTTCTTGAATACCCGGATCTTCAGATGTGCCATCTTCGTGCCTCCATCGGTTCGGTTGTGGCCGGCCCGGCCGCCGCTCCGCAGCTTCAGGCCGCCGGCCTGAGGCCGACCCAGGTCCAGAGCAGCAGGGCGGCAAGCAGGGCGCAGGCGCTGGAGTTGACCAGGCTGATCAGCCGAGCAGCCGGATCGTGCGGGGCAGGGCGAGAACGGCTTCGAGCATCAGCGCGGCGCGCCCCTTCCGGTCCGTTGGGCTCCGCCGCGGGGGCTCATGGTTCCCGCTCCGGCGTGGGGAACTTGAGCACCGTCGCCGGGCCGGCTTGGACGTCTTTGCTGGACAGCCCGGCCAGTGCCTTGGCGAATTCGGTCTGGAGGCGGAGCATCAGATCGGGGCCGCCTTCCCGATAGTAGACCGCCTGATAGGGCACGGGCTGGTCGAGGGCGGTACGCGCCTGGGGCCGGAAGCCCTGCCAGGCGATCACCGCCTGGTCCTTGTACATGCAATCGACGAAGACGACCTCCTCGCGGTCGATCACGGCCAGGAACTGCATCGCCCGGATCGGCACGAACACCACGCCGCGGCTGCGCACCAGGAGTCGGTGGGCGAGGTTGTAGGTGGTGGCCGGCAGCTGGCGCGCCTCATCGGCGACCGGCGCGGCGCGGTTGATGACAATCTCCATCGGCTTCTTTCCAGGGTGAGGTGCCCCGAATATCCGCGATTCTGCGCGTCCGGTTCGATCGCGCAACGCGTCAGATGATTCCCGCCATGCTCGCCGCCCGGGTCAGGACGAACTGGGCGAAGGCGCCAGCCGCCTGGGAGAAGTGCTTGTTGCAGCGATGCACCAGGTGCCACTGGCGGTGGATCGGGAAGCCCTCCACATCCAGTGCGGTCAATCGGCGGGCCGCCAGTTCGAGGGTCACGGTGTGGCGCGACACGATGCCCAGACCCAATCCGGCCTCGACCGCCTGCTTGATCGCCTCGTTCTTGTTCATCTCCATCGCCGCGCGCAGCGCCAGCCCGTGCGACTCGAAGAACGCCTCGCTTGCGCTGCGCGTGCCCGAGCCGGTCTCGCGGGCGACGAAGTCCTCCTGTGCGATCCGCGCCAGCGGGATCTGCTTCTCCTTGGCCAGCGGATGATCGAACGGCGCGATCACGACCAGCGGGTTTTCCATGAATGGGGTCGATTCGAGATCCTGCCCCGCTGGCGGCTGCCCCATCAGCGCCAGATCGACCGCGTTGTCGGCCAGCTGGTCGAGCAGCGTCTCCCGGTTGACGACGTTGAGGGTGATGCGCACCTCCGGATGCTCCTGCCGGAACCGGCTGATCAGCCGGATGGCGAAATAGCTCACCGTGCTGACCACGCCCACGGTCAAGGCGCCCTGCCGGAGTCCACGCAGATCGTTGAGGGTGTCCTCCAGTCCGACGAGTTGCTGGGCGATGGCCTGGCAGACGCGCACCACCTCGCGGCCGACGTCGGTGAGGAACAGCTTCTTGCCGAGTTGCTCGAACAGCGCGCCGCCGAGGGCCTCCTCGAGCTGCTTGATCTGCATCGACACCGCGGGCTGCGACAGATGCAGCTCCTTGGCCGCGCGCGAGAACGACAGATGGCGGGCGGCCGATTCGAACACCTGGAGCTGGCGCAGCGTCACGTGCAGCATGGTCGCGATCCAAAGTTTATCTTATCGATTGTATAAAAAATAGTGACTTTCACTTATATAAGGCCCCGCGTATAGTCCGCCCCAGTTTCGAACGAGGCCCGCTCTGGTGCGCAACGCCGCTGGTTCGAACATGTCCTCGAATTAGGAGCCAAGCATGGACCAATCCGCACGTTACGCCGACCTGAGCCTCAAGGAAGACGATCTGATCAAGGGCGGCCGGCATATTCTGTGTGCCTACAAGATGAAGCCCAAGGCCGGCCACGGCTACCTGGAGGCCGCCGCCCACTTCGCCGCCGAGTCCTCCACCGGCACCAACGTCGAAGTGTCGACCACCGACGAGTTCACCAAGGGCGTCGACGCCCTGGTCTACTACATCGACGAGGCCACCGAGGACATGCGGATCGCCTATCCGCTGGAGTTGTTCGATCGCAACGTCACCGACGGCCGGATGATGATGGTGTCCTTCCTGACGCTGACCATCGGCAACAACCAGGGCATGGGCGACATCGAGCACGCCAAGATGATCGACTTCTACGTGCCCCAGGAAGCCATCCGCCAGTTCGACTGCCCGGCCACCAACATCGAGGACCTGTGGCGCATCCTGGGTCGCCCGGTCAAGGACGGCGGCTACATCGCCGGCACGATCATCAAGCCCAAGCTCGGCCTTCGTCCCGAGCCGTTCGCCAAGGCGGCCTACCAGTTCTGGCTGGGCGGCGACTTCATCAAGAACGACGAACCGCAGGGCAACCAGGTGTTCGCGCCGCTGAAGAAGACCATCCCGCTGGTCTATGACGCCATGAAGCGCGCGATGGACGAGACCGGCCAGGCCAAGCTGTTCTCCATGAACATCACCGCCGACGACCACTACGAAATGTGCGCCCGCGCCGACTTCGCGCTCGAGACCTTCGGCCCGGATGCCAACAAGCTCGCCTTCCTGGTCGACGGCTACGTCGGTGGCCCCGGCATGGTCACCACCGCCCGCCGCCAGTACGCCAACCAGTTCCTGCACTACCACCGCGCCGGCCACGGCGCCGTCACCTCGCCCTCGGCCAAGCGCGGCTACACCGCCTTCGTGCTGGCCAAGATGAGCCGCCTGCAGGGTGCTTCCGGCATTCACGTCGGCACCATGGGCTATGGCAAGATGGAAGGTGACATGAGCGACAAGATCATCGCCTACATGATCGAGCGCGACGAGTGCCAGGGTCCGGTGTACTTCCAGAAGTGGTACGGCGTGAAGGCCACCACCCCGATCATCTCAGGCGGCATGAATGCCCTCCGACTGCCCGGATTCTTCGAGAACCTCGGCCACGGCAATGTGATCAACACCGCCGGCGGTGGCTCGTACGGCCACATCGACAGCCCGGCGGCCGGCGCGATCTCGCTGCGCCAGTCGTATGAATGCTGGAAGGCGGGCGCCGACCCGATCGAGTTCGCCAAGGAGCACAAGGAATTCGCCCGCGCCTTCGAGTCGTTCCCGAACGACGCGGACAAGCTGTATCCCGGCTGGCGCGAGAAGCTCGGCGTGCACAAGTAATCGCACCGGGGCCAATGCCGAAAGGCCCCGCCGTGGCGGGGCCTTTTCACAACCGGATGCAGCCGTCACCGATCGCAGATGACCATGGTCGACAAGCAACAGTACCTTGTGCGGGAACAGCCGTACTACCAGCCGCAGGGCAACGAGGTCGCGCTGTACCAGGCCGCGTATCGCAATCGCCTGCCGGTGATGGTCAAGGGGCCGACCGGCTGTGGCAAGTCGCGCTTCGTCGAGTACATGGCGTGGACGCTGGGCAAGCCGCTGATCACGGTCGCCTGCAACGAGGACATGACTGCGTCGGACCTCGTGGGGCGCTACCTGCTCGAAGCCGACGGCACCCGCTGGCTCGACGGCCCGCTGACCACGGCCGCGCGCATCGGCGCGATCTGCTACCTGGATGAGGTCGTCGAGGCGCGGCAGGACACCACGGTCGTGATCCATCCGCTCACCGATCATCGGCGGATGCTGCCGCTCGACAAGAAGGGCGAACTGGTCGCGGCGCACCCGGATTTCCAGCTGGTGATCTCATACAACCCGGGCTACCAGTCGCTGCTGAAGGATCTGAAGCAGTCGACCAAGCAGCGCTTCACCGCCTTCGACTTCGACTATCCCGACGCCGAGACCGAATCGACCATCCTGCAGCGCGAAACGGGCGTCGACGCCGCGACGGCGGAGCGGCTGGTCAAGGTCGGCCAGACGGCGCGACGGCTGCGCGGCCATGGCCTCGACGAAGGCATCTCGACCCGCCTGCTGGTCTACGCGGCGACCCTGCTGCGCGACGGCGTCGCGCCCCGGGATGCCTGCCGCATGGCGCTGGTGCGCCCCATCACCGACGACGCCGACATTCGCGAGACGCTCGACCACGCGATCGATGCGACCTTCGGCTGAACTCGCGCCCCCGCGTGTGGTGATTTCCGCGGATCGTCCATGACCGAGGTTGCACGCGGCGAGCTGGCCGCCTACCGCGCGCGGCTCGACACCCGCTTCGTACAGGTCGACGCGGTGTTCGGAGACCTGATGGCCGCGGCGCTCGCGGTGCTGCGCAGCGCCGACATCGACGACTACCTCGACGCCGCCGGCCGGCTTGGCCGGCTCGGGCGCGGCGTCGAGCCGATGCTGGTGTTCCTCGAGGAGTGGCCCGCCGTGGTGCGATCGCTGGGCGACGCGACGCTGCTGCCCGAGGTCATGGACCTGGTGATGCGGATGCAGAAGTCGCCCAACGGCCGTGCCATCGCGCCGTTCCTGCAGAGTCTCGCCGCCGTTGCGCGGCAGCTGCGGACGCACGAGCAGATGCGGCACTACCTCGATCTCTGCCTCGACCTGATGGCCCGCACCACCGGGTCGATCCACGGCCGGCACGCGACCTTCGAGAGTCCGGGGCTGCCCGCATTCACCGCGCAGGCGCCGCGGCTGCTGGAGATGCTGAACATCGGCGGGCTGCGCAACTGGATCGAGTACGGCATCCGCAACCACGGCGGGCATCCGCAGCGCCAGCGCGAGTATTTCGCCGCCGAATCGGCCGACAGCCGGGCGGTGCTGCAGCGCGAGCGCCACGGTACGCTGTTCGCCGCGGTCGAGCGCCGGCTCGACCTTTATCTGTGTGCGCTGTGGCAGCAGCCTGCGCACCTGGTGCCGTACTCGACCGCCTACGACGCGATCCGCAGGCCGGTGCCGTATGACGACGCGCTCGGAATGCGCGTTCCCGACGCGTTCGACGACCTGCACGGCGTCGCCGGCATCGACCGCTATCGCGCCGTGCTCGCCCACATGGCGGGGCACCGACGCTGGAGCACGCCGCAGATCGCCGACAACTGGAGTCCGTTCCAGCGGCTGGCGGTCGAGTTCTTCGAGGACGCCCGCGTCGACCTGCTGCTGATGCGCGAATACCCCGGTCTGGCGCCGATCCTGCGGGCGCTGCATCCCGCGCCGGCCGAAGGCGGCTGCGACCCGGAAACGACCTCCTGCCTGCGTCACCGGCTGGCGATGCTGTCGCGGGCCTGCCTGGACCCGGACCACGGCTATGCCGATCCGGTGCTGGGCGACTTCGAGCGGCGCCTGCGTGCGCTGCTGGCCGGCGGCCCGTCGACCACGGCCGAAGTCGCGGCGCTCGCGCTCGACTACGTCGCGCGCACGCGGCGCGCCAGCGACCAGTTCGCCCGGGTGCACTTCGACGACACCGTCGTCGACTATCGCGACGACAACCGCCACCTGTGGCGCTACATCGAGTCCGGCGACGAGGAGGAGTCGTTCGACCAGCCGCGCCGGACCGAGGCCGACGACTCGGCGCAGGGGCTGCCGCCGCGCCTGTACCCGGAATGGGACTATGTCACGCAGACCTACCGGCCGGACTGGGTCAGCCTGTACGAGGCGCTGCATCCGGCCGGTGCGGCGGGCGACATCGATCGCATCCTCGCCGGCCACGCGGTGCTGGCGCGCCGCCTCGAACGCCTGCTCGACCTGCTCAAGCCGCAGGACCGGGTGCGCGTGCGCTATCAGGAGGAGGGCAGCGAGCTCGACCTCGACGTGGCGATCCGCTCGCTGATCGACTTCAAGGGCGGCGCCGTGCCCGATCCGCGCATCAACCTGCGCCACGACAGCAACGGCCGCGACATCGCGGTGTCGCTGCTGCTCGATCTGTCGGAGTCGCTCAACCAGCCCGTCGCCGGCTCGACGCAGACGGTGCTCGAACTCAGCCAGGAGGCGGTGTCGCTGCTCGCGTGGGCGATCGAGCGGCTGGGCGATCCGTTCGCCATCGCCGGATTCCGCTCCGACGGCCGGCACGACGTGCGCTACCTGCACATCAAGGGCTACGGCGAGCGATTCGGCGACGCGGTCAAGGCCCGGCTCTCGGCGATGCGTGCCGGGTGGTCGACCCGCATGGGCGTCGCGATGCGGCATGCCGCGCACTACCTTGCGGCGCGGCCCGCCGACAAGAAGCTGCTGCTGGTGCTGACCGACGGCCGTCCCTCCGACGTGGACGTGCAGGACGAACGCCTGCTGGTCGAGGACGCCCGCCGCGCCGTGCGCGAACTCGACCAGCAAGGCATCGCCAGCTACTGCATCAGCCTCGACCCGGCCGCCGACGACTATGTCGCCGACATCTTCTCCCGGCACTATGCGGTGATCGACGACGTGCGCCGGCTGCCGGAGAAGCTGCCGGCGCTGTTCATGGCGCTGACCCGCTGACGCCGGCTGGTCGGCACGATCGCGGCGGGCGCATTCGCCGCGGTCGTGCCGGGGCCGTCCACCAGCCGGTACGATGCCGGCATGAATGCCCTGGATGCCCTCGCGGCCTCGACGACGGTGGTCGTCGACACCGCTGATCTCGATCTGGTATCGCGCTGGAAGGCGCGCGACGCAACCACCAATCCCAGCCTCATCCTCAAGGCGGCGCGCGACCCGCGCTTCGCGCCGCTGCTGCGTCGCGCGCAGCAGTCCGCCGACGGTGCGCCGGACGAGGAACGGATGGACCGGCTGCTGGTCGACTTCGGCATGGCCATCCTGGAGCGCGTGCCCGGACGCGTGTCGACCGAGGTCGACGCCCGGCTGTCGTTCGACACCGCGGCGACGGTCGCGCGGGCGCGGCGGCTGATCGCCCTGTACGCCGCGCAGGGCGTCGCCCGCGAGCGGGTGCTGATCAAGATCGCCTCGACCTGGGAAGGCATTGCCGCGGCCCGGCAGCTTCAGCTCGACGGCATCGCCTGCAACCTCACCCTGCTGTTCAGCTTCGCCCAGGCACGCGCCTGCGCGGCGGCGCGGGTGCAGCTGATCTCGCCGTTCGTCGGCCGCATCACCGACTGGCACCGCCAGCAGGCCGGCGCGGCGTGGGACGACGCGGCGACGCGCGGCCCGGCGGACCCGGGCGTGCGTGCCTTGCTGCGGATCTGGCGGCATTACAAGCAGAACGGCGTGGCGACCGAGGTGATGGGGGCGAGCTTCCGCAACGTCGACCAGATCGCCGCGCTTGCCGGCTGCGACCTGCTGACCATTGCGCCGGCACTGCTCGATGCGCTGGCAGCCAGCGACCGTGCGGTTCCCCGCGTGCTCGATCCGGCGCATCCCGGGCCGGTGGAAGACGCCGTTCCGGCGACGATTGCCGAGGCCGCGTTCCGCGCCGAGCTCGCCGCGGACCGGATGGCGTCGGACAAGCTGGAGGAGGGCATCCGGCTGTTCGCCGCCGACACGCAGGCGTTGCTGCAGCTCCTGCGCGACTGACCCGCGGCCGTGCCACCCCGACTCTTCCTGCCCGGACCGCTGCGCGCGGGGGCGATCGCACTTCCCGCTGCCGCGGCGCGTCACGTCCAGGTGCTGCGTCTGCGTCCCGGCGCCGAACTGACCCTGTTCGACGGCAGCGGCGGCGAGTGGCGGGCGCGCCTGCTCGGCGCCGGGCAGGTCGAACTGCTCGACCACGCCACGGTCGAGCGCGAGACCGCGCAGCGGGTCACGCTCGCGCTCGGCATGCCGGCGAACGAGCGCATGGACTGGCTGGTGGAAAAGGCGACCGAACTCGGCGTCGCGGCGGTGCAGCCGCTGACGACCCGGCGCAGCGTGCTGCGGCTTTCGGGCGAGCGCGCCGCGCGGCGGGTCGCGCACTGGCAGGGCATCGCCGTGGCGGCGTGCGAGCAGTGCGGCCGCAATCGCGTGCCGGAGATCGCCGCGGTGCTCGACCTCGCCACCTGGCTGGCGCAGCTCGGCGAGTCAACGTCCGGCGCGGCGCCGCAGCGCCGCCTGCTGCTCAGCCCGGGGGCCGACGCGCCGGCACCGCCGCTCGCGCGGGACGAGTCGGCGCTGGTCCTGTCGGGCCCCGAAGGCGGCCTGTCCGACGACGAGGAGGCGCTGGCGCGCGCCGCCGGTTTCGTCGCGACGACCCTCGGCCCGCGGGTGCTGCGTGCCGATACCGCGCCGCTCGCCGCGCTGCTGCGGCTGACCGCCTGATTTCCAAGATTGAAGGACTTCCCGATGAATCCGACTGGCGATCCCGACTACCGCCTGCTGTTCGACAACAACCGTCGCTGGGTCGACGACGTGCAGCGCACCGACCCGACGCTGTTCTCGCGGCTGGCGCGGCAGCAGGCGCCGAAGTATTTCTGGATCGGCTGTTCCGACTCGCGGGTGCCGGCGAACGAGGTCGTCGACCTGGCGCCGGGCGAGGTGTTCGTTCACCGCAACGTCGCCAACGTGGTGCCGCCGTCGGATCTCAACGCCCTGTCGACGCTGCAGTTCGCGGTCGACATCCTGCAGGTCGAACACGTGCTGGTCGTCGGGCATTACGGCTGCTCGGGCGTCAAGACCGTGCTCGACGGGCGGCGCGTCGGCCTCGCCGACAACTGGCTGGGACATGTGCGGGAAGTGATGGACAACCATTCGGCGCGCCTGGCGGCGCTGGCCGATCCGGGCGAGCGCTACGAGCGGCTGTGTGAACTCAACGCCCTCGAGCAGGCGCTCAATGTCTGCCGGACCACCGTGCTGCGCGACGCCTGGGCGCGGGGCCAGCGGGTGACGGTGCATGCCTGCGTCTACGGGCTCAAGGACGGCGTGCTCCGCGACCTGGGCTACAGCGTCGACCGGCTCGACGCCGTGTACGGGCAGTTCCAGCGGGCACTGGCGGCATTGCCGGCCTGAGCGCGACCATCGCCACTCAGGCGCCGGACTGCGGCGGCGCGTCGGAGTCGGGCGCCGTGTCGTGGGGCAGCGGGTGCAATGCGCCGAAGCTCTCGGCGAGGAATGCCTCGCCGTGCTCCAGCACGAAATAGCGGAAGGTCTCGGCCGCGGGTGACAGCAGCTTGGCCAGGCTGTTGACGACGTACCAGCGGCGGATGACCGGCAGGCCCTCGACGTCGGGCACCGCCAGCAGTCCGTTTCGCAGTTCGAGGCCGATGGTGTGCAGCGACAGGAAGCTCACGCCCATCCCGGCCATCACCGCCTGCTTGATGGTTTCGTTGCTGTCCATCTCGGTCATCGTCGGCAGGTCGAGGTGGTGCAGCCGCTGGAATTCCTCGAACGCCGCGCGGGTGCCCGACCCAGGCTCGCGGATGATGAATTCGAAGCGCGCCAGCGCCTGCGCCGGAATGGTCTCGTTGGTCACCAGCGGGTGGCTCGGCGCGGTGATGATGGACAGCGGGTGCGCCGCGAACGGTTCGGCACGGGTGGCGATGTCGCGCGGCGGGCGACCCATCACCGCGAGGTCGACCTCGCTGTTCTTGAGCTGCGACACGAGCTGTTCGCGGTTGCCGACCGACAGCCGCAGTTCGACATGCGGATATTCGCGATGGAATTGGGCCAGCAGTGGCGGAACGAGGTATTTCGCCGTGCTGACCATGCCAATGGTGAGCCGCCCCGCCTCGATGCCGCGGAACCGGGCGACCGCGTCCTCGGCGTCCTTCAGCGTCGCCAGCGCCTTGCGGACATAGACCAGAAGGTACTCGCCGGTCACGGTCAGGCTGACCGCCTTGCCCTGGCGTTCGAACAGCGGCAGGCCCACCTGCGACTCGAGCTGGCGGATGTGCATCGACACCGCCGGCGGGGTCAGGTGCAGCTCGCGTGCTGCCTTGCCGAAATTGAGGTGGCGCGCCGCGGCGCTGAACACCCGGAGCTGCCGCAGCGTCACGTTCTTCATCAGTAAAACTTAAGCAAACGACAATAAAAAATGAATTTACCTTAATTCTGCATCGCCTTATATTCAGCCGCACTGGCCGATTCCCTCGCTGTCCGCGCCGCTGGCGCCCCGGGATCGCCGACCGTTTGTGAACGGGCTCCGAAGCCCTGCTTCAGGAGCTTTTACCGCAGCCGATGATGTCTGTTCATGCGAGTCTCCGTTTTGGGGCTGCGGGCTTTTTGAAGCGTCTTGGCGGTTTCCGGCCGTGACAGGATGCTTTAAAAAGTCACTCGGGTCTCGCGCTGGTGGTCTGCCGCGATTCGCTTCGTGGGCGGGCTCATCCGTGCGCGGCCGATAACCATTGGGGAGTTGCATCATGCTGTCCGGGCGTACCACGGTGTCGAAGTTCCTGATCGAGCAGCTGTACGGCTCGGACGATCAGGCGGATCTGGCCGCGCTGCTGATCGACGTCACCGCGGCGGTCAAGTCGATTTCGGCAATGACCTCCAAGGGCGCGCTCGGCGGCTTCCTCGGCGCGCTCGACACGCAGAACGTCCAGGGCGAGGTGCAGAAGAAGCTCGACGTGCTGTCCAACGAGGCCATGATCCAGGCCTGCGAATGGGGCGGCCTGGTCGCCGGCATGGCGTCGGAGGAAATGGACGACCCGTACACCCTGCCGAAGGAATTCGAGCGCGGTCCCTACCTGCTGGTCTTCGATCCGCTCGACGGTTCGTCGAACACCGACGTCAACGTCTCGGTCGGCACCATCTTCTCGGTGCTGCGCCACACCCGCATCGGCGATCCGACCGTCACCGACTACCTGCGTCCCGGAGTGGAACAGGTCGCCGCCGGCTACGCCATCTACGGCCCGGCGACCATGCTGGTGCTGACGGTGGGCAAGGGCACGCACGGCTTCACCCTCGATCGCGAAATCGGCAATTTCATCCTCACCCATCCGGACCTGCGGATCCCGGCCGACACCAGCGAGTTCGCGATCAACACCAGCAACGAGCGGTTCTGGGAGCCGCCGGTGCAACGCTACGTCGCCGAGTGCAAGGCCGGCAAATCGGGCGTGCGCGGACGTGACTTCAACACCCGCTGGATCGCCTCGATGGTCGCCGACGTCCACCGCATCCTGATGCGCGGCGGCATCTTCATGTATCCCAAGGACACCAAGGATCCGTCCAAGCCGGGCCGGCTGCGCCTGATGTATGAGGCCAATCCGATCGGCATGATCATCGAACAGGCGGGCGGCGCCGCGTCGACCGGCCGCGGGCGGATCCTGGAAGTGCAGCCGACCTCGCTGCACCAGCGCGTCCCGGTCATGCTGGGATCGAAGAACGAGATCGAGCGGCTCGAACGCTACCACGCCGAGTACGATCGCGGCGAGGACAAAGCCTTCGAATCGCCGCTGTTCAAGGAACGTTCGCTGTATCGCGACCCGGCGGGCGCCTGATCCGCGCACCGCGGTCGCGCCGCTGCGAAATTCCGGCAGATCGCCGCGGGGAAGTCGTTCCGCCGCGCGTCGCACCGCACCGAATCCAGGCCGCGCCCGCGCCAGACGGGCCCGGCACGATCCGATTTTCTGCATCGAGGAGAGGCTCGCACCATGTCTGTCAAACATCCCATCATCGCCATCACCGGTTCGTCGGGCGCAGGCACCACGACCGTGATGCGCAGCTTCCAGCACATCTTCCGGCGCGAAAGCCTGACCGCGCAGATCGTTGAAGGCGACTCGTTCCATGCCTACAACCGCATGGAAATGCGCGAGCAGATG
Source organism: Pseudomonadota bacterium (assembly GCA_021814605.1). Lineage (GTDB taxonomy): Bacteria > Pseudomonadota > Gammaproteobacteria > Burkholderiales > Burkholderiaceae_C > Thiomonas. Next base: position 5,385 of record JAKAIB010000035.1, on the reverse strand, counting down.
AAGGCGCAGGAAGCTGCGGGAAATCGCCATTTCAGCCACTTCGGTCCCGAGGCGAACCTGCTGGGCGAACTCGAGAACGTGTTCCGGACCTACGGCGAGACCGGCGGCGGCAAGGTGCGCAAGTACATCCACGACGCCGGCGAAGCCGCCGAATTCGGCGTCGAGCCGGGCAATTTCACCGCGTGGAAGGACATCGCCCCCGGCTCCGACCTGATGTTCTACGAGGGTCTGCACGGCGGGTACGCCGACGACAAGATCAACGTCGCGCGGCAGGTCGACCTGCTCGTGGGCGTCGTGCCCATCATCAACCTCGAATGGATCCAGAAGCTGCACCGCGACCAGATCCAGCGCGGTTATTCGCAGGAGGCGGTGATGGACACCATCCTGCGCCGCATGCCGGACTACGTGCACCACATCACGCCGCAGTTCTCGCGCACCCACGTCAATTTCCAGCGGGTGCCGACGGTCGACACCTCCAACCCGTTCATCGCCAAGGACATCCCGAGCCTGGACGAGAGCATGGTGGTGATTCGCTTCGCCAATCCCAAGGGGATAGACTTTCCCTATTTGGTCTCCATGCTCCACGATTCCTGGATGAGCCGGCCCAACACCCTGGTGGTTCCCGGCGGCAAGATGGGGCTGGCGATGCAGCTGATCTTCACACCCATGATCCTTCGCCTGATGGACCTCAAGCGCCGCGCGGGGTAAACACATGAACGCACCGACCACGACTTCCGAGCGCAGCGCGCTCGACACCCAGCAGCGTCGCCGCCTGGCCAACGCCCTGCGCTTCCTCGCCATCGACGCCGTCGAGGCCGCCAAGTCCGGACACCCGGGCGCGCCGATGGGCATGGCCGACATCGCCGAGGTGCTGTGGCGCAACCACATGCACCACAACCCGGCGAATCCGCACTGGGCCGACCGTGACCGCTTCGTGCTGTCCAACGGCCACGGCTCGATGCTGATCTACGGCCTGCTCCACCTCACCGGCTACGACCTGCCGATCGAGGAACTCAAGCGCTTCCGGCAACTGCACAGCAAGACGCCGGGCCACCCCGAGGTCGGCTATACCCCGGGAGTCGAGACCACCACCGGCCCGCTCGGGCAGGGACTGGCCAACGCCGTCGGCATGGCGCTGGCGGAGCAGCAGCTGGCGCGCCGGTTCAACCGCCCCGGCCACGAGATCGTCAACCACCACACCTACGTGTTCATGGGCGACGGCTGCCTGATGGAAGGCATCAGCCACGAAGCCTGCTCGCTGGCGGGAACGCTCAAGCTGAACAAGCTGATCGGCTACTACGACGACAACGGCATCTCGATCGACGGCCATGTCGAGCACTGGTTCACCGACAACACCCGGCTGCGCTTCCAGGCCTACGGCTGGAACGTGATCGGGCCGATCGACGGCCATGACGCCGTGGCGATCGAGGAGGCCACAGCCGAAGCCAAGACCAGCGACAAGCCGACGCTGATCATCTGCCGTACCACCATCGGCTGGGGTTCGCCGAACAAGGCCGGGACGCACGACGTCCACGGTGCCGCGCTTGGCGCCGCCGAAGCCGAGGCGACACGGCGCGTCCTCGGGTGGGACGGAGCCCCGTTCGAAATCCCCGCCGACGTCTACGCCGCATGGGACGCCAAATTCCATGGCGCCAAGCTCGAGGCCGACTGGAGCGCGCGCTTCGCCGCGTACGAGGCCGCGCATCCCGAACTCGCCGCCGAACTCAGGCGCCGCATGGCCGGCGACCTCCCGGCCGACTGGTCGAAGACGGTCGAGGCGTTGTTCGCCAAGGCCCGGTCGGTGACCGCCGCGACCGCGACCCGCAAGGCTTCGCAGATCGCGCTCGAGACCCTGGTTCCGGCGCTGCCCGGGCTGTTCGGCGGTTCGGCCGACCTGACCGGATCCAACCTGACCGCGGTCAAGGACTCCAAGCCCTGGGCCGACGCGAAGGACGGCGAGGCGGTGAACTACCTGTCGTACGGGGTGCGCGAGTTCGGCATGGCCGCGATCATGAACGGCATGGCGCTGCACGGTGGGTTCCTGCCCTATGGCGGAACCTTCCTGATGTTCTCCGACTATGCCCGCAACGCGGTGCGCATGAGCGCGCTGATGAAGCAGCGGGTCGTCCACGTGTTCTCGCACGATTCCATCGGCCTGGGCGAGGACGGCCCGACCCACCAGCCGGTCGAGCAGACGCCGAGCCTGCGGCTGATTCCCAACCTCGACGTGTGGCGCCCGGCCGACGTGGTCGAGACCGCCGTTGCCTGGCGCTGCGCCATCGAGCGCCGCCACGGGCCGAGCGCGCTGCTGCTGTCGCGGCAGAATCTGGTGGCGTCGCAGCACCCCGACGGTGCCGAGGCGCTGATGGCCCGGGGCGGCTACGTGCTCGCCGACGCGGCCGACGGCAAGCCGCAGGTGGTGCTCATCGCCAGCGGCTCCGAGGTCGAGATCGCGCTCAAGGCGCGGCAGCTGCTGGCCGACTCCGGTGTCGCGGCGCGGGTGGTGTCGATGCCCTGCACGTCGGCGTTCGATCGTCAGGACGAGGCCTACCGCAACACCGTGCTGCCGCTGTACGTGCCGCGCGTCGCGGTCGAGGCGGCGCACCCCGACTTCTGGCGCAAGTACGTCGGCCTGTCGGGCGGCGTGGTCGGCATCTCGACCTTCGGCGAATCGGCGCCGGCGGGCGAGCTGTACAAGCATTTCAAGATCACGGCCGAGCACACCGCCGAGGTCGCGCAGGCCGTGCTGCGGCTGTTCGCGTCGCGCCACGAATCGGAGGACGGCAACGTCGTCCGGTCGATGAACTGAAGCATCCCGGAGCCCGGACCATGTTCGATCTGGTGATGTTCGACCTCGACGGCACGCTGGTCGAGACCGCGCCGGAAATCACCGACGCGGTCAACGACCTGCTGCGCGACCAGCAACTGCCCGAGGTCGCGGAGCACCTGATCCGGACCTGGATCGGCCACGGCACGCGCGAACTGGTGCTGCATGCCTACGCCCACGCCACCGGGCTGGAGGAGGACATGGTCCGCCGCGCCGGCACGCTCGACATCCTGATGCCGCGTTTCGCCGAGTTCTACGCGGCGCGCACCGGCCAGCGCAGCCGGCTGTATCCGGGCGTGCTCGACACCCTCAAGGCGCTGCGCGCGGCGCAGGTCCGCGCCGCCGTCGTGACCAACAAGGAGCAGCGCTACACCGCCACGGTGCTGATGGTGCACGGCATCCGCCACTACTTCGACATGGTCGTCTGCGGCGACACCCTCGCGGCGAAGAAGCCCGATCCGCTGCCGGTACGCTACTGCCTGGACGCGTTCAAGGTGCCGGCGTCGCTGGCGCTGTTCGTCGGCGACTCGGAGATCGACGTCGCCACGGCGCGCGCTGCCGGCGTGGCGGTCTGGGCGGTGCCGTACGGGTACAACCACGGCAGGTCGATCGCCCTGGCGGCGCCCGACCGCATCATCCCGACCGTTGCCGCGGTTGCCGAAGCCGTCGGCGAGCGGCGCCGGGTCGCCTGAGCACCGCTGCCATATCGGCCGATCCGTCGAGAATCCGATTTCATTCCAACCATCGCCTTAACAAATCAGGAGAGTTCCTATGACCATTCGCGTTGCCATCAACGGGTTCGGCCGCATCGGCCGCATGGTGTTCCGTGCCGTGGCGCAGGAAGCGGAGTTCAGCGACGTCGAGATCGTCGCGATCAACGATCTGCTCGACCCGGACTACCTGGCGTACATGCTGCAGTACGACTCGGTCCACGGCCGTTTCAGCGGCAGCATCGCGGTCGAGGGCAGCCATCTGGTGGTCAACGGCAAGAAGATCCGCCTGACCGCGGAGAAGGATCCGGCGAGCCTGAAGTGGGGCGACGTCGGTGTCGACGTGGTCGTCGAGTCGACCGGGTTCTTCCTGACCACCGATACCTGCCAGAAGCACCTCGACGCCGGTGCGAAGAAGGTCGTGCAGTCGGCGCCGTCGAAGGACGACACGCCGATGTTCGTCTACGGCGTCAACCACGCCAAGTACGCCGGCGAGAAGATCGTCTCCGCCGCGTCCTGCACCACCAACTGCCTGGCGCCGGTCGCCAAGGTGCTGCACGACAACTTCGGCGTCAAGCGCGGGCTGATGAGCACGGTGCATGCCGCCACCGCGACGCAGAAGACCGTCGACGGCCCGTCGAGCAAGGACTGGCGCGGCGGCCGCGGCATCCTGGACAACATCATTCCCTCGAGCACCGGCGCGGCCAAGGCGGTGGGCAAGGTCATCCCCGAGCTCAACAAGAAGCTCACCGGCATGTCGTTCCGCGTGCCCACGCCCGACGTCTCGGTCGTCGACCTGACCGTCGAGCTGGACAAGGTGGCCAGCTACGACGACATCTGCAAGGCGATGAAGGCCGCGTCGGAAGGGGCGCTCAAGGGCGTGCTCGGCTATACCGAGGACAAGGTGGTGTCGACCGACTTCCGCGGTTGCTCGCTGCCGTCGATCTTCGACGCCGAAGCCGGGATCGCGCTCGATTCGACCTTCGTCAAGGTCGTGTCCTGGTACGACAACGAGTACGGCTATACCTGCAACATGATGCGCTTCGTCAAGCACGTCGCCGCCAACTGACCGGCCCGGGAGTGACGTCGTCGCGGCAGCTGCAGTCGCGGCGACGCAAGAACAACCGAGGAGAACTGCATGCAAATTCTGACTTTCGAAGAGGTCTGCAAGCGCGGTTTCGCCCAGGACAAGCGGGTGTTCATCCGCGCCGACCTGAACGTGCCGCTCAACGAGCGGGGCGAGATCACCGAGGACACCCGGGTGCGCGCATCGGTGCCCGCGGTGCGCATGGCGCTCGACGCCGGGGCCGGGGTGATGATCACCTCGCACCTGGGCCGTCCGACCGAGGGCGAATTCCGTCCCGAGGATTCGCTCGCGCCGGTGGCAACGCGTCTGGGCGAACTGCTCGGACGCGACGTCCGTCTGGTGTCGAACTGGGCCGACGGCGGCTTCGACCTGCGTCCGGGCGACGTGGTGATGCTCGAGAACTGCCGGCTGAACAAGGGCGAGAAGAAGAACGACGACGCCCTGGCGCAGAAATACGCCAAGCTGTGCGACATCTTCGTCCATGACGCCTTCGGCACCGCGCACCGCGCCGAAGCGAGCACCTATGGCATCGCCAAGTACGTCCCGATCGCCTGCGCCGGGCCGCTGCTGGCCGCCGAGATCGATGCGATCGGCCGGGCGCTCGAGAAGCCTGCGCGGCCGCTGCTGGCGATCGTCGCCGGGTCGAAGGTCTCGACCAAGCTCACGATCCTGCAAAGCCTGGCCGACAAGGTCGACGGCCTGATCGTCGGCGGCGGCATCGCCAACACCTTCATGCTGGCCGCCGGACTGCCGATCGGCAA
>JAKAIB010000034.1 GCA_021814605.1 Pseudomonadota bacterium | reverse complement strand
TTCTCCGGCCTCAAGGGCAAGACGATCGGCGTCGAGATCGGGTCGATCGAGCATTACCTCGCCGCGACCGCGCTGAAGGACAACGGCCTGCTGCTGTCCGACGTGAACTTCGTCAACATGTCCACGGGCGATGCCGCCGCCGCGGTGATCGCCGGCCGGGCTCCCGCCGCCGGCGTGTGGAACCCGTGGATCCAGCGCATCGAGAACGCCAAGGCGGGCCATGCGCTGTTCACCAGCAAGTCCGCTCCCGGACTGATCCCGGACGTGGTCTATGCCCGCGATGCCGCGCTGAAGGCGCACCGCAAGGACTTCGTCGCGATGACCAAGGCCTGGTTCGACGCGGTCAAGTTCATCCAGGCGCATCCGATGCAGGCGGCCGAGATCATGGCGCCGCACGTCGGCCTCAAGCCGCAGGAATACGCACTCAGCCTGGCCGGCACCCGGTTGTTCGGCGCCGAACTCAACGTCAAGGCGATGCGCAAGAGCAGCGATCCGGTCTCGCTCTATGTCAGCACGGCGGATACCGGCGCCTTCCTGGTGAGTCAGAAGGCGATCGCGGCGACGCCCGATCCGGCGACGTTCATCGACGCCGGTGTGGTGCAGGCGGCGATGGCGCACTGACCATCACCGACCGTGGAGGCTCGGCCCGGACAACCGCAAGGAGACGCGATGAGCGCACAACCCCTGGATGCCGCCGGCGTGACGCTGGCGGATCGGCCAGCAGCTGCTGCCGGCAGCTGGCGCAGACGCCTGCGCATTCGGGCCGGCATTCCCCGCTGGGCCTACGTCACCCTGTCGGTCAGCGGCTTCGTCCTGCCGCTGCTCGTCTGGCAGATCGTCGCCGGCAGCGGCTGGGTGCAGCCGCTGTTCCTGCCGTCGCCGATGGACGTGGTGCACGGCTTCGGCGACTGGCTGCACAACGGCCTGGCCGACGATACCCTGATCAGCATCTACCGGGTGGTGATGGGCTTCCTGATCGCGGGGGCCATCGGCGTGCCGCTGGGCATCTACATCGGTGCCTACAAGTGGTTCGAGGCGCTGCTGCAGCCGGTCAACGACTTCGTGCGCTACATGCCGGCATCGGCCTTCATCCCGCTGGTGCTGTTGTGGGTGGGGATCGGAGAGGGTTCGAAGATCGCGATCATCCTCATCGGCGTGCTCTTCCAGATCATCGTGATGGTCGCCGACGCGGTGCGCCGCGTGCCCGAGAACTATCTCGAGGTCGCCTACACCATGGGTGCGCGCCAGGGTGAAGTGATGAGCCTCGTGATCTGGCGCGGCATCCTGCCCGAGCTGCTCGACATCCTGCGCATCAACATGGGTTGGGCGTGGACCTACCTGGTCGTGGCCGAGATGGTCGCAGCCAACAGCGGCCTGGGCTTCCAGATCCTGCAGAGCCAGCGTTTCCTGAACACGCCGAAGATCTTCGTCGGCATCCTGGTCATCGGTGTGATCGGGCTGCTGTTCGATCTGGCGTTCCGCTGGGTGTATCACCTGGCCTTCCCCTGGAAGCGCCGTTGAGGAACAGACGATGAACCAATCGAACGTCCGGTTCGACGCGGTCTGCAAGAGCTATCCGCGCCGCGACGAGACTCCCCTGCTGGTGCTCGACCACGTCAGCCTCGATGTCCGTCCGGGAGAACTGCTGGTGCTGGTCGGCGCCTCGGGCTGTGGCAAGTCGACGCTGCTGCGCATCCTCGCCGGCCTCGAGACGTTCGACGGCGGCACCGTGCAGGTCGACGGCCGGTCGATCACCGGCCCCGGCGCCGACCGCGCGATGGTGTTCCAGCACTACAGCCTGTATCCCTGGTTGACGGTGAAGGAGAACATCCGCTTCAGCCGGCAGCTCCGCGTCGTGCGCGACAACCTCACCAGCTCCGACGTGGAGATCGCCTCGGGCCGCTCCGACGCGCTGCTGCAGCTCATGGGCCTCACCCACGCGGCCGGGTACTACCCCAACCAGCTCTCCGGTGGCATGCAGCAACGCGTCGCCATCGCCCGGGCGCTGATGAACCGTCCCAAGCTGCTGTTGATGGACGAACCGTTCGGCGCCCTCGACGCCCAGACGCGCGAGGTCATGCACGACCTGATCCGGCACGTCCACCAGCTCGAAGGCACGACGATCGTGTTCGTCACCCACGACGTCGAGGAGGCGCTCTACCTCGGTGACCGCGTCGTGGTCATGGCGCCGCGGCCGGGGCGCATCGACAGCGTGGTCGACGTGCCCTTCGGGCGCGCGCGCGACCAGGATCTGAAGTCGACGCCCGGGTTCCTGGACATCAAGCGCCGCGTCCTGCACCGCATCCGCGAAACCTCGGGGATGAAGACCGACATCGAACAACTCCAGCAACTCAGCCGCCACATTCAGGCCGGCAACGCGGCCGCCGCGCTGTCCCAGGGAGATTCCGCATGACCCAAGCCGTCAATCCCGTACCGCCGGACGCCTTCCTCTGGGAGGAGGACCTGCCAGGCGGTTGCCACTGGTCCGGCCTGATGCGCCGCGGCACCGCGCTGCGCCTGACCGACCGCTCCGGGCGCGCCAACCTCGCGGCGCTGTTCGTGCGCGCCGACGAGCGGCTGGAGCGCTACAACATGCCCGACACCCTCAAGGCGCAGCACACCGCGATGCTGACCCGCGGCCACGCGCTCTATTCCGACATGGGCCGGGTGATGTGCTCCATCCTCGCCGACACTCGCGGCTGGCATGACACGATCAGCGGCGTGTCCACCGACGCCGGCATCCTCGCGCGACACGGCGCCGCGCCTTACCAGACCCATCGCAACGCGATGCACCGCAGCGCCGAGGACGGCCTGCTGATCGAGCTGGGCAAGTACGGACTGGGCGCGCCGGACCTGGTGGCCAACGTCAACTTCTTCAGCAAGGTGGCGGTGGACGACGATGGCGCGCTGCGTTTCGCGGTCGACCACGGCGCCGCCGGCGACTGGCTCGACCTGCGCTTCGACATGGACGTGATCGCCGTGTTCTCCGCCGCACTGCATCCGCTCGATCCGCGCCCCGACTACGCCCCCGGCGACGTCACGCTGACCGCCTGGCGCTGCGGCGCTGCCGGCGCCGACGACCCCTGCCGCAACGCCTGTCCGGAGAATCAACGCGGCTTCTACCGCACCGACCTGCTCTACCGGTGAACGCCATGACCACCTTCAACCTTGTCGCCAGCCCCCTCGCGCCAGAGACCGCCGTCTACGACCACGTCCTTCCCGCTGGCGAAGGCTGGCTGCACCGCATCCGCGCCGGCCAGACCTTCCGCATCCTGGATCTCGATGGCAACCAGGCGGTCGATACCCTGTTCTACAACGCCGACGATCTCACCGAACGCTACAGCGCGACCGAGACCGTCAAGCAGGGGGCGCTCTATCTCACCGCCGGCAGCCGCCTGATGTCCAGCCGCGGCCGCGAAATGCTCACCATCACCGCCGACACCTGCGGCCGGCACGACACCCTCGGCGGCGCCTGCTCGGCGGAGAGCAACGCCGTGCGCTACGCGCTGGACAAGCGGCCCATGCATTCGTGCCGCGACACCTTCCTCAAGTGCCTGTGGCAATTCGATGGCGGTCTGACCAAGCGCGACATCACCGCGAACATCAACTTCTTCATGAACGTGCCGGTCACCCCCGCGGGCGGGCTGGAGTTCGCCGACGGCGTGTCGGCGCCCGGCAAGTACGTCGAGATGTGCGCGGCGATGGACGTGCTCTGCCTCATCTCCAACTGTCCGCAGCTCAACAACCCCTGCAACGCCTACAACCCGACGCCGGTGCGGCTGCTGATCTGGGACTGACCTCTTCGCCGCCGGGACGGCCCGGCGGCGCAAGCACTCTCTGCGGGACGACCCGCGGCCGACCGCCATGTTCGACACCGTCCTCATCGCCAACCGCGGCGCCATCGCCTGCCGCATCATCCGCACCCTTCGACGCATGGGCGTGCGCTCCGTGGCCGTGTACTCCGAGGCCGACCGCGACAGCGTCCACGTGCGCATGGCCGACGTGGCCGTGTGCATCGGTCCGGCCGCAGCCGCGCAGAGCTACCTGCGGGGTGATGCCATCCTCGACGCCGCGCGCCGGACCGGCGCGCAGGCCATCCATCCGGGCTACGGCTTCCTGTCGGAGAACCCGGAATTCGCCGAGGCTTGCGACGCGGCGGGGATCGCCTTCATCGGGCCCACCGCGGCGCAGATGCGCGCATTCGGCCTGAAGCACACCGCGCGCGACATCGCGCGGCAGAGCGGGGTGCCGCTGCTGCCCGGATCCGGACTGCTGGCCGACGCCGGTCACGCGCTGGCCGAGGCGCGGCGGATCGGCTTTCCGGTCATGCTCAAGAGCACCGCGGGCGGCGGCGGCATCGGCATGCAGCTCATCTGGAGCGAGGATGCGTTGCAGGGCGCCTTCGAACGCGTCGACCGCCTCGCCCGCGCCAACTTCAAGGAAGCCGGCATCTATCTGGAGAAGTACGTCCAGGCCGCCCGCCATGTCGAGGTGCAGGTGTTCGGCGACGGTCGAGGCGAGGTGGTGCACCTGGGCGAGCGCGACTGCTCGCTGCAGCGGCGCAACCAGAAGGTGGTCGAGGAGACGCCCGCCCCCAACCTGCCCGAGGCGGTGCGACTGGCGATGTGCGACACCGCGCTCCAGCTGATGCGTCGCGTGGAGTACCGCAACGCCGGCACGGTGGAGTTCGTCCTCGACGCCGATACCGGCGACTTCTACTTCCTCGAAGTCAACACCCGGCTGCAGGTCGAACATGGCGTGACCGAGGAAGTCAGCGGTGTGGATCTGGTGGAGTGGATGGTGCGGCTCGCCGCGGGAGAAGCGCCCAGCGCGGGCTACCGGCACCGGCCGCGCGGCCACAGCATCCAGGTCCGGGTGTACGCGGAAGATCCGGCGAAGGATTTCCAGCCCGCCACCGGCCTGCTCAGCGAAGCGACATTTCCCGCCGACGTGCGCATCGAGACCTGGGTGGAGCCGGGCAGCGAGGTCGGCGCGTGGTACGACCCGATGCTGGCCAAGCTCATCGTCCACGGCAGCGATCGCCGCGATGCGCTGGCGAAGCTGCAGGCGGCGCTCGCCGCCACCCGGCTTCACGGATTCGAGACCAACCTCGACTACCTGCGCGCCATCGCCGCCGACGCCACGTTCTCCGCAGGCCGGCAGACGACCCGCTACCTGTCCGGCCTCGCCTATCACCCGCGCACCGCGGACGTGCTCGAACCCGGCGTCCAGACCATGCTGCAGGACTGGCCCGGGCGCCTGGGCTATTGGGACGTCGGCGTGCCGCCGTCCGGACCGATGGATGCGTTGGCGCACCGTGCCGCCAACCGCCTGCTCGACAACCCGGCCGACGCGGCGACCCTGGAGATCCTGCTCGCCGGTCCGACGCTGCGCTTCAACGCCGACACCGTGTTCGCCCTCGCCGGCGCCGACCTGCGGGCCACCCTGGACGGCGCGCCCTGCGCCAACTGGGGCAGTCATGCCGCCCGCGCCGGGCAGGTGCTGCGCTTCGGCGGCGTGCAGGGCGGCGGCTGCCGCGCCTATCTGGCGGTGGCCGGCGGCTTCGATGCGCCGCGCTATCTCGGCAGCCGTGCCACCTTCACCCTCGGCCAGTTCGGCGGTCATGCCGGTCGCACCTTGCGCGCCGGCGACGTGCTGCACCTCGGTACGGGCATTGCGGCGCAGGCGGGGCACTCCGTGCCCGACGGCGCCCGCCCCGGCTACGCAACGCAATGGGAGATCGCGGTGCGCTACGGTCCGCACGGCGCGCCCGATTTCTTCACCGAAGCCGACGTCGACATGGTGTTCGGCACCGACTGGGAAGTGCACTACAACTCCAACCGCACCGGCGTGCGGCTCATCGGCCCCAAGCCGAGGTGGGCCCGCAGCGATGGCGGCGAGGCGGGGCTGCATCCTTCCAACATCCACGACAACGCCTATGCCGTCGGCAGCATCGACTTCACCGGCGACATGCCCATTCTGCTCGGCCCGGACGGCCCGAGCCTGGGCGGATTCGTCTGCCCCGGCGTGGTCGTCGCGGCCGACCTGTGGAAGCTCGGCCAGCTGCGCCCCGGCAACACCGTGCGCTTCGTGCCCATCGGGCTGGACGAGGCCGCCCGGCTGGAAGCGGCGCAGGATGCGGCGCTGGCGACGCTTCACGGCGCGCCGCTCGATCCACCGCTGCTTGCGGCGCCCGACCGCGCGTCGCCGATCGTCGGCCGGCAGGATGCGCCCGACCACCCGGTCGGCGTGACCTACCGCATCGCCGGCGACAAGAACCTGCTGGTCGAGTACGGTCCGCTGGTGCTCGACCTGGAGCTTCGCCTGCGGGTCCATGCGCTGATGCAGTGGCTCGAGGCACGGCATCTCGAAGGCATCGTCGATCTCACGCCGGGGATCCGGTCGCTGCAGATCCATTACGACAACCGGGTGCTGCCGTTGCCGGTGCTGATGGCCGCGCTCGCCCGTGCCGAGGACGAGTTGCCGCCGCCGGACGCGATGGAGGTGCCTTCGCGCATCGTCCACCTGCCGCTGAGCTGGGATGATCCGGCCACGCGGCTGGCGATCGACAAGTACATGGCCGGCGTGCGCAAGGATGCGCCGTGGTGCCCGTCGAACATCGAGTTCATCCGCCGCATCAACGGCCTCGATTCAGTCGACGATGTGCTGCGCACGGTGTTCGACGCCAGCTACCTGGTGCTCGGCCTGGGGGACGTCTACCTCGGCGCTCCGGTGGCGACGCCGCTCGATCCGCGCCACCGCCTGGTGACGACCAAGTACAACCCGGCGCGCACCTGGACGCCGGAGAACGCCGTGGGCATCGGCGGCGCCTACCTGTGCGTCTACGGCATGGAAGGCCCGGGCGGCTACCAGTTCGTCGGCCGCACGCTGCAGATGTGGAACCGCTGGCGCCAGACGGCCGAGTTCACCGACGGCAAGCCCTGGCTGCTGCGCTTCTTCGACCAGGTGCGCTTCTTTCCGGTCTCGACCTCGGAGCTGCAGACCATCCGCGCCGATTTCCTGCATGGGCGCTACCGGCTGCAGATCACCGAATCCCGCTTCCGCGCGGCCGATTACCGCGCCTTCCTCGCCGACAACGCCGGGTCCGTCGCCGCATTCCGTTCGCGCCAGCAGCGGGCCTTTGCCGAGGAACGCGAGCGCTGGGCGCAGAACGGCCAGGCCGACTGGGTGAGCGACGCCACCGTGGCCGAGGCCGGCAGCGACAGCGAACTCGACCTGCCCGACGGCGCGCGCGCCGTTGCCAGCCACGTGGCCGGCAGCGTCTGGAAGGTCCTGGTGGAGCCGGGCCAGGCGGTGGCCGCCGGCGACACCCTGTGCATCCTCGAATCGATGAAGATGGAAATCAGCGTGGCATCGCCCGCCGCCGGGGTGGTCGAGCGACTGTTCTGCCGCGAGGGCGGCGCGGTGAGCGCCGGCCAGAACCTGCTGGTATTGAAGGAGACCTGAATGATCGACAGCCTGACCATTCCCGCGCTGCACGCCGCCTACCGCGACGGTCGGCTCACCCCGAGGGTGCTGGTGGATGCGCTGCTGGATCGCGCGGCGCAGTATCCCGATCATGCCGTCTGGATCACCCCGCCCGACGCCGATCGCCTGCGTGCCCGCGCCCGGGAACTTGAAGCCGCCGGCATGGATGGCTTGCCGTTGTTCGGCGTGCCGTTCGCGATCAAGGACAACATCGACCTTGCCGGCGTTCCCACGACCGCAGGTTGTCCGGAGTTCGCCTATGTGCCCGCGCAGTCCGCCGCCGTGGTGGCACGCCTCGAGGCGGCCGGCGCCATCGCGATGGGCAAGACCAACCTCGACCAGTTCGCCACGGGTCTGAACGGCACGCGTTCGCCCTATGGGGCCTGCCGCAACGCCTTCGACCCCGACTACATCTCGGGCGGTTCGAGTTCGGGTTCGGCCGTGGCCGTCGCGCTCGGACTGGCGAGCTTCTCGCTGGGCACCGACACGGCCGGGTCGGGCCGGGTGCCGGCCGCCTTCAACAATCTCGTCGGCTTGAAGCCGACCTGCGGCCTGCTCTCCACCCGGGGCGTCGTGCCCGCCTGCCGCTCGCTGGACGTGGTGTCGATCTTCGCGTTGTCGCCGACCGATGCCCAGCGGGTGCTCGCCGTCGCTGCGGCGGAAGACGCTGCCGATCCCTACTCCCGGGCCGCCGAACCGCATGGCTTCGATTTCGGCCGCGCGGCGCGCTTCCGTTTCGGCGTGCCGATGGACAAGGATCTCGAATTCTTCGGCGACGTGGAATCGGCGCGCATCTTCCGCGAAGGCGTCGCGCGGCTCGAGGCGCTCGGCGGCGAGGCGGTCGCGGTCGACTTCGCCCCCTTCCTCGACACCGCGCGGCTGCTGTACGGCGGTCCCTGGGTGGCCGAGCGCTACCAGGCGATCCGCGATTTCATCGATACCCGGCCCGAGGCGGTGTTTCCGGTGACGCGCGACATCACCCTCGGCGGTGCGCGGCTGCTGGCCGCGGACGCCTTCGCCGCGCAATACCGGCTGCGCGAACTGCAGCGCACCTGCGCCGCGGCGTGGAAGACGGTCGACTGCATCGTCACGCCGACGACCGGAACCATCTACACCCGTGCCGAGATGCTGGCCGACCCCATCCGGCGCAACAGCGACCTGGGGCTCTATACCAACTTCATGAATCTGCTGGACTACGCCGCGGTGGCCGTGCCGGGCGGGTTCCGGCGCGACGGTCTGCCGCTCGGCGTGACGCTGTTCGCTCCCGCGCACCAGGATGTGCCGCTGCTGCATCTGGCGGAGCGCTGGCAGGCCAGCCGGGCTGCGCCCTGCGGGCGGGCCGAGAGTGCCACGGCGCCAGCCGATCCCGCGGCGCCCGCGCCGGCGGTCAGCGGGCAGATCCGCGTGGCGGTGGTCGGCGCCCACCTGAGCGGGCTGCCGCTGAACCCGCAGCTCACCCAGCGCGGCGGACGCCTGGTGGACGTGACGCAGACCGCGCCGCTGTACCGCTTCTATGCCCTGCCGGACGGCAGGCGTCCGGCGCTGGTTCGTGTCGGTCCGGGTGGCGCCGCCATCGACTGCGAGGTGTGGGAGCTGCCGGCGTCGGAATTCGGTTCCTTCGTCGCCGGCATACCCGAGCCGCTGGGCATCGGCACCGTCACGCTGTCCGACGGTTCCGGTGTGTGCGGCTTCATCTGCGAGTCGATCGGCATCGAGGGCGCGCGCGACATCACCGAGTTCGGCGGCTGGCGGGCTTATCTGGCCGCGCGGTGAACCTCAGGCGGCGAGGGCGGCGATGCGGGTTGTCAGCGCGGCGCCTGCTCGACGGGCTGTCTGGGGCCGCGCGACGCACGAGTCATGCACGATGTCTGCAGCGACCGCTGCGCGATCGTTCACAAGCCCTGCTTGCCGGCACAGGGGCCCGGAATCTGTGTTGCGAGCCCTGACAGAAGCGGCAGACGGCCAGCGGAGAAGTCGGAACTCCGAGCGGCGGGAGCAGGGTGTTTCAGCGGATGGGGCGGTTGCGGGAGTTCGCTGGTGCGCAGAGCTGACGGTCGGCGGTCTGACAGGGTCATTTCCGCGAGTTGGACAGGGTCGCATCGGATTGCGCGATCTCCTGGATGAGGCGCATCACGGTCTTGCAGGCCAGCGTCAGTTCGCCTAGGCGGGACATCGCCAGCGCCACGTATCGCGGAATTTCGGGCCCGACGAGCCGCGACGCCTTGATCGGGCAATCCTGTGGCGCACTGTGGATCGCATAGGGACCGAGGAGGGCGTAAGCGCTGCCGTTGGCGACGATGCGCAGTTGGAGGCTCAGCGAATCCGCCTCGGCCTCGACGTTCAGCGCAATGCCATGCTCCACGCTCAACTGGTCGAGGCGATCGCGCCAGCTGTTGGGTCGGCAGAAGGTCACCAGCGGGAGCTTGTCCAGAGTCGAGAAACGGACCGTCGGTTTCGCCACCAGCGGATCGCCCTGCGTCCCGACGAGGTACGTCGCGGCCTCCGCGAGATAGACGTCGCCGTTCTTCGCCACCGGGCTCTGTCGATACAGGATGGCCAGGTCGACATTGCCATCTTCCAGCCAGGTCTCCAGCTGTGCGCCCTGTCCTTCGCGGACGGAGAGCTGGATCAGCGGGAATTGCTGGCGCAGGCGGTAATAGAGGGTAGTGACCAGGGGGTGTGCCGTCGACGGCAGGATGCCAAGCCGTACCGTTCCGACGGGTTTGCCTGCGGTGGCCTGCAGGTCGCTGGCGAGTTGTTCGGTACTGGCAAGCCAGGCGCGTACCCGCGGCGCGATGCGCTGTCCGACTTCGGTCAGCGCGACGCCGCGGCCATTTCGCTGGAACAGCCGGGCGCCGCATTCACGCTCGAGTTCGGCGATCTGCCGGCTGATCTGCGGCTGGCTCTTGCCGGAGGCGATCGCCACCTTGCTCAGGCTGCCCAGTTCCGCAGCGTCGATGAACAACTTCCACTTGAGGTAGTCCATGGCTCCCGGTCACTGGCAACAGGATTTCTCGAAAAGCATATCTGAAATTCGTCAAAGCATCTTTCATGCATAGCAGGTGACGCCTAAATTGTGCGCATCCGATGGCGCCGATGAATCTTGAAGGAGACGCATCACTCGAGGCGGCGTGGCGTCCGGATTGGCCGCAACTCACATCTAGGACATGACATGAAAGCGCTTGATCTCCGCGGGCTTGTTCCCGCTCCCGTTACCCCTTTCGACCGCGATGGCGCGGTCGACCACGCGGCAATCCAGAGACTCGGTTCCTGGCTGGGTGGCATCGACGGCGTCAAAGGGCTCGTGGTCCTCGGTCACGCCGGAGAGGGGACGTTTCTTTCGCCGGATGAGCAGCTCGCGGTGATCGAAAGCTTCATCAAGTCGGTCGACGGCCGGATTCCGGTGATCGCCGGCATCACCCTCGAAGGCACCAAGGTGGCTGCCGCGGAGGCCCGGCGGGCCGTCAAGGCGGGTGCCGCTGCCGGGTTGGTGTACCCGTCGCACGGTTGGCTGCGTTTTGGCTACCAGAAGGGCGCCCCGCAGGATCGCTACCGCACCATCTACGAGGAGAGTGGACTGCCGCTGATCCTCTTTCAGTATCCGGACGTCACCAAGGCGACCTACAACCTCGAGACCCAACTGGAGATCGCGGCGCAGCCCGGCGTGTTCGCCATGAAGAACGGGGTGCGCAACATGCGGCGCTGGGACACGGAGATTCCGGTCATCCGCAAGGAGCGCCCGGAGCTGCAGATCCTGACCTGTCACGACGAATACCTCTTGCACACGATGTTCGACGTCGATGGCGCCCTGGTCGGATATGGCGGCATCGCGCCCGAGCCGCTGATCGAACTGATCGCCGCCGGCAAGGCCAAGGATTACGCCAGGGCGCGCGCCATTCACGACCGGCTGCTTCCGGTCACGCGCAACGTCTATCACCGTGGCTCGCACATGGAAGGGACCGTCGCGCTCAAGCATGCGCTGGTTGCGCGCGGGATCCTCGAACATGCGGCCATTCGCTCGCCTCTGCTCCCGCTGGAGCCGGGTGCCGAGCGCGAGATCTTCGACGCGATGCGCGCGGCCGGGCTCGGTCCGGTTGGGCGCAGGGAATCACGGACGGCGGCAGCGGCCTGACCGCTGTCGGACGCGACGGCCGCCGGGCGCATCGGCGGTCGGGGCCCGACCCCGGCCGCCTGGTCGACCCAAAGAACTACACAAGAGGAGATACCGTGCAAGCAGAACCCCTGGCAGTACTCACGGGGCAGCAGGACGCATCGCGTGCGGCGCAACTGCTGTTCCGGATGGAGAACGTGCCGTTCACTTGGTGGCACACCAAGGCGCGGGTGATCATGGGCAGTGCGACGTTCTTCGACGCGTTCGACGCCCTGGCGCTGGCGTTCGCGATGCCTGTCCTGGTCAAGCTGTGGCACCTGACGCCCGGCAAGATCGGCGTGCTGATCGCTGCCGGCTACGTCGGCCAGCTGATCGGCGCGATCTTCTTCGGCTGGGTCGCCGAGCGCATCGGGCGGGTGCCGAGTATCGCCGCCACTGTCGGCATCGCGTCGGTCATGAGCATCGTCTGCGCGTTCACGGCAAGCCCGAATGCCCTGCTCGTGGTTCGCTTCATCCAGGGCATCGGTCTGGGCGGTGAGGTGCCCACCGCGGCTGCCTACATCAACGAGCTGTCGCGCGCCAAGGGGCGAGGCCGCTTCTTCATCCTGTATGAACTCATCTTTCCGCTCGGGCTGCTCGCGGCCGCGCAGATCGGTGCCTTCATGGTGCCTCGGCTGGGTTGGGAATCGATCTTCATCGTTGGCGGGATCCCGGGGCTGCTGATCCTGTTCTTCATGCTGCGCTTGCCGGAGTCGCCGCGATGGCTGATCGCCAAGGGCAGGCTCGCAGCGGCCGAAGGGGTGGTTGCGCAGATCGAGGCCAGCACGCCGGTGCGGACTCTCGACGCGACAGCGCATCGTGCCGAGGTTGGCCAGCGCATCGCCACCTTGACCGCCGAACTGGGTGGCCAGAAGAAGGCTTCGTGGCGCGAATTGTTCTCGTCCTTCTATCGCGCGCGCACGCTGACCGTGTGGGTCCTCTGGGCCGCGGCCTACTTCGTTGCGAACGGCATCAACAACTGGTTGCCGACGTTCTACCGCACCGTCTACCACCTGCCATTGAAGGAGTCGTTGCACCTGGCCTCGCTGACCAACGTGCTGAGCGCCTGCGCGGTCGTGGTTTGCGCGCTTCTCGTCGACCGAGTCGGCCGACGCCGCTGGGCGACGGCCACCTTCCTGATCAGCGGTGCACTGCTCGCCGCCCTGGCGGCGGTCGGGGCAGACACGCCCTGGTCCGTGGTCGTCCTCGCGTCGAGCGCCTATGCGGTGATGGGAACGACGACCGTCCTGCTCTACCTGTACACGCCGGAGATCTACCCCACACGCATGCGTGCCCTCGGCACCGGCATGGCGACCTCCTGGCTGCGGCTCGCCTCGGCCATGGCGCCCGCGGTGGTCGGCTTCGTCTTGCCGCGCCAGGGCGTCGCCGCCGTGTTCCTGATGTTCGCCGTGACCACCGTGGTCGGCTTCATTGCCGCGACCCGGATGGTCGAGACCACCGATCGACAGCTCGAAGACATCTCGCCGTGAAGACGGGGCGCGCGGGCTCGACCGGATATCCGGCCGCGCCTGCGCATGAAGCCTCATCCGCGCGCGCCTGTGCAGCACATTCCAATCCCAGGAGACAACCCGTGAACACCATCAATCGAGTGGCCGCCCTCGCAATTTCCGCGATGGGACTCGTCGCGCCCAGTGCGCATGCGGCTGGACCGACGTTGTTCGGAACGATCGACGTCGGCGTTGAACATGCCACCGGCATGGCTGGCGGATCGCAGTCGGAATTGGTGTCCGGCGCGGACTACCCGAGCGAGATCGGTGTCAAGGGCAACGAGGCTCTGGGTGGCGGCGATTCGCTCTTCTACAAACTCGCGACCGGCTTCTGCGGCGCCGGCGCGTTCTCGCCGGACGGAAAGACCACGTCGCTTCCCAGCGGCGGCTATTGCACGGGTGGCGGCTTCATGGGGCGGACCTCGATGCTCGGTGTGAAAGGCGCCTGGGGAGCGCTGTCAGGCGGCAGATTCCTGCTGCCGGTCTACACCAACGCGGCGGCGATCGACCCGTTCCACAATGGCGGCACGGGCGCCATTACGAATCTCAACCGAGCGGCATCGGCCTTCAACTATCTGCGCAAGTCGCAGCTCGTCGAATACCGTACGCCGTCGCTTGACGGATTGACCGCGACTCTGGTCTACGGCTTTGGCGATCTGCAGGGGGGCATGAATCGAGGCAGCATCCGGCACGTCAGCCTGAACTACAGCAGCGGCCCGCTATACCTGGGCGCGTCGTACCTGACGCAGGACTACGTCACCGCGAAGGCTCTGGAGTCCGGTGCGATCCCGGCCGAGGCGTCGACGACGAACAAGATCGCGCAGGTGTTCGCCAAGTACGACTTCGGCCCGGTCACCGTCGACGGGATGTATCAGACTTTCAAGAGCGGCTTTCCCGGGTCGGTGTTCACGCCCGCAGCGGGATCGGCCGCGGGCATGGACAACAAGTTCTGGACGGTCGGCGCGTCGGTTCCGGTTGGCAGGGGCAACATCGGTCTGTCCTACGCCGCGACCAAGGACTCCAACGTGGCCAACAGCGGCGCCAGGCTGTATGCAGTGGGCTATACGTACCGGTTGTCGAAATCGACCCGGCTCTACACCAGCATCAGCCGCATCTCCAACGACGCTGCTGCTGCCTACGGCGTGCACGATGCGTCCAACACCTTTACCGCAACTCCCGGGGCGGATGCCAACGGCTTCGTGGTCGGGTTGCGCCACACGTTCTGACGCCGACCGGCGGCATGACAACGAGGTCCGGCCGCACGGCAGTCTCGGCGACCGGACCCCGAACGAGTTCGTGCAGCAAGGGTGTTCAACCGTGAACCAGGGCGGTCGTCCCGAAGTGACTGTCCGCAGGAGGGTGGCCGGTCACTGGCCTTTGAGCCCATGGGTACTGACCGCGTGCGCCCAATTAGTCCGCCCTGCGCCAGCTCTGCAGCGGGCGCGTTTCCAGCGCAACTCTGCCGATTTGGGGTCGAAGCCGATCTTCGGCCATCACCCAGATTGATTGCGCGAAAGTTGATATGTGTCAATTTTCGAGATCATTCACAAGCGTAACTTGCGATGCGCTCAGGCTCGCCGCCCTTGTGGAGGGAAGGATCAAGGACAGGATCCATGGCGCGGCCAGCCGATGGAGGTAAAGATGACCATAAAATGGAAAATGATATTTCCCTTTTCAATTACTGTCCTGATCACGATTGCGCTCGGTATTTTTGCGATCAATCGGTTTGCGTCTTTGGAAAGCGGAATCGTTGAGTTAAACCAAACATGGGTGCCCGCACTTACCGCCGACAGCAATCTGAACGCTGACCTGATGGATGCCCGGCGAACGGAATTTCGCCTGTTGGCCAATGCGAGCGCTGGCAGTGATGCCCTCCAATATTCGATCCGCAAGATTCACAGAAAAGAAGATCTTGTGAGGCGTGATTTTGCGCGGATGTATAAATACGCAAGCACGCCGGATGCGCGCGGCGTGGTCGATAAACTACACGCGTCCTGGCACAAATATCGAATCGCCCTAGATCATCAGGTCGAACTGGTTCAGCAAAATGACACAGCCCAGGCTCTTTCGCTTGCGGACGGAACCAATCACGATCTGTTTCAAGCTTATAACGGAAACACCGACGGCATGGTGAAATTCGTCGGCAGACAATCGGAGGTGTTGGCCGCCAGCGAGCACGATTCCGTCGCAGCCGCGAAGGAGATGATCGTTATTGTGATCGCCCTCGCTGTGCTGCTATCGGGCGCGGTGGGCGCGTTCCTCGTACGGTCGATCACCAGACCGCTTGGCGGCGAGCCTGATGACGTGGTGCGCATCGCCAATGCGGTGGCGAGCGGCGACCTTGCCGTTCAGGTCCAGGTCAAACCTGGGGACTCCACGAGTGCCATATCGGCAATGCGCGACATGGTGCATCGACTCACGGCCACCCTCGGCGCAATCCGAACGGCTGCCGACACCATCGCGAACGCGTCGCACGAGGTTTCTTCGACGTCGCAGTCCCTGTCCCAGGGGGCATCCGCACAGGCCGCCTCGGTGGAGCAGACATCGGCCGCTCTGGAGGAACTCGGCGCGACCGTCAAGCAGAACGCCGACAACGCCAGTCAGACTGCGACGATGGCCCAGGAAGCGACCGCGCAGGCGCAGCAAGGCGGCGACGCCGTGCGCAAAACAGTCGACGACATGAAGGTGATCGCCGAGCAGATTTCGATCATCGACGACATCGCCTATCAGACCAATATGCTTGCGCTCAACGCCGCAATCGAAGCGGCGCGCGCTGGTGAGCACGGCAAGGGCTTCGCCGTGGTCGCGGCCGAAGTGCGCAAGCTGGCCGAACGCGCACAAGCCTCGTCGAAGGAGATCGGCGAACTCGCACGCAGCTCGGTGCAACAAGCCGAAGTGGCGGGAAAACTGCTCGACACGATTGTTCCTTCAATCACTAAAACGGCAGACCTGGTCGCCGAGATCACGGCCGCCAGCAGCGAACAATCAACCGGCGTGGGCCAAATCAATGCTGCGATCGGCCAAATCAATACGGCGACGCAGCAAAGTGCGTCGGCCTCCGAAGAATTGGCAGCGACAGCCGAGCAGATGAACGCTCAGGCTCAGGAGCTACAGAGCAGCATTGCCCAGTTCCGCCTCGCCACGCAGCCGGAGGGCCTGTCGGGTACGCAGCACCCTCCCACCTACGCCGCACAGCGTCGCCGCACAACGTCGCCGCAATCGAGCACAACATGGGCACCTGCTGCCGCGTCCGACGGGCGTTTGGTGAAATTCTGAAGGAACAGTCATGACCGCGCGCGACGCGACAACCGCTGTGGCTGTCTCGGTTCACGAGCCCGCCGATGACGACGCGCACCAGTATCTGGCATTCACGCTGCTGGGTGAAACCTATGGCATTGATCTGCTAAGCGTGCGAGAAATCATCGGCTACAGCAAACCCACGCCATTGCCAGGCATGCCTGAATTTATGCTCGGGGTGATCAATTTGCGCGACCATGCCGTCCCCGTCATCGATCTGGCGCGCCGTTTTGGCCCCGAAGCGACCCAGGTACACCAGCGCAGCTGTGTGATCTTCCTCGAGTCTTCGGGGCAGGAACTGGGGGTCGTGGTCGACAAGGTGAACGCCGTGGAGGAGTTCAGTGCTCAACGAATCGTGCCGCCGCCCGGTTTCGGCACCGGTCTGCGTCGCAAGTTCATCAAGGGCATGGCCGAAGATGGAGACGGCTTCACGATTTTGCTCGACATCCAGCGTGTCTTCTCCACAGATGAGCTTGCTGCCATGGGAACAACGCCGGCCTTGAATGACAACAACGATGCGCGGCTGGCCGTGTCGTGAATCGTCGAAGCTGTCGACGATTCGAACGCGCGGTTCAAGAGGTTTTCGTCCCCGGTGTGCAGCAGTGATCGCGGAAGGATGTCGACGTGCACGGTTGTCACCTCAATCGAGGTCCATCGCAGCACCCTCATCGAGTCGAGATCATGTCGGTTTGGCGAACGCGGCCGGAGTCGGCGAGGGCAGGGGTGATCAATCGTCTCTGGATCGTGAGTAGGATGACATTGTGGTGCCAATGAACACGGTGGGGGGCCAGCGTCCTGCAGCGGCGGTTGACCTCGTTTGCCCGGCTGGATCGCTGCGGGCGCTGCAGGCCGCCGTCGACGCCGGCGCGGACGCGGTGTACCTCGGGTTGAAGGACGCGACCAATGCGCGCAAC
>JAKAIB010000033.1 GCA_021814605.1 Pseudomonadota bacterium | reverse complement strand
TCGAGCCGTTGCTGGCGCTGCCCCAGAACCTCGGCGAGGAGGGACTTCAGGGTCTCGCGATCGCGTCCAGTACGGATGTCGTCGAGCGCCTCACGCCACTGCATCTGCTGCATCAGGAAATCGGTCGGCATCGCGGTGTTGTTCTCGGCCTCGACCGGAACGCCGCGGCGCTCGCAGAGATAGGCCGCACGGCTCAACGGATTCTTCAGGATGCGATAGGCCGCATTCGCCTGCGCCGCCCACTGCATCGCCAGCCGACGATCGCGATCGGTTCCGGCCGCATGCCGGTCAGGATGCACCTGCGCCTGAACCGCGAGTCGCGCCCGCTCCAGGCGGCCGAGATCCAGCGCGAAGGTCTCCGGAAGACCGAACAGGGCGAAATGGGATTGCGTCAGATCCATCGAATGGGACACGATGCGGCGGGTCATGCGGAATCGGCACGGTTCGGCTGACAGACGGCGCGCCCTTGCGCACCGTCCGGCCCGCAAGGGCGCCGACTGCCGGGGTCAGACGCGGAACGACTCGCCGCAGCCGCAGCGGTCCTTCTCGTTCGGATTGTTGAACTCGAACCCTTCGTTCAACCCGTGTCGCACGAAATCCAGCTCGGTGCCGTCGACGTACGGAAGGCTCTTGGGATCGACCACGATCTTGATGCCGTGGCTCTCGAATGCCAAGTCGTCCGTGTCGACGTCGTCGACGAATTCAAGCTTGTATGCCATTCCCGAGCAGCCGCTGGTCTTCACGCCCAGCCGCACGCCGACCCCGCGGCCCCGCTTCGCCAGATGACGCTGCACCTGCTGCGCCGCGCGTTCGGTCATAGTCACAGACATGATGCTCCCTAGTTCCCCAGATCGCCGGTTCAGGCCGCCTGCGCTTCGGCCGTCGCAGATTGTTCCTGCGATGCACCCGCGGAGTGGCGCCGCTGAAAATCGCTTACTGCCGCCTTGATCGCATCTTCGGCGAGGATCGAGCAGTGAATCTTCACCGGCGGCAGCGCCAGTTCCTGCGCGATGGCCGTGTTCTTGATCGTCAGCGCCTCGTCCAGGGTCTTGCCCTTGACCCATTCGGTCACCAGCGACGATGACGCGATCGCCGAGCCGCAACCATAGGTCTTGAACCGCGCGTCCTCGATCACGCCGTCGGCGTTGACCTTGATCTGCAGCTTCATCACGTCGCCGCATGCCGGCGCGCCGACCATGCCGGTGCCGACCTGCGGGTCGTCCTTCTCGAACGAACCCACGTTGCGCGGGTTCTCATAGTGGTCCACAACCTTGTCACTGTATGCCATTGCAATCTCCTCGCGGTCGATCCGCCTTGCGCCATCACTCCGGGGCTGACCGGCCTGCCGCTATTGTCGGCGATCGGTCCAACCCTGATCGGCACGGGTATTCAATGCGCCGCCCACTGGATGGTGTCGAGATCGACGCCATCCTTGAACATTTCCCACAGGGGCGACAGCTCGCGCAGCTTCGCCACGCTGTCTCGCAGTTGCCGCACCGCCGAATCGATCTGCTCCTCGGTGGTGTAGCGGCCGATGGTCATGCGCAGCGACGAATGCGCCAGTTCATCGCTGCGCCCCAGCGCGCGCAGAACGTAGCTCGGCTCCAGGCTGGCCGAGGTGCACGCCGATCCGCTCGAGACGGCGATGCCCTTGAGCGCCATGATGAGCGATTCGCCCTCGACGTAGTTGAAGCTCATGTTCAGGTTGTGCGGAACGCGTCGCTCGAGGTCGCCGTTGACATAGACCTCCTCGATGTCGCGCAGGCCGTCGAGCAGACGGTGCTGCAGCATGCGCGCACGCTCGATGTCGGCGCCCATCTCCAACCGGGCGATGCGGTACGCCTCTCCCATGCCGACGATCTGGTGCGTCGGCAAAGTGCCCGACCGCAGCCCGCGCTCGTGCCCACCGCCGTGCATCTGCGGCAGCAACCGCACCCGCGGCTTGCGGCGGACATACAGCGCGCCGATGCCTTTCGGACCGTAGGTCTTGTGCGATGCCAGACTCATCAGGTCCACCGGCCACGCCTGCAGGTCGATCACCATCTTGCCGGTCGCCTGCGCCGCATCGACATGGAACACGATGCCGCGCTCGCGGCAGATCCGGCCGATCTCCGGGATGTCCTGGATCACGCCGATCTCGTTGTTGACCAGCATCACCGAAACCAGGATGGTGTCGGGCCGCAGCGCGTCGACAAAACGGTCGAGGTCGACCAGGCCGTCCGGCCGGACGTCCAGATACGTCGCCTCGAAGCCGCGGCGTTCCATTTCGCGCACGGTGTCGAGCACGGCCTTGTGCTCGGTCTTGACCGTGACGATGTGCTTGCCCTTGCCCTGGTAGAACTCGGCCGCGCCCTTGATCGCGAGGTTGTTCGACTCGGTCGCGCCGGAGGTCCAGATGATCTCCTTGGCGTCGGCGTTGACCAGCGCGGCGACGTCCTCACGCGCCTTCTCCACTGCCTCCTCCGCCTCCCATCCCCAGGCGTGGCTGCGGGAGGCCGGATTGCCGAAATGCTCTCGCAGCCAGGGAATCATCGCGTCCACGACGCGCGGATCGACCGGCGTCGTGGCGGCGTAGTCGAGGTAGATCGGAAGATGTGGCGTTGTCGACATGACTGGATGTGCAAGAAACGAAGCATCGCAGCCGCACCCGCGGCTGCGGCGAAATCCCCTCCTGGGCTCAGCCCAGGCTCTCGGCCAGGTTGAACACCGAATTCGGCGCCTTCACCTTGACGGGCTTGGTCGTCGGCATCGGCGAGACCGGCTTGCGGGCGACAGTCACTTCCTCGACAGTGACGCCCTTCGCCAGATTCTGTTCGACCAGATTCTTCAGGTTGACGGAGTCGAGAAACTCGACCATCTTGGTATTGAGTTGCGACCAGAGTTCATGGGTCATGCAGCGGCCGGCCTCGTCGCCGTTGCAGTTCTCCTTGCCGCCGCATTGTGTTGCGTCAAGCGGCTCGTCGACCGCAATGATGATGTCGGCAACGCTGATTTCCTCTGCACCGCGCGCCAGGGTGTAGCCGCCCCCGGGCCCCCGGACGGAATCGACGAGTTCATGCCGGCGCAACTTGCCGAACAGCTGTTCGAGATACGACAGCGAGATGTGCTGGCGCTGGCTGATCCCGGCGAGCGTCACCGGGCCCAGATGTTGACGCATCGCAACGTCGATCATCGCCGTGACGGCGAATCGTCCTTTGGTTGTCAGTCGCATGGCGGCTCTCCTGCTGAAAGGATGGGTGTCCGGTTGCCTGCGAGTCCGCTGCTCATGACAGGGACTGAAATCACATCTCGCCGGTTTGATCAAGCCCAACGAATCTTTCGGGTCGAGTTTACAAATCCCGATCGTTTTCGTCAACAAATAAGATTTTTGTCCCCCGACAAAGTTCCACCCGGATCGACAAATTCCCGACACGACCGCGAAGGCTTCCCCCGACGGTCCGGTTCGCGGTGCGCGCTGACTCGCGATCGGCCATCAGGGTCCGCCGCAGTGCAGGCGTCGAAGCATCGGACGACAATCGCCATTTCTGGATCCGACGATTTGCATTCACCGAATAGATCGACATGCGACTGACCCTGCGGCAAATGGAAGTGCTGGTCGAGATCGCCCGCAGCCGCAGCGCGACCGCCGCGGGCGACACCCTGGCGATGTCCCAGTCGGCTGTCAGCGCGGCCCTGGCTGAACTGGAGACGCAGCTGGGCGAGCGGGTGTTCGACCGCGTCGGCAAACGACTCGTGCTCAATGACTCGGGTCGGCTGCTGCTGCCCCGGGCGATGGCCATCCTCGACCAGACGCGCGGCATCGAGGCACTTTTCGCGCAAGGCGGGGCCGCGCTGCGCGTCGGGGCGAGCAGCACCGTCGGCAATGCCATTCTGCCGGAGATCATGGCGGCGTTCTGCCGTGCCTATCCGGCGGCACAGTTCTGCCTGCAGGTCGCCAACACGCAGGCGATTGCCGAGGCCGTGGCGCAATTCGACGTCGATCTCGGCCTGGTCGAGGGCATCTGCCATCGAGAGGGCCTCGATCTGCTGCCGTGGCTCGACGACTCCCTGGTGGTCGTCTGCGCCGCGGGCAGCAGTTACGCCCATCGCGACGTCCGCCTCGACGAACTGCGCGCAGCCCGATGGCTGTTGCGCGAACCCGGCTCGGGAACACGCGAAACCGTCGAGACGCTGCTGCTCGAGCACCTCGAGGGTTTCGAATCGACCATGGTGCTCGGTAGTTCGGAAGCCATCCGCGGCGCGGCGATCGCGGGGCTGGGCCTCGCCTGCATGCCGTCGCGTCTGGTGCGCGAGGCGCTGCGGGACGGTCGTCTGGTCGAGGTACGCTCTTCCCTGCCGCCAATGCACCGCAAGCTCTACCTGCTTCGCCACCGGAAAAAGACGTTCTCGCGCGCACTGCAGCGCTTTTCCGAATTCTGCCAACACTGGAGCGACGAAGCGGGCCCCGCCGTCGCGACGCTCGCACCGACATCCGAACCGATCACCCGATGACCTCCACCGCCCCGACCACGGCCACGGCCACGCTCCCCCGACTGACCTCGCTCTCGCACGGCGGCGGCTGCGGCTGCAAGATCGCGCCCAACGTGCTGAACGAGATCCTGCGCGCCCATGCCCCGCTGCTGCCCCGCCCGGAAGCGCTGCTGGTGGGGACCGAGTCGTCGGACGATGCCGCGGTCTACCTGCTCAACCCGGAGCAGGCGTTGATCGCGACCACCGACTTCTTCATGCCCATCGTCGACGATCCGTTCGATTTCGGCCGGATCGCCGCAACCAACGCCATTTCGGACATCTATGCGATGGGCGGCACGCCGATCATGGCGCTGGCCCTGGTCGGGATGCCCATCGGCGTGTTGCCCGTCGACACCATTTCGGCGATTCTCCGTGGCGGCGAGGCCGTCTGTGCCCAAGCCGGGATCCCGATCGCCGGGGGGCACAGCATCGATTCGGTCGAGCCGATCTACGGACTGATGGTGATGGGCCTGGCGCACCCGAGCCACATCCGGCGCAACGACCGGGCACGGGCCGGCGACGTCGTCATTCTGGGCAAGCCGCTGGGCGTCGGCATCCAGTCGGCGGCGCTGAAGAAGGACGCACTCGATCCGGCCGGCTACGCCCGCATGATCGCGACAACGACGCAACTGAACACACCCGGGCGACGCCTCGCCTTGCTCGACGGGGTCCATGCCCTCACCGACGTCACCGGGTTCGGGCTGCTCGGCCACCTGGCGGAAATCTGCCGCGGATCGCAGCTCCACGCCCACGTCGATTTCTCGCGCGTACCGCTAATCGACGGCGTCGCCGCCCTGGCGGAGCAAGGCATGGCGACCGGCGCCTCGGGGCGCAACTGGGCCAGCTACGGCGCGGAGGTCACCCTCGCGCCCGGCGTCGACCCGCTGGCCCGTACCCTGCTGACCGATCCGCAGACATCGGGGGGGCTGCTGGTCGCCTGCGCACCTGACACGGTCTCCGCCGTGCTGGAGATCTTCCGCGGCGAGGGATTCGATCGGGCGGCAGCGATCGGCTATCTGGAACCGGGCGCCGGGATCGACGTCGCCTGATCGGCGCCGGCGGGAGTTACATCCGTATACTCCTGCCGCACTCTGTTTCCGAAATGTCGTCGACCGCAACCCGTGGTCGATGGGTTCTTGCGCGTGCAAGACGCCGGGCAGAGCGTTCACAAAACGATCGGGAGATATCTTTTGAACGCCTTACTCGCCGTGTCCCGCGGGATCGACTGGCTCAATGACAAGGTCGGCCGGCTCACGCTGTGGCTGGTGCTGGCGTCGGTGGCCATCAGCGGGCTGAACGCAATCATCCGCAAGGCCTTCGACTACAGCTCGAACGCCTGGCTCGAAATCCAGTGGTATCTGTTCGCCGGCGTGTTCCTGCTCGGCGCGGGATACACCCTGCTGCACAACGAGCACGTCCGCATCGACGTGCTCTCGGGCCGGCTTTCGCCGCGCGGCCGCAACTGGGTCGACGTCATCGGCATCGTCTTCTTCCTGTTCCCGTTCGTGTTCGAGGTCGTGCGACTGTCGCTGCCGGTCGTGATCAACGCCATCGTGTCCGGCGAGATGTCGGGCAATGCCGGCGGACTGATCCGCTGGCCGGTCTACATCCTGATCCCCATCGGGTTCTCGCTGCTCGGACTGCAGGGCCTGTCAGAGCTGATCAAGCGCGTGGCCTTCCTGCTCGGTATCGCAGCCGATCCTCTGGCGAAGACGAATGAAAAGACCGCCGAAGAGGAGCTCGCCGAATTCATGCGGGCTCAGCAGGGCCAGGGAGGCCAGCGATGATCGCCCTCCTCGCCGCAAACATCGCTCCGATCATGTTCGGAGCCCTGGTGCTGTTCCTGCTGATCGGCTTCCCGGTGGCATTCAGCCTGGCCGCCTGCGGGCTGCTGTTCGGTTTCATCGGCGTCGAGCTTGGACTGATGCCGCAAGCGCTGCTCGAGGCGATCCCGCTGCGCATCATCGGCATCATGCAGAACGACACCCTGCTGGCCATCCCGTTCTTCACCTTCATGGGTCTGCTGCTGGAACGCAGCGGGATGGCCGAGGATCTGCTCGAGACCATCGGCCAGCTGTTCGGCCCGATCCGTGGCGGCCTCGCCTATGCAGTGGTCCTGGTCGGCGCGATGCTCGCCGCAACGACCGGGGTCGTCGCCGCGTCGGTGATCTCGATGGGTCTGATCTCGCTGCCGATCATGCTGCGCTACGGCTACGACCGCCGCGTCGCCACCGGCACCATCGCCGCATCCGGGACGCTGGCGCAGATCATTCCGCCCTCGCTGGTCCTCATCGTGATGGCCGACCAGCTCGGCCGCAGCGTTGGCGACATGTACAAGGGCGCGTTCATCCCCGGATTCACGCTCACCGCGCTGTACCTGCTGTTCATCCTCCTGGTGACGCTGTTCCGGCCGCAATGGGCTCCTGCACTGCCGCCCGAGGCACGGACCATCCGTGAGGCCGACGGCAGCAGCGGGATGCGCTCGCTGCTGGTCCTGTTGGCGATCACCGTCGCGTCGAGCGTGTTTCTCGGCCGGAACTACGACACCCTCCTGACCTGGCGCGCCGGGCACGACACGAGTGCCGAGATGGATGAAACCATCGTCGTGGCGATGACCTTCGGCGTCCTCCTCTCGCTGCTGCTGGCACTGCTCAATCGGGGACTTCGGCTGGGGTTGCTGTCGCGCGTCGCCGAGCGCGCGACCTTCGTGCTGGTGCCGCCGCTGACGCTGATCTTCCTGGTGCTCGGCACCATCTTCCTCGGCGTCGCAACGCCGACCGAAGGCGGTGCGATGGGCGCGCTCGGCGCGTTGGTGATGGCGGTGTCGCGCCGACGGCTGAGCATGGCGCTGCTCAAGCAGGCGCTGAACACCACGGCCAAGCTGTCGACCTTCGTGTTGTTCATCTTGCTCGGATCGACCGTATTCAACCTGGTGTTCCAGGGCCTCGACGGCCGGATCTGGGTCGAGAACCTGCTGACCGGCCTGCCAGGCGGCGTGGTCGGCTTCCTCGTCGTGGTCAACCTGCTGGTGTTCGTGCTGGCGTTCTTCCTCGACTTTTTCGAACTGTCGTTCATCATCATCCCGCTGCTCGGCCCGGTCGCCGAGAAATTGGGAATTGACCTGATCTGGTTCGGCGTGCTGCTCGGCGTCAACATGCAGACGTCATTCATGCATCCGCCGTTCGGCTTCGCGCTGTTCTTCCTGCGCAGCGTCGCCGCGAAGGACGCCTACACCGACAGGGAGACCGGCAAGCGTGTCGAGGGTGTGAGCACGGGTCAGATCTACTGGGGTGCCGTCCCGTTCGTCATCATCCAGATCGTGATGGTGGGGATGATCATCGCCTTCCCCGGCCTGGTGACGTCCGGCCTGGGGCATCACCGGCACATCGACATCGACAAGGTGCAGATCGCGCCGCCGCCCGAGGACAACGGCTACCAGCCGCTGGCGCCGCCGAGTTTCGGGGGCGCCGCTTCGTCGCCCGCTCCAGCCGACAGCGGTGCCGCCGATGACGATCCCGCCGCCGCATTCATGCAATCGTCACCAGCCAAACCGCCACAGGGCGGCTCCAGCAGCGCGCAGCCCTGACGCGACGGTGGATCCCCGCCGTGGCGGGACGGCGAACGGTCAGGCTGTTCGCGCCGCGATCGGCGGATGCCGAAAGCCCGGCGATCCACCCTGAACGAGTGGTCGCCGAGGGGCGACGGACATGCAAGCATCTCCCTGCCACCGGTGCCGTGCGCACCCTGCGCGGCGTGCGTTCTGCGGTGCCGCCGGCCCGGGCGATTGGAGGATGGGGCCATGCCGGATTCTCGTCGCCTTGCGATGCTCGACGGATATCGCGCGCTCGCGATCTTCCTGGTCATCGGCTATCACTACTTCGTCCGGTGGACACCACCGGAGGCGCCGGAAAATCTCTATCCGTACGGCGGGCTCGGCGCGCACGTCTGGCCGTTCCGATACGGCTATCTCGGCGTCGAATTGTTCTTCATGGTGTCGGGTTTCGTCATCAGCATGACCTTGTTCCGGTCGCGCAACGTTCTGCATTTCGCGCAGAAGCGGTTCGCGCGCCTGTTTCCTTCGATGCTGCTTTGCTCGGTGCTCACCTTCGCGGTGCTCTGGGCTCTGCCGCAACAGGCGTTCCATCCACATCTGCGCGACTTTGCGCCAAGCCTGACGTTCACCGACCCGTGTTCTGGAGCCGATTGTTCGGCCGGGATTTTGCCGGTGTCGACGGCTCCTACTGGTCGCTGTTCGTCGAGGCCAAGTTCTACTTCTGGATCTGTCTGCTCTATTTCTCGATCGACTCCAGGCACTTCTTCAACGCGGCAGCCATGCTGCTGGCGGCCTTGACCCTGGCAACGGCCGGGGCGCATCTGCTGCATCTGCCACACCCGGATCTTCCGGACACGCTGTTTGCAATCAGTTCGCTGCCTTGGTTCGCCGCCGGCATTGGCTTTTACGCGCTGTACGCCAACCGCGGGAGCCGGACGGGCTGGTGGCTGCTCGCGGCAAGCGCGCTGTCGCTGTCGGCGATCACTTTCGGGCAATCCCGCCACCCGGCGGTACCTCTGCTGGCGATGGCCGTGTTCGACGGTCTCTTCCTGTTGATGCTGTATCGCCCGGGATGGCTGAGCTGGCTGGCTTCGCGGCCCGTCGCCGCAGTCGGCGTTGCCAGCTACAGCCTCTACCTGCTGCATCAGGACATCGGGGTCGCGGTTCTCTCCGTGTCGAGAACGGTGCTGAATGCCGGCGCCGCATTGCCGTCGACCGCAATCGCCGCTGGCGTCGCCCTCGCCTTGACCGTCGCGTCGCTGCTCATCTACCGCTACTGGGAAGTCCCGGCGCGGGCCCTGCTGCTCCGACGGCCGTGGGATGATGCGAAGCGGACGGCGCCCGGAGGCGCCAGCGGCGATTCTGCTCGCAGCGACTGACCGGGCCGCTGCGGTGCGCGCCATTCCGGTGTCTCAGGAGCGTTCCGCAATCAACTGACGCAAGTCGTGCAGCCAGGCCGAGGGCGGATTGGTGTCCGAGGCAAGGAGGCGGATGCGACCGCTGGGGCCGAAGATGTAGACGCCCGCGCTATGGTCGACCGCGTAGTTGCCGAACTTGTCCGGCTTGCCGTAGCTGAACGCGACCCGGTAGCGGCGGGTGATCGCGTCGATCTGCGCCAGGGTTCCCGTCAGTCCGACGGCGTTCGGACTGAAGGCCTGGGTATACGCCCGGAGAATCGCCGGGGTGTCGCGCCGCGGGTCGACGCTGACAAACAGGATGCGCACGTCCTTCGCCGCCGGGCCAAGTTCGCCGACCACGCTTGCCATGAGCTGCATGGTCGTCGGGCAGACGTCGGGGCAGTGGGTGTAGCCGAAGTACAGCAGGACGACATCGCCCTTGTAGGCGGCGGCGGTGACCGGCTGTCCGAGATCGTTGGTCAGATTGAACTGCAGGTCCGGCATGACGCCGGCAATGTCGGTCAACTGCCACGCCTCGTCGGTCTTGTGTCCGCAACCGGCCAAGGGGAGTGCGAGCATCGCCAGGAGCAGCAGCCGGCGCGCGATCGAGGGGATATGCGCAGAGGACATGGTGAGGGGGTGTGAATCAGGATGCAGCGAACCTGCGGGCCGCGTTGGACCGGATCCCCAACGCCGCTCGGATTCGCAGACCGAGTCTCGCATTGTGCCGTGGCTTGCGACGGAACGGATGTTTCATTTGATTACAAAAACACCGCAACCTCGTGGAGGCACGGCGATCGAACGAGTTCTGTTGCCGCTGAGGAGCTCGACCATGACCCCCCGTGCGATCATCAAGGCTGTGGTGGCAGGAAGCATCACCACCTTCGCCACCGCCACGCTTTCCGTTCACGCCGGACTGCCTGCGCCACTCCATTCGTCCGTCCGGACCTGCCCGACTTCGTCGCGGGAAACGGCCGCCAAACTCACACCAGCCACACCGGCACATCCCGGCCCGGCCGCGACGACGGCCCGTCACCCCTGAGTTCCACCGGACGCCGCACCCGACCTCGCGCGTCCAGCCTTTCCTCCGATCAGCGCCGAAATCTCCCGCCCGCCCTTGGCGCCGGCGGTCCTGCCTCGGTCGACGCGGTTGCGCGCCGGGAGAACTGTGCCTAGCATCAGGCGCTTTGCTCCCACAGCGACCATCATGCAGCCTCCGACTCGCGTTCACCGCCGCTCGCGCAGCACCCATTGGCGCCCGATTCACGGCCTGCGTGCGCTGATGGCCGGTGCTGTCATCGCGCTGACTCCGGCGGGAGCCGCGACGCCCGCGCCTGCACCCGCGGCCGCGCCGCTGATGCTCGGAGTGCAGAACGGGCTGGCCAACGAGAGCCAGCTTGCGATGGACAACGCGGCACAGGCGCTTGCCGACCTGATCGGCGGCACGGCCGGCCGCTCCGTGCTCTGGAAGGCACATTTCACCGCGAAGGATGCCGTGCCGTCACCTGCCGAGACGCGCTACGACTTTGCCTTCGTCAAGCCGCCGAATCTGGTCGCGCTGCTGCTCGCCAAAGGATGGACGCTGGTCGCCACGGCGAAGGATCCGTTTGGTTTCGGCACCGACTTCATCGCCCAGCCCTGTCCGGGGCACCCGGGCCAGGTGCTGCTCGGCGGGCCGTCGATGGCCATCCTCAACGTCGCCGAACTCGGCCCGGCGCGCTGCGTCGCGGTCGACAAGGTCTGGACTGCAACGGATGCGGTCCTCCTGGTGCCTGCAAAGGGCAGCCTGGTCGACAAGATGGCAACGCGCCTCTGGCGGGAGCACGGCGCGGCGATGCCGCGGGTGGTCCATGTCGACACCCAGAATGCGGTGACCGGTCTGATGCGCGACATGCACGTATCGGCGATCGGCGTCGTCACTCCGTTGGTGTCGAAGCCATGGGTGGCGAATGGCGGCGTCCTGCTCCAGCATGCGCCGATGCCGTTCTGGGCCATGCTCGCTGCACCGGGCACCTCGCCTGACCTGATCGCCAAGGTCCGCGCCGCGCTGACCGGGCCTGCGGCAGCGCATGCCGACAAGGCACTGCACATCCCCGGCTGGCAAGCCGGGGATGCCAAACCCTACCTCGCATTCCAGCAATGGCTCGAGGCGAAATGACCGCCGCGGCCTGACAGCGAGACGGCGCCCGTTCGGGGCACCGTCTCGCGGCGCATCAGCCGCGATCGAACACGATCTCGCCTCCGCGCACCTCGACCGGGATCACATCCTTCGGCCCGAAGCGCCCTTCCAGGATCAGCTTGGCCAGCGGATTCTCGATGCGCTGCTGGATCGCACGCTTGAGCGGCCGCGCCCCGAACACCGGATCGAACCCGGCGCGCGAGATCTCGGCCAGCGCCGCAGCGCTGATCTCCAGCCGCATGTCGAGCTGCGCCAGACGATTCTCGAGACCGCGCATCTGGATCCGCGCAATGTCGGCGATCTGCTCCTGGCCCAGCGCGTGGAAGACCACCACCTCGTCGATCCGGTTGAGGAATTCCGGCCGGAAATGCTGCTTCACGTCGTCCCACACGGCGTCGCGGATCGCCTGATGTGGTTGCCCGGCCATCGCCATGATGTGATGCGACCCGAGGTTCGAGGTCATCACGATCACCGTGTTCTTGAAGTCCACGGTGCGCCCCTGTCCATCGGTCAGCCGGCCATCGTCGAGCACCTGCAGCAGTACGTTGAACACGTCCGGATGCGCCTTCTCGACCTCGTCGAGCAGGATGACGCTGTACGGCTTGCGCCGCACCGCCTCGGTCAGGTAGCCGCCCTCCTCGTACCCGACATAACCCGGTGGCGCGCCGATGAGCCGCGCGACCGAGTGCTTCTCCATGAATTCGCTCATGTCGATGCGGATGAGGTGCTCGTCCGAATCGAACAGGAATTCGGCCAGCGCCTTGGTCAGCTCGGTCTTGCCGACGCCGGTCGGCCCGAGGAACAGGAACGAACCGTAGGGCCGGCGCGGATCGGACAACCCGGCGCGCGAGCGGCGGATGGCGTCGGACACGGCGCGAATCGCCTCGTCCTGACCCACCACGCGGCGGTGCAGCCGCTCCTCCATATGCACCAGCTTGTCGCGCTCGCCCTGCATCAGCTTCGACACCGGAATCCCGGTGGCGCGGCTGACGACCTCGGCGATCTCCTCGGAGCCGACCTGGGTGCGCAGCAGCCGGCGCGCCTGCGGCTGCCCCGTGCCCGCGGTCTCCTTGGCTTGCGCGTCATGCAGCCGGCGCTCCAGTTCGGGCAGCCGCCCGTACTGCAGCTCGGCCACCTTGTTGAAATCGCCCTTGCGCTTGAGTTCCTCGATCTCGAACCGCAGCTTGTCGATTTCTTCCTTGATCTGCGCCGAGCCCTGCACCGCGGCCTTCTCGGCCTTCCAGATTTCCTCCAGGTCGGCATACTCCCGGTCGAGTTTGGCGAGTTCCTCGTCGATCAGGGCGAGACGCTTGCGCGAGGCCTCGTCCTTTTCCTTTTCGACCGCCGCCTTTTCGATCTTGAGCTGGATGCGCCGGCGATCAAGCTTGTCCATCGCCTCTGGCTTGGAGTCGATTTCGATCTTGATCTTCGCCGCAGCCTCGTCGATCAGGTCGATCGCCTTGTCCGGCAGGAAGCGGTCGGTGATGTACCGGTGGCTGAGCTCGGCCGCGGCAACGATCGCCGGATCGGTGATCTCGACGCCATGGTGCACCTCGTACTTCTCCTGCAGCCCGCGCAGGATGGCAATGGTGTCCTCGACCGACGGTTCGTCAACCATCACCTTCTGGAAGCGGCGCTCCAGCGCGGCGTCCTTCTCGATGTACTTGCGGTATTCGTCCAGCGTGGTCGCGCCGATGCAGTGCAGCTCGCCGCGCGCCAGCGCCGGCTTGAGCATGTTGCCCGCGTCCATCGCGCCTTCGGCCTTGCCGGCGCCGACCATGGTGTGGATCTCATCGATGAACACGATCGTCTGGCCGGCATCCTGCGCCAGTTCCTTGAGCACGTTCTTGAGCCGCTCCTCGAACTCGCCGCGGTACTTCGCACCGGCGAGCAGCAGCGCCAGATCGAGCACCAGCAACCGCTTGCCGCGCAGGCTGTCAGGCACCTCGTCGTTGACGATGCGCTGGGCCAGCCCTTCGACGATCGCCGTCTTGCCGACGCCCGGCTCGCCGATCAGCACCGGGTTGTTCTTGGTGCGGCGCTGCAGCACCTGAATCGTCCGGCGGATTTCGTCGTCGCGGCCGATCACCGGATCGAGCTTGCCTTGCCGCGCGCGTTCGGTCAGGTCCAGGGTGTACTTCTTCAGCGCCTCGCGCGCACCCTCGGCCTCGGCGCTGTCGACCGATTGCCCGCCGCGCACCGCAGCGATGGCGGTCTCGAGCGACTTCCGCACCAGACCGTTGTCGCGGGCAATGCGGCCGGCGTCGCCCTTGTCGTCAGCTACCGCGAGCAGGAACAGCTCGCTGGCGACGAACTGGTCGCCGCGCTTGGTCGCTTCGCGCTCGGTGATATTGAGCAGGCCGTTGAGTTCACGGCTGATCTGGACATTGCCGTCGGTCCCCTCGACCTGCGGCAGCCGGTCGATCGCCTGCGCTGCCGACTGAGCCAACCCGCCGACGTTGACGCCTGCGCGCGCCAGCAGCGCCTTCGGGCCGTCCTGGCCGAGCAGCGCGTGGAGCAGATGCACCGGCTCGATATAGGCGTTGCTGTGGTTGACCGCAAGCGACTGCGCTTCGGCCAGCGCCTCCTGGAACTGGGTGGTGAGTTTTTCGATCCGCATGAAGGTCTCCGTCCTGAACTTCCGCTTAGATACGGCATGAGCGGCGGATTTTCAAGCGGACCGGTGACGACTCGACCGATGCTTCGTCCGGCCGTTCAGCGTTTGAGCCGGGCGAACGCTTCGGACATCGCGGTCGCGGGCGCCGGCGACGGGCGCTGCCGCCCGCCGCGGTCACGGTCACGGTCACGGTCGACAGAGCGGCCCCGGTCGGATCCACCCCGATGGCCGTCGCGTGCCGCGTCGGCGGGGCGCATCGACAGCGCGATGCGCTTGCGCGGCACGTCGACGTCGATCACCCGGACCTTGACGATGTCGCCGGTCTTGACCACCTCGCGCGCATCCTTGACGAAATGCTGCGCCATTTCCGACACGTGCACCAGCCCGTCCTGATGGACGCCGAGGTCGACGAAGGCGCCGAACGCCGTGACATTGGTCACTGTGCCTTCGAGTTGCATCCCCGGCTGAAGCTGGGCGATGTCGTGCACGCCCTCCAGCAGCTTCGCGGTGCGGAATTCCGGTCGCGGGTCTCGGCCGGGCTTCTCCAGTTCGGCCAGCACGTCACGCACGGTGAAGGCACCGAAGCGTTCGTCGACGAACTGTTCGGGTTGCAGCCGCCGCAGCGCATCGCGGCTGCCCATCACTGCGTCGATCGGCTGGCCGGCGGCTCGCAGCACCCGTTCCACCAGCGGGTAGCTCTCGGGGTGGACGCCGGTGCGGTCGAGCGGATTCGTCCCGCCGTTGATGCGCAGGAAGCCGGCCGCCTGCTCGAACGTCTTGTCGCCGAGTCCGCGCACCGCCTTCAGCGCCTGGCGGTCGGCGAAGGCGCCCGCGTGTTCGCGGTGCAGCACGATCTGCTCGGCAATGCGCCCGCCCAGCCCGGCGACGCGGGCGAGCAGCGGCACCGACGCCGTATTCAGGTCGACCCCGACCGCATTGACGCAGTCCTCGACGATGGCGTCGAGCTTGCGCGACAGTGCCGTCTGGTTCACGTCGTGCTGGTACTGGCCGACGCCGATGCTCTTGGGATCGATCTTGACCAGTTCGGCCAGCGGATCCTGCACCCGTCGCGCGATCGACACGGCGCCGCGCAGGCTGACGTCGAGGTCGGGAAATTCGCGGCTCGCGAGCGCGCTTGCCGAGTAGACCGACGCGCCGGCCTCGCTTACCGTCAGCTTCGCCAGCCCCGGCCGGTCGACGAGGCGCAGCAATTCGGCCGCGAGCTGGTCGGTTTCACGGCTGGCCGTGCCATTTCCGATGGAAATGAGTTGGACCCCGTGACGCTGCACCAATGCCGCCAATGCCGCCAGCGAACCCTGGACATCGCGCCTCGGCTCGAACGGATACACCGTCGCCGTGTCGAGCAGCTTTCCCGTCGGGTCGACCACGGCCACCTTCACGCCGGTACGGATTCCGGGATCGAGCCCCATCACCACCTTCGGCCCCGCCGGCGCGGCAAGCAGCAGGTCGCGCAGGTTGGCGCCGAACACTTCGATCGCCACGGTCTCCGCCTGCTCACGCAGCCGCGCCAGCAGTTCGCGTTCCAGGGTCAGCGACAGCTTGACCTTCCAGGTCCATTGCACGACGCGGCGCAGCCAGTCGTCGGCGGCGCGCCCCTGGTGCGACCAGCCGAGCAGCACCGCCAGACGGCCTTCGGCCATGGCGGCGAGTGGCGACACCGGCCGCTGCGCCGCGGTGTCGGCGTCGGTGGGCGGCAGGTCGATCCGGGCGTCGAGGATCTCCTGCGCACGTCCCCGCAGCACGGCCAGCGCACGGTGCGACGGCACCTTCGCCAGCGGCTCGGCGTAGTCGAAATAGTCGCGGAACTTGGCTCCGGCCTGCTCCTGTCCGGACCGGACCTGGCTGACCAGGCTGCCTTGCTCCCACAGCCATTCGCGCATCGGCCCGAGAACGCCCGGGTCTTCGGCCCAGCGTTCGCTCAGGATGTCGCGTGCGCCGTCGAGGCAGGCCTGCGGAGAGGACGTGTCGGCAACCTCGGGCGACGTCTGCGGCCGGACGTAGGTCGCGGCGGCCGCCAGTGGATCAGTCTGCGGCTGTTGCCAGAGCAGATCGGCCAGAGGCTCCAGCCCGGCTTCTCGTGCCTTCTGCGCCCGCGTCACCCGCCGCGGCTTGTACGGCAGGTAAAGATCCTCGAGTTCCTGCTTCTGGCTCGCCGCGTCGATCGCGGCGTGCAAGGCGTCGGTCAGCTTGCCCTGTTCGGCGATCGACTGCAGCACGACCGCGCGGCGATCCTCGAGCTCGCGCAGATACAGCAGCCGCTCCTCCAGCGTCCGCAGATGTTCGTCGCTCATCCCACCCGTGGCTTCCTTGCGATACCGGGCGATGAACGGCACGGTCGCGCCGCCGTCGAGCAGTTCGATCGCCGCCTGGATCTGCGATGGCGCGAGCTGGAGCTCTGCGCTGAGAGCGTTGAGCACCCGCCGGGCAGCGGCTTGGGGATTGGCGTACGGATTCGCTGTTGCGGGAACGGCTTCGGTCATGGCGAGACGGGCAAAAACCGCCAGTCTAGCGACGGCCTGTTCGCCGCCGCGACAGTACCGCGCCGCTCGCGCCGGCCCAGGGACGGCTCACCGCCGCCGGCGCCGTCAGATCGCGTTGATCGGCACCTTCAGGTAGCTCAAGCCGTTGGATTCCGGCTTGGGGAACTCGCCGCCGCGTGCATTCACCTGGACCGATGGCATGATCAGCGCCGGCATGCTCAGGGTCGCGTCGCGCCGCTTGCGGAACGCGACGAATTCGTCCTCGCTCGTGCGGTCGTTGAGTTGGATGTTTTCTTCACGCTCGGCCTTCACCGTGGTTTGCCACTTCGGCTCGCGTCCGCCCGGCATGTAGTCGTGGCATAGGTAGAGCTTGGTTTCGGGCGGCAAGCTGTAGAGCTTGTGCACGGATTGGTAGAGCACGTGTGCGTCGCCGCCGGGAAAATCGCAGCGCGCAGTGCCGTAGTCCGGCATGAACAACGTATCGCCGACGAATGCGCAATCGCCGACGACATAGGTCACGCAGGCCGGGGTGTGCCCCGGCGTGTGCATCACCCGCGCCTGCAGGCTGCCGATCGCGAACGTTTCGCCGTCCTTGAACAGATGATCGAACGGCGAGCCGTCGGTCGGCATGGTGGGATCGTTGAACAGCTTGCCGAATACCTGCTGGACGTCGCGGATGTGCTCGCCGATCGCGATCTGTCCGCCGAACAGCGACTTCAGGTATGGCGCCGCCGACACATGATCGGCATGGGCATGACTCTCGAGCAGCCAGTCGACGGTGAGGCCCTCCTCCCGGACGTACTGCGCGATCGTGTCGGCGAATTCCGTGCCTGTCCGCCCCGATGCGTAGTCGAAGTCGAGAACGCTGTCGATGATGGCGCAA
>JAKAIB010000032.1 GCA_021814605.1 Pseudomonadota bacterium | reverse complement strand
CCGCCGGTGGACGCGTCGCTGGACTTGGCCGCCTACACCGATCGGCCCGAGCAGCGTGTGCCGATGAGCCGGCTGCGTGCGCGCATCGCCGAGCGGCTGCTGCAGTCGCAGGCCACCAATGCCATCCTCACCACCTTCAACGAAGTCAACATGAAGCCGGTGATGGATCTGCGCAACGAATACAAGGACAAGTTCGAGAAGGCGCACGGCGTCAAGCTCGGCTTCATGAGTTTCTTCGTCCGCGCCGCCGTGCACGCGCTGCGCAAGTACCCGCTGCTGAACGCGTCGATCGACGGCAACGACATCGTCTATCACGGCTATTTCGACATCGGCATCGCGGTGGGCAGTCCGCGCGGGCTGGTCGTGCCGATCCTGCGCAACGCCGACCAGATGAGCTTCGCCGACATCGAGAAGGCCATCGCCGACTTCGGCGTCAAGGCGCGCGACGGCAAGCTGTCGATCGAGGAACTGACCGGCGGAACGTTCTCGATCAGCAACGGCGGGGTGTTCGGGTCGATGCTGTCGACGCCCATCATCAACCCGCCGCAGTCGGCGATCCTCGGCATCCACGCGACCAAGGAGCGGCCGGTTGTGGAGAACGGCCAGATCGTCATCCGGCCGATCAACTACCTGGCGATGAGCTACGACCACCGCCTGATCGACGGCCGTGAGGCCGTCCTTGGCCTGGTGGCGATGAAGGAGGCGCTGGAAGACCCGGCGCGCCTGCTGCTCGATCTGTGAATGGCCGGTCCGGGACGACGCGAGCGATATCGCGCCATCCCGGGTTGCACGATTCCCGCGCGGCCCGAGCGGCCGCGCCACGTGAAGGATTTCTCATGTCTTCCGAATTCGATGTCATCGTCATCGGCGCCGGTCCCGGCGGGTACATCGCGGCGATCCGGGCCGC
Source organism: Pseudomonadota bacterium (assembly GCA_021814605.1). GTDB lineage: Bacteria > Pseudomonadota > Gammaproteobacteria > Burkholderiales > Burkholderiaceae_C > Thiomonas. The sequence goes on along the minus strand of JAKAIB010000032.1, from coordinate 16,757 downwards.
GCAGCTCGGACTGCGGGTCGCCTGTGTCGACTCCTGGGCGAACGCCCGCGGCGGCGCGGCGCCCGGCGGTACCTGCACCAACGTCGGCTGCATCCCGTCGAAGGCGCTGCTGCAGTCGAGCGAGCATTACGAGGAGGCCGGCCATGCATTCGCGGCCCACGGCATCACGGTGAGCGGACTGCAGGTCGACGTCGCCACCATGCAGCAGCGCCGGGCGAAGATCGTTCAGCAGAACAACGAGGGCATCCTCTACCTGTTCAAGAAGAACAAGGTCACCTTCTTCCACGGTCTGGGGCGGCTCGCCGGGGGCAACGGCGACGCCGGCTGGCAGGTGGCGGTGCAGCCGCGCGAAGGCGAGGCGCAGACGCTCACGGCACGGCAGGTCATCGTCGCCACCGGTTCGGTGCCGCGCAGCCTGCCCGGGCTCGATTTCGACGAAAAGCGGGTGCTGTCGAACACCGGTGCGCTGGAGATCGATGGCGTGCCGCGCACGCTGGGGGTCATCGGCGCCGGGGTGATCGGCCTGGAACTCGGCAGCGTCTGGCGCCGGCTCGGCGCGCAGGTCACGCTGCTCGAGGCGATGCCCGATTTCCTCGCCGCGGCCGACGCGCAGGTCGCCAAGGAGGCGCTCAAGCAGTTCACCCGCCAGGGGCTGGCGATCCATCTCGGTGCCAAGATCACCGCGACCGCGGTGACGAAGAAGGGCGTGCGTGTCGAGTGGACCGATGCCAAGGGTGCGGCGCAGGTGCTCGAGGTCGAGCGGCTGATCGTCTCGGTGGGCCGCAAGCCGAACACCGACGGGCTGGGCGCCGAAGCGGTCGGCCTGGCAGTCGACCAGCGCGGCTTCATCGAGGTCGACGCCGATTGCCGCACCAACCTGCCGGGCATCTGGGCCGTCGGCGACGTCGTGCGTGGACCGATGCTGGCGCACAAGGCCGAGGAGGAGGGCGTGGCTGTCGCCGAGCGCATCGCCGGACAGAAGCCGCATGTCGACTTCAACACCGTGCCGTGGGTGATCTACACGGCGCCCGAGATCGCGTGGGTCGGGCAGACCGAGCAGCAGCTCGCCGCCAGCGGCCGCGCCTTCAAGACCGGCAGCTTCCCGTTCGCGGCGAACGGGCGGGCCCGGGCGATCGGTGACACGACCGGTTTCGTCAAGATGCTCGCCGACGCGCAGACCGACGAGATCCTCGGTGTCCACGTCATCGGGCCGATGGCGTCGGAACTCGTTGCCGAGGCGGCAGTGGCGATGGAGTTCCGCGCCAGCAGCGAGGACATCGCGCGCATCTGCCACGCGCACCCGACGCTGTCGGAGGCCATGAAGGAAGCGGCGCTCGGCGTGGCTGGGCGTACGCTCAACATCTGACCGTCGCGGCATCGCTGCACCGTTCGCATGGATGTCACCGCCTATTTCGAGCAGGCGCTGGCCGAACGCGGCTTCACCGCGGACGTGGCGCAGCGCGCCGCGATCGCGCGGCTGCAGCAGTGCCATGACGAATGGGTGGCCTACAAGACGCGGCGGTCGAGCGCGATCCGGCGCGCGCTGATCCATCCCGACCTGCCGCGCGGGGTCTACCTCTGGGGCGGGGTCGGGCGCGGCAAGTCGATGCTGATGGACGCCTTCTTCATCACCGTCCCGGTGGTGCGCAAGACGCGGCTGCACTTCCACGAGTTCATGCGCGAGGTGCAGCGCGAGATGGCCGCGCTGCAGGGCACGGTGGATCCGCTGGTCGAACTGTCGCGTCGCATCGCCCGGCGCTTCCGGCTGATCTGCTTCGACGAGTTCCACATCGCCGACGTGACCGACGCGATGATCCTGCACCGGCTGCTCGACGGCCTGTTCGCGAACGGCGTCGCGCTGGTCGCGACCTCCAACTTCCATCCCGACGCGCTCTATCCCAACGGCCTGCACCGTGACCGCATCTTGCCGGCGATCGAACTGCTCAAGCAGAAGATGGATGTACTCCAGGTCGATGCCGGGATCGACTACCGCGACCGTGCGCTGCACGAGGTCGACCTCTACATCACCCCGCTCGGCGATGCTGCCGACGCCCGCATGGCGCAGGCGTTCGAGCGGCTGGCCGCATGCGACGACGAGGATCCGGTGCTGCAGATCGAGGGCCGCGAGGTCGTCGCGCTGCAGCGGGCCGACGGCGTGGTCTGGTTCGGCTTCGAACAGTTGTGCAATACCCCGCGGTCGCAGAACGACTATCTTGAGATCGCCAGCCGGTTCCACACCGTGCTGCTGTCCGGCGTGCCGCGGATGACCGAGGACATGGCCAGCGCGGCGCGGCGCTTCACCCTGCTGGTCGACGTGCTCTACGATCGGCGCGTCAAGCTGATCGTCTCGGCGGCGGTCGCGCCGGAGTTGCTGTATCCCGCCGGTCCGCTGGCCTACGAATTCGTCCGCACCGTGTCGCGACTCAACGAGATGCAGAGCGCCGCCTATCTGCGCGAAGGCCGGCGTCAAACGGAAACCGAGCTGGTATGACGCGGCACGACTGTCCTGCGCCGTGCGCCCGCCCGGGTGGCCACCGGTCCCTGCCGGCGCTGCTGATCGTGGCGCTGCTCGTCGCCGCTCCGGCTGTCGCCGGGACGGCGCCATCGGACGCTGCGGCCCGCGATGCCGCGCTCCAGGCGCGGCTGCAATCGCAGCGGTCGGCCGCGCAGGCGGAATTCGCCCGCGAAAGCGCCCGCTGCCTGAAGACCTTCTTCGTCAACGCCTGCCTCGATCGCGCGCGCCAGCGCGAGCGCAAGACGCTCGACGCCATCGATGCCCAGCGTGCCGAGATCGGCGTGCGTGAACGCGGCCGGGCTGCGGAAGACGAGTTGCGGCGCGTCGAGTCGAACCTGTCGCGGTCGCAGGCGGCAGCGACGGATCCGGCCGTGGCGAGACGCGACGCCGCACGCCGGGACGCGGAACTGCGCCAGCGCGAGGCCGATGCGGCGCGGCAGCAGCCGGCGGCCCGCGCGCGCCCCGCCGGATCATCGCCCGCGGACGACGCGGCGCAGCGCGCGCAGGCCGAGGCGCAGGCGCGGGCCGACTATGCCGCCAAGCTGGCCGAGTACCAACGCAGGCAGGCACAGCAGCAGCACCAGGAGCGCGGCCAGCCGCCGGCGGCGCCGGCGCTTCCGGTGCCGTCGCCGAGCGCGCCGCTCGGCTCGCGGTGAGGCGCACGCCGGGAATGCTGCGGCGCAGCGACCGGCTACCATCTGTCGGCTTCCGCTCGAACCGCTGCGCATGCTGAACGACTCACCGCTGATCTCCGCCTTCGCGCGCCAATCCGGCGCGGAGCTGCGCCTCCAGGGTCTGATCCTGCTGGCGATCGCCGTGGGCGCGGCCGTTGTCGGCATCGGTCTGGAGAAGCGCCGCAGCAACCACCCGACCTGGGGCGAGGCCTGGCGGGCGACCTGGCGCTACAGCGTCGGATTCCCCGCGGTTGCCCTCCTTGCGCTGGCGCTGGTGCGACACGCCAAGCCCTGGCTGCTGCGGCTGCCGGTGCTCAAGCTCGCCTTGCCCGTCCTCACCGTGCTGCTGCTGGTGCGGCTGGCGACGGCGGTATCGCGCCGGATGTTCGCCGCCGACGGCGCGGCACGCTTTCTGGTGCGGGTGGTCAGCATCGGCCTCTGGGCCACGCTGGCCTTGCACCTGACCGGCCTGCTGCCGGAGATCCGCGAGGCGCTCGACGCGATCTCGGTGAGCATCGGCCATCAGCGGCTCTCGGGATGGACGCTGCTGCGCGGGATCGGCGCGATCGCCGTGACGCTGATCGTGGCGCTGTGGATCTCGTCGCTGCTCGAGTCGCGGCTGATGCAGTCGCCGCTGGATGTCAGCCTGCGTCTGGTGTTCACCCGGATGCTGCGTTCGGCGGTCCTCGTCATCGCGGTGCTGGTCGCGTTGCAGATGGTCGGCATCGACCTGACGGTGCTCAGCGTGTTCGGCGGCGCGCTCGGCGTCGGACTCGGCCTCGGCCTGCAGAAGATCGCCGCGAACTACGTGTCGGGGTTCGTCATCCTGCTTGAACGCAGCCTGCGGGTCGGCGACAACGTCCGCGTCGACACCTTCCAGGGCAAGATCGTCGACATCAAGACGCGCTACACCCTGGTGCGCAGCCCCGGCGGCACCGAGTCGATCATTCCCAACGAGACGCTGATCGCCAACCGCATCGAAAACCTGTCGTACAGCGATCCCAACGTCTGGCTGTCGACCACGGTCGGCGTCGCCTACGACGCCGACCTCGACGTGGTTCTGCCGCTGCTGCGCGAGGCGGCGCTGCAGGTTCCGCGGGTGCTGCGCGATCCCGGGCCGGGGGCGGCGCTGCAGGATTTCGGCGCGGACGCCCTGGTCATCACCGTCGGGTTCTGGATCGCCGATCCGGAGAATGGCACCGTCGGCGTGCGCGGTGACGTCAACATGGCGATCTGGCGCACGCTCAAGGCACACGGCGTCGAGATCCCGTTCCCGCAGCGCGTGCTGCAGTGGGCGCCCGGGCACTCCGGCGGCGGGCCTGCGTCCGGCGGCGTCGAGACGCGGACTTGATCGACGGGCCCTGCAGTCGCTAAACTGAAAACGAACGATCGTTCGATTACGGCGGCCGAGACCACCGTGATCATTGGAGTGCCTGCCTATACTGGCCGGCACGAAGCTGAAACAGGAGCAGATGGATGAAAGTGTTGGTCGCGGTCAAGCGCGTGGTCGACTACAACGTCAAGATCCGGGTGAAGTCGGACGGCAGCGGGGTCGACACCGCCGGGGTCAAGATGAGCATGAACCCCTTCGATGAAATTGCCGTCGAGGAAGCGGTGCGGCTGCGCGAGAAGGGCGCGGCGACCGAGGTGATCGCGGTCAGTTGCGGGGTGGCGGCCTGCCAGGAGACGCTGCGCACGGCGATGGCGATCGGCGCCGATCGTGCGGTGCTGGTCGAAACCGACACCGAGCTGCAGCCTCTGGCCGTCGCCAAGTTGCTCAAGGCGGTGGCCGACAAGGAGCAGCCGCAACTCGTCATCCTGGGCAAGCAGGCGATCGACGACGACGCCAACCAGACCGGGCAGATGCTGGCCGCCCTGCTGGGCTGGCCGCAGGCCACGTTCGCTTCCCGGGTCGATCTCGACGGTGGCGCGGCCCGCGTCACCCGCGAGGTCGACGGCGGGCTGGAGACGATCGCGATCAAGCTGCCGGCGGTGGTCACCACCGACCTGCGGCTCAACGAGCCGCGCTACGTCACCCTGCCCAACATCATGAAGGCGAAGAAGAAGCCGCTGGAGACGCTCAAGCCCGAGGATCTCGGTGTCGACGTCGCGCCCCGGCTGAAGACGCTCAAGGTGGCCGAGCCGCCCAAGCGCGGCGCCGGCGTCAAGGTGCCCGACGTGGCGACTCTGGTCGCCAAGCTCAAGACCGAAGCCAAGGTCATCTGAACCGCCCAAGCCAAGGACACGCCATGACCGCACTCGTCATCGCCGAACACGACAACCACGCCCTCAAACCCTCCACTCTCAACACCGTTGCCGCCGCCGTTGCCTGCGGCGGCGAGGTTCATGTTCTCGTCGCCGGAACCGGTTGCGCCGCTGCCGCCCAGGCGGCGGCGCAGGTCGCCGGTGTCGCCAAGGTGCTGCACGCGGATGCGGCGTACCTGGGCGACGCGCTGGCCGAGAACGCCGCCGCGCAGGTGCTCGCCATCGCGGGCGGATACAGCCACATCCTCGCCCCGGCCACGGCGTTCGGCAAGAACCTGATGCCGCGCGTGGCGGCGCTGCTCGACGTGATGCAGATCTCCGACATCATCCACGTGCTGGCGCCCGACACTTTCGATCGGCCGATCTACGCCGGCAACGCCATCGCCACGGTGCAAAGCGGCGACGCCGTCAAGGTCATCACCGTACGCACCACGGGCTTCGATCCGGCAGCGGCGCAGGGCGGCAATGCCGCGGTGGAGACCATCGCGCCGGTCGCCGACACCGGCCTGTCCAGTCTGGTGGGGCGCGAGACCACCAAGAGCGAGCGGCCCGAGCTGACGGCGGCGAAGATCGTCGTTTCCGGCGGGCGCGGGCTGGGCAGCAAGGAGAGTTTCGACGCGGTGATGACACCGCTGGCCGACAAGCTCGGCGCCGCGCTGGGTGCCAGCCGTGCCGCGGTCGACGCGGGCTACGCCCCGAACGACTGGCAGGTCGGGCAGACCGGCAAGATCGTCGCGCCGCAGCTGTACGTCGCGGTCGGCATCTCCGGCGCGATCCAGCACCTGGCCGGCATGAAGGACAGCAAGGTCATCGTCGCGATCAACAAGGACGAGGATGCCCCGATCTTCGGCGTGGCCGATTACGGCCTCGTCGCCGATCTGTTCACCGCAGTGCCGGAGCTGGTCAAGCAGCTCTGAGGTCTTTCCGGCGCCGCGACGCGGCGCCGGCGCCCGTTCACATCACATCGACGCGAGAAGCCGTCCGGCGGCACGGCGGCTTCTTCAGGAGACGCACATGACGTACAACGCGCCCGTCAAGGACATGATGTTCGATCTCGAACATCTCGCCGGCCTGGGGACGATCGCCCAGCTTCCCGGATTCGAGGACGCCACGCCCGACACGGCGCAGGCGGTGCTCGAGGAATGTGCCCGCTTCAACCGCGACGTGATCGCGCCGCTGAATCAGGAGGGCGACCGCAATCCGGGCGAGTGGCACGACGGCGCCGTCACCACCGCGCCCGGGTTCCGCGAAGCGTTCCGCCAGTTCGCCGAGGCGGGCTGGCAGGGGCTGCAGCATCCGGCGGAATTCGGCGGCCAGGGCCTGCCGAAGACCATCGCCGCGGCCTGCGGCGAGATGCTCAACAGCGCCAGCCTGAGCTTTGCGCTGTGCCCGCTGCTGTCGGACGGCGCGATCGAGGCGCTGCTGACCGCGGGCAGCGCGGACCAGAAGCAGCGTTACGTCCCGAAGATGCTCTCCGGTCAATGGACCGGGACGATGAACCTGACCGAGCCGCAGGCCGGCTCGGATCTGGCGATGGTCCGCACCCGCGCGATGCCGCAGGAGGACGGCAGCTACCGGATCTTCGGGCAGAAGATCTTCATCACCTATGGCGAGCACGACATGGCCGAGAACATCGTCCATCTGGTGCTTGCTCGCCTTCCCGATGCGCCCGCCGGCGTCAAGGGAATCTCGCTGTTCGTCGTTCCCAAGATCCTGCCCGACGGCCGGCGCAACGACGTCTGGTGCGCGTCGATCGAGCACAAGCTGGGCATCAAGGCCAGCCCGACCGCGGTGCTGGTCTACGGCGACGGCAAGGGCGCGGTTGGCGAGGGCGCGATCGGCGAACTGGTCGGCGAACCCAACCGCGGCCTCGAGTACATGTTCATCATGATGAACGCGGCCCGCTATGCCGTCGGCATGCAGGGCGTGGCGGTCGCCGAACGCGCCTACCAGAAGGCGGCCGGCTATGCCCGCGACCGGGTGCAGTCGCGGCCGGTCGACGGCAGCAGTGCCGGGGCGGCGGCCATCGTCCATCATCCCGACGTGCGGCGCATGCTCATGACCATGCGGTCGCTGACCGAGGGCGCACGGGCATTGGCGCTGGTCGCCGCCGGCCTGCACGACGTCGGGCGGGCCCACCCCGATGCCCATCAGCGCCAGGCCCACGAGGCGGCCTATGAGTTCCTCGTTCCCATCGTCAAGGGCTTCTCGACAGAGATGAGCATCGAGGTCGCCAGCCTCGGCGTGCAGGTGCATGGCGGGATGGGCTACATCGAGGAAACCGGCGCGGCGCAGTACTACCGGGACGCTCGCATCCTGACCATCTACGAGGGCACGACCGCGATCCAGGCCAACGATCTGGTCGGACGCAAGACGGTGCGCGACGGTGGCGCGCTCGCCCTGGAATTCGCGCAACGGGTCCAGCGCGTCGAGGCGCGGCTCGAGGCCGAGGGATCGGCGCAGGCACTGGCGATCGCGGCGCAACTCGCCGCGGCGCGGGAGGCCTATGCCCAGGTGGTGCGGTTCGTCGCGTCCAACGGCAAGGCCGACCCGAATGCGGCCTATGCCGCCAGCGTGCCCTATCTGATGCTCGCTGGGACGCTGCTGGCCGGATGGCAACTGGCGCAGAGCTGGCTGGCGACGGCCGATCTGCCGGCGACCGAGGCCGAATTCGCCCGCGCCAAGCGCGCGACCGCGGCGTTCTACTGCGCGCACGTGCTGCCGCGGTGCGGTGCGCTGCGCGACGCGGCCGTCGCCGGCGCCGACAGCGTGATGGCGCTGCCGGCCGACGCGTTCTAGCCCGCGGCGTCAATCCTGCCCGGAGGCGTCCCGCCCGTCGCGGTGGTGGCGCGGCCCGGGCGCCTTCCCAGGAACCCACATGCCCCTTCCGTCCGCACTGTCCCGGCTGCGCCTGCCGATCATCGGCTCGCCGCTGTTCATCATCTCCAATCCGCGGCTGGTGATCGCGCAATGCACCGCCGGCATCGTCGGCAGCTTTCCGGCGCTCAATGCCCGGCCGGCGGCGCAGCTCGACGAGTGGCTGGCCGAGATCACCGAGGCGCTTGCCGCCTGGGACCGGGCGCATCCGGACCAGCCGGCGGCGCCGTTCGCGGTCAACCAGATCGTCCATCGCAGCAATGACCGCCTCGAGCACGACATGGCGCTGTGCGCCAAGTACCGCGTCCCCATCGTCATCACCTCGCTCGGTGCGCGCCCCGAGGTCAATCAGGCGGTGCATTCCTGGGGCGGGATCGTGCTCCACGACGTCATCAACCAGCCCTTTGCGCACAAGGCCGTGGAGAAGGGCGCTGACGGCCTGATCCTGGTTGCGACGGGCGCCGGCGGGCACGCCGGGACGCAATCGCCGTTCGCGCTGGTGCAGGAGACACGGCGCTGGTTCGATGGTCCGGTCGTGCTGTCGGGCGCGATCGCCCGCGGCGACGCCGTGCTTGCCGCGCAGGCGATGGGGGCCGATCTGGCGTACATCGGCAGTGCCTTCATCGCGACCGACGAGGCGCGTGCCGTTGACGCCTACAAGCAGATGATCGTCGACAGCGCCGCGCAGGACATCGTGTACAGCAACCTGTTCACCGGCGTGCACGGCAACTACCTGCGCGGCTCGATCGCGGCGGCCGGGATGGACCCGGAGCATCTGCCCGAGGGCGACCCGGCAACCATGGACTTCGCGGCGCTGGCGCACGGCGCGAAGGCGTGGAAGGACATCTGGGGATGTGGCCAGGGCATCGGCGCGGTCGACGCCGTCGTCCCTGCAGCCGAACTCGTTGCCCGGCTCGATCGCGAATACCGCGCTGCACGCCAGCGGCTCTGCGCCGGCTGAAGGGGCAAGGACGGCGGGCGCGATCCGGACTACATTGACCCGATCGATCGGTTGCGCCAGGAGGTCGACGATGCGCGCTCGTCATCACACCCGTTTCCTCGCCAGTCCGCCCGCAGCGCAACCACTGCCCGATCGCGCGCGGCTGGCGTCGTGCCGCGATTTCGCGGAGTTCTATCCGCTCTACCTGGCCGAGCACCGTAACGGGGTCAACCGGCGGCTGCATTTCATCGGATCGACGCTGGCGCTGGCCTGCCTGTTCCTTCTCGTCTTCACCGCCGACCCGTGGTGGCTGGCGGCGGCCGTCGGGTGCGGCTATGGCCTGGCGTGGATCGGCCACGCCGCGTTCGAACGCAACCGGCCGGCGACGTTCAGCCGCCCGCTGTTCAGCCTGATGGCGGACTGGGTGATGTGGTGGCAGACGCTGACCCGGGCGGATCGGCGCCCTTGACCGCCGGCTCTGCCGAAGCGAGCAGGCTGGCCAGCGGCAGGTCGCGCTCGTCTTCGCCAAGCAGGCCGGCCAGCGTGGCGGAGGCCCTCGCCGCCTGGGTGCCGTCGAGCAGCAGGGCGTCGATCAGCGGCCCGATGCCGGTGGTCTGCGGATCGCACAGCAGCGCCCAGCGCGCCGGACCTCGAGCGAGCGGCGCGATCCGTCCGATCCATCCGAGTCGCGCGAGGGTGCCGAGCAGGGATTGCAGCTGCAGCGGGTCGACGTGGAGCTGCCGCGACAGCGCGAACGCGCCGATGCCGCAATCCGGAGCGCTGCGCGCGGCGGCGAGCCGTTGCAGGATCCGCACCGCGGTGAGGAATTCGGCGCCGGCGTAGGCGTCCAGCCGGACGGCACGAACCCGCAGCGACGGCAGGTAGGCGGCGATCATCGCGCCGATCAGCACCACGATCCAGCTCCAGTACAGCCACAGCAGGAACAGCGGGAAGGTCGCGAACGTGCCGTAGACCGCGGTATACGTCGGCACCTGGGTGAAATACCAGGCCAGTGCGCGTCCGCCCAGGCTGAAGCCGATCGCAGCCGCGAGTCCGCCGATCAACGCGTCGCGCCAGGTCACCTCGGTGTTCGGCACGTAGCGGTAGGTGGCGGCGAGCGCGGCGGCCATCACCACCCAGGAGGCGAAGGTGAGCAGCAGTTCGGCGCCGCCCGGAAGATGGTGGAGCAGTCCGCGATGCGCACCGGCGACATAGGTGATCAGGCCGATGCTGGCGCCGAGCACCAGCGGCCCCAGGGTGAACGCCGCCCAGTACAGCAGCACCCGCTGCGCCAGCGGCCGTGGGCGCAGCGTGCGCCAGATGGCGTTGAGCGCCTTGTCGACGGTCAGCATCATCGACGTGGCGGTGACGATCAGCATCGCGACGCTGACCGCTCCCAGGCTCTTCGCCTTGGAGGCGAACTGGCTGAGATAGCCGTACACGTGGGTGGAGATCGCCGGCGGAAGCATCGACTGCGTCAGGTGCGTCTGGACCGTTCCCTCGAGGCGCTCGAACGCGGGAAACGCGGTGAACACCGCCAGCGCGACGGTCAGCAACGGAACCAGCGAGATGAGCGTGGTGAACGTCAGGCTGCCAGCGGTCTGCGCCAGGTTGTCCTCGCCGAAGCGGCGCGCCAGCGCGCGCAGGCTGGCGACGAGAGCGTCTGATGGTCGAAGCCGCTGCATGGCAATACGATAGCGCGATGAAAGAGATCCTGGTGCTGTACTACAGCGTACACGGTGGCACCCGAACATTGGCCGAGGCGATTGCGCAAGGCGTCGCGCAGGTGCCCGGCGCGGTTCCGCGGGTGCGGACGGTGCCGCGCGTGTCGACCGTGATCGAGCGCCCGGAGCCAGCCGTCCCGGACGCGGGACCGCCGTACGTTGAACCGGCCGATCTGCGCGAGTGCGCCGGGCTGGCACTCGGATCGCCGACCCGCTTCGGCAACATGGCGGCGCCGCTCAAGCACTTCCTCGACCAGACTTCGGCGCTGTGGCTGTCCGGCGACCTGGCGGGGAAGCCGGCGGCGGTCTTCACCTCCACCGGCAGTCTGCACGGTGGACAGGAGACGACCCTGCTGTCGATGATGTTGCCGCTGCTGCACCACGGCATGCTGATCGTCGGCCTGCCCTACGCCGGCCAGCCTGACCTGATGGCGACGCGCAGCGGCGGAACGCCGTACGGCGCCAGCCACCATTCCAGCGTCGACGGCGATCTTCCGGTCAGCGCCGAGGAGTCCCGGCTGGCGGTCGCGCTGGGCGCGCGGCTGGCGCGGGTCGCGTTGAAACTCGCGGACGCTTGAATCCGGATGCTCTGCCATGAATGCCGATGACCGACTGCGCTTTCTCGATGCCCTGCAGGCGCTGATCGGCTCGCCGCATGTGCTGCGGGCCGAGGCGGACTGTGCCCCGTTCGTCACCGACTGGCGCAAACGCTACCGCGGGAGCGCGCTCGCGGTGGCGCTTCCCGGTGATACGGCGCAGGTGGCGGCGGTGGTCCAGCTCTGCGCGTTGCACGGCGTGGCCATCGTTCCGCAGGGGGGCAACACCGGCCTGGTCGGCGGCGCCACGCCCGACGCGAGCGCGACCCAGCTGGTGCTCAACACCCGCCGGCTCGACCGGATCCGCAACGTCGACCCGAGCAACAACACCCTGATTGCCGAAGCCGGGTGCGTCCTGGCCCGGGTGCAGCAGGCGGCGGCCGACGTGGGGCGGCTGTTCCCGCTATCGCTGGCCGCCGAGGGCAGCTGCACCATTGGCGGCAACCTGTCGACCAACGCCGGCGGCACGGCGGTGCTGCGCTACGGCAATGCGCGCGAACTGTGCCTCGGCATCGAGGTGGTGACGCCCCAGGGCGAGATCCTGGAGGCGCTCAACACCCTGCGCAAGGACAACACCGGCTACAGCCTGCGCGACCTGTTCATCGGCGCGGAGGGGACGCTGGGCATCGTCACGGCCGCGTCGCTGCGGCTGTTCCCGCAGCCCGCGGCGCGGGTCACGGCACTTGCTGCGGTGCCGGACGTGGCCGCGGCGGTGGCCCTGCTCGACCGGGCACAGTCGCGTCTCGGTCCGGCAGTGACGGGCTTCGAGCTGATGAGCGGGCACAGCCTGCAGCTCGTCGTCCACCATTTTCCGCAGCAGCGCCTGCCGTTCGCGCTGCCCACGCCCTGGTGCGTGCTGATCGAATGCAGCGACAGCGACGGCGAGCCGCACGGCAGGGCGCAGCTGCAGGCGCTGCTCGAGGCCGCACACGAAGCCGGCCTGATCGTCGATGCCGCCGTGGCGCAGAGCCTGGCGCAGGCCGCGGCGATGTGGCATCTGCGCGAGTCCATCCCGTTGGCGCAAGCCGAGGAGGGGCTGAACATCAAGCACGACATCGGCGTTCCGATCTCGCGCATGGCGGCATTCGTCGAGTCCACGGCGGAACTGGTCATCCAGGCGGTGCCGGGCGCGCGTCTCGTCGTGTTCGGCCACCTCGGCGACGGCAACCTGCACTACAACATCCAGGCGCCGGCAGGAAGCGACGCGCAGCAGTTCCTGCGGCAGCATCAGGCGGTCTGCAACCGCATCGTCCATGATGCCGCAGTGGCCTCCGGCGGCACGTTTTCGGCCGAACACGGGGTCGGCCAGCTCAAGATGGACGACCTGCAGCGCTACAGGAGCCCGGTCGCGCTGGCGGCAATGCGTTCGATCAAGTCGGCGCTCGATCCGGCGAACCTGATGAATCCGGGAAAGATCTTCCGGAATCCGTAAGAGAAGAGGACAGCCGCGCGGAGGCGGCTGTCCTGGCATCACGATGCGGTTTGGGTCAGGCGACGGCGCGCAGCGGCGCCTGCATCGCGGCCAAGTGCCGGGCGGCGACGTCCTGCGGCACGCGCTGCAGCAGGCGGTTCATTCCGGCGAAGATGGCCTGGAGCGAGGCCGTCACGATGTTGGCATCGATGCCCACGCCATAGGTGCCCGACGGCAGCCCCTCGATCGCGATCTCGACGATGGCCGAGGCGCGGGCGTCGGCCCCCAGCCCCAGCGCGCGTTCCTCGTAGCTGTGGATCGCCACGGGCAGGCGCAGGGCGTGGATGGCTGCGTCGATCGGGCCGTTGCCTTCGCCCGTCAGGCTGAGCCGGTGGCCGTGCACCTCGACTTCGAGCCGGACGCCCTGCTTGCCGCCATGGTCGTTGAGGTGGTAGGAGTGCAGGCGGACCGGTTCGTGGACGTGGACATACTCGGCATTGAACATCTGCCACAGTTGCTGCGCGGTCACCTCGCTGCCGGTGGCGTCGGTGTGCTGCTGGACGACGCCACTGAATTCGACCTGCAGCCGGCGCGGCATGATCAGGCCGTACGTCGATTCGAGCAGGTACGCGATCCCGCCCTTGCCCGACTGGCTGTTGACGCGGATCACCGAGTCGTAGGTCCGGCCGACGTCTGCGGGATCGATCGGCAGATAGGGCACTTCCCAGACGCCGTCGGGGCGCTGTGCGGCGAGCCCCTTCTTGATGGCGTCCTGATGCGACCCGGAAAACGCGGTGAACACCAGGTCACCGACGTACGGATGCCGCGGGTGGATCGGCATCTGGGTGCACTCCTCGACCGTGCGTGCCACCGCGTTGATGTTGGAGAAATCCAGTCCGGGGTCGACGCCCTGCGAATACAGATTGAGTGCCAGTGTCACCAGGTCGACGTTGCCGGTGCGCTCGCCGTTGCCGAACAGGCAGCCTTCGACCCGATCCGCGCCGGCCATCACCGCGAGCTCGGCCGCGGCCACGGCGCAGCCGCGGTCGTTGTGCGGATGGATCGACAGCACGATGCCGTCGCGCCGGTCGAGGTGCCGGTGCATCCATTCGATCTGGTCGGCATAGATGTTGGGCGTGCTCATCTCCACGGTCGCCGGCAGGTTGTAGATGACCTTGTTGTCGGGCGTCGGCTGCCAGACTTCGGAGACGGCGTTGCACACCGCCACCGCGAACGGCAGTTCCGTTGCGCTGAACACTTCCGGGCTGTACTGGAACGTCCATCGCGTGCCGGGGTACTCGGCGGCGATCCGCTTGACCAGCGTCGCCGCGTTGACCGCGATCCGGGTGCAGCCGGCCTCGTCGACGTTGAACACGATGCGGCGGAAGTTCGGCGCCGTGGCGTTGTAGATGTGGATGATCGCCTGCTTGGCGCCGTGCAGCGACTCGAAGGTGCGGCGGATCAGATCCTCGCGCGCCTGGGTCAGCACCTCGATGGTCACGTCGTCCGGAATGTGGCCGCCCTCGATGAGCTCGCGCACGAAATCGAAATCGGTCTGCGAAGCCGACGGAAAGGCGACCTCGATGTGCTTGATGCCGATGGCGCAGAGCGTCTTGAACATGCGCATCTTGCGCTGCGCGTCCATCGGTTCGAACAGCGCCTGATTGCCGTCCCGCAGGTCGGTGCTCATCCAGATCGGCGGCTTCGAGATGACCCGGTCGGGCCAGGTGCGATCCTTCAATCCGATCGTCGGGAAGGACGCGTACTTGGTCTGGGGATGTTTCAGCATGACGGCAATCTCCTGGAGTGTGGGGTGTTCGGCGCGATCAGCGCAGGCTCGGCACGACGCGGGGGCAGCCGGACGGTCGCGGGCACAGGGCCCGGCTGCCGGTCGATAGTCGCAGCGGAGAGGGGATCGCGGTCATGGGGGTTTCGGACATGGGTATGCGCGCCCGGCGGCAGGTGCCGCGAGCGCATGAAAACCGGTATGTGGGGGTTTTAGGCGCGCGCGGCAGGCAGGCATAGCCCGCCGAGCAGCGGCCGCAGTCGCAGCGAAAGCGCCGGCTTGCGATCGGCGGCGTCGACGCAGGAGCCCTGGCAGGCCGAAGTGCGCGCGCAATCCGCCACGCCGGGGAAGGCGGCTGCGGAGGTTGCGGATCGGCAGGATGTCGACATGCGCCAGACCTTAGCAAACACGCGCCGTTTCGTCAAATGCGGGGTTGGCGCCGGGGCACCGGGGTGGAGCCCCCGGCGCCGCATTCCAGGCGCATCGTCGATACTTACGCCATGAGTGCATCGCTTCCCCCGCAGGACAGGCCGGCCGCGCCGTCGAGGGCGCCGTTGCCGCGCGGCGCATGGATCCGGCGATCGCTGATCCCCGCCGCGCTGCGCGGGTGGCGCCGACACGGCCCGCAGGCGCTCGCGGCATTGCTGGCGCTGCTGTGCGGCGCCGTGCAGATCGCGCCGCAATACGAACCGCTCCGGCTGGCGATCACCGGACTGTCGGAGCATGGCGCCGAAGCGATTTCCCGCCTCGCCGATCTGGCGGCATTCCCGCACGTCGTCATTGGTGCGGGGCTGGTGCTCATGTCGGTGGGGCTGTTGCTCAGCGCCCGCGTGGCCTGGGTGCTCAGCCTGCTGCTCGGCCTGTTGTCGGCGGGGCTGGCGCTGTGGGCGGCGCATCGCCCGGACGCGATGTTCGTCCTGGCGACGCTGCTGGTCGTTGAACTGCTGGTCTACAGCCGGCATTTTGCGCGCAGCAGCCTTGCCGCGAGCTCGTTGTTCGCGCTGCTGGGCATCGGCAGCATGCTGATCTACGGGGTGCTGGGCAGCCTCTGGTTCGGCGCCGGCTACCAGCCGCCGATCCACAGCCTGCCGACGGCGCTCTACTACGCTGTCGAAACCATGTCGACGGTGGGGTATGGCGATATCGTGCCGCGTACCGTGCAGGCGCGCATGTTTTCGGTGTCGATGATCGTGATCGGCATCTCGGTGTTCGCGACCACGCTTTCGGTGGTGATCGGCCCGGTGATGTCGGGAAGTCTGCGGCGCGCTCTGGAGGGCAGGATGCAACGCGAGAAGCGGAAGGACCACTACGTGATCATCGGGACGTCGAATCTGGCGTTCGCGATGTGGAAGGAACTGCGCAGCCGCGGCGTGCCGGTCACGGCGATCGTCTCGGCAGGACATCCCTCGCCGTATCCCGAGGACGCCGACGTGGTCGTCGGGGACGCGACACGCGACGAGATCCTCGAGCAGGCCGGCGTTCCGCAGGCGAAGGCGGTGCTGACGCTGCGCGACGACGACGCCGAGAACGCGTTTGCGGTGCTCGCGGTGAAGGAGCTCGCGCCGGGCGTGCGAACCATCGCCGGCGTGAACGATCCGCGCCACCTCAACAAGATCCGGCGCGTCCAGCCCGATCTGCTGTTTGCGCCGCAACTGCTCGGCAGCGAGATCCTGGCCCGCGATCTGTTCGACGAACCGATCGACAACGACACCGTCCACAAGCTGCTGTTCGCCCGGGATTGAGACGGGGTGCAGGCGTCGGCCGCGGGATCGCCCCTCGGCGAGGGACGATTGGTCGCCGCAAATGATGTAAATCAAGTCAGGATGTCATATCGTGGCCGACACTTTGTGAACGATTTCACGTCAGATGCGGAGGTGTGTCATGGGCGCGACGGAACAGATGCAAGCGCTGCAGCGGGTCGAACTGGAGTCGGCATTCCATGTCGGCAGGACCGTTCTGGATGGCCTGG
>JAKAIB010000272.1 GCA_021814605.1 Pseudomonadota bacterium | reverse complement strand
TCCGGTGCTGATCAAGGCCAGCGCGGGCGGCGGCGGCAAGGGCATGCGCGAAGTGCATGCGGCCGGCGACTTCGCCGCGGCGCTGGCATCGTGCCGGCGCGAGGCGCGGGCGAGCTTCGGCAACGATGCGGTGCTGATCGAGAAGCTGGTGCGCAACCCGCGGCACATCGAGATCCAGGTGTTCGCCGACGGCCACGGCGGCTGCGTCTGGCTGTTCGAGCGCGACTGCTCGATGCAGCGGCGGCACCAGAAGGTGATCGAGGAGGCGCCGGCGCCCGGGCTGCCCGGCGCGATGCGCCGCGCCATGGGCGAGGCGGCGGTCGCCGCGGCACGTGCGGTCGGCTACGTCGGCGCGGGGACGGTCGAGTTCATCGTCGAATGCGCCGAGGGTGGCGCGCCCCGGCAGTTCTACTTCATGGAGATGAACACCCGGCTGCAGGTGGAGCACCCGGTGACCGAGATGATCACCGGCCTCGACCTGGTCGAATGGCAGCTGCGCGTCGCCGCCGGCGAACCGCTGCCGCTGGCGCAGGACGCGCTGCAGGCGCGGGGCCATGCGATCGAGGCGCGGATCTACGCCGAGCATCCCGAGGCCGGCTTCCTGCCGGCGACCGGTCGGCTGCAGCGGCTGGCGCTGCCGGCGCACGTCGCGTTCGCCGTGCGCGCGAACGACGTTGCCGCCGGGCTGCCGCAGGGGGAGGACGGCTCCCCCCGGGGGCAGCGAGGACAAGGCCCGAGCGTGGGGGGCGTCCGCGTCGATAGCGGCGTGCGGGAAGGCGATGCCATCACGCCGCACTACGACCCGATGATCGCCAAGCTGATCACCTGGGGCGACACCCGCGAGCAGGCGCGCGCGCGCCTGCTGCAGGCGCTGGCGCAGACCCGCATCGTCGGCCTGCACAGCAACGTGCAGTTCCTCCACCGGCTGGCGGCGTGTGCCGAGTTCGCGGACGCCGCGGTCGACACCGGGCTGATCGGCCGGCGGCAGGACACGTTGCTCGCCGCGCCTGCGCTGCCGCCGGCATTGGCCACCGCGGCGGCCGCCGCCGCGCTGCTGCATGCCGAGCAGGCGCGGCAGACGGCCGACCCGTGGAGCCGCTGCGACGGCTTCGTTCCCGGCGCGGCGCAGCAGCGCGCGCTGCGCTTCGACAGTCCCTGGGGCGAGCTCGACTGTGTGCTGCATTACGCGGGCGCCGGCCGGCCGCAGCGCCTGGCCGTGCCGGGCCTCGACGCGCCGGCGGTGTTCGCCGCCGAGGTGCGCGACTGCGGCGCGGGCGAGGTCGCGGTCGACTTGACGCTCGGCGACCGGCGCTGGCGCGCGCACGTGGTGCGCACCGCGGACGCGGGCTTCCAGGTGTTCGCCGACGGCGAGCAGGCGCTGCTGGCGCTGCAGTCGGCCGATCATGGCGCCGCCGACGAGATCACCGCCGGCGGGCGGCTGACCGCGCCGATGCCCGGCAAGGTGATCGCGATCCACGTCGCCGCGGGCGCGGCGGTCGAGGCCGGCCAGCCGCTGCTGGTGATGGAGGCGATGAAGATGGAGCACACCCTGACCGCGCCGCTGGCCGGGCGTGTCGCCGAGCTGCTGTACGCCGTCGGCGACCTGGTCGCGGAAGGCGCCGAACTGCTGCGGCTCGAGGTCCCGGAGACGGCCGGCGAAGCCGCGTCGGCGGACGCGACGGGAGCGGGCGCGTGAAGCTCGCGGTGTGGGATCCGGGCGAACCGTTCCGCCGCTGGCGCGACGCGCTGGTGCAGCACGCGCTCGAACTCGGACTCGCGGTCGAGGTGGTCGACGCCGTGGCCGACCCGGACGCGCAGTCCGACTTCGCGCTGGTGTGGAAGCCGCAGCGCGACTGGCTGCAGGGACAGCTCGGGCTGCGCGCGGTGTTCAACCTCGGCGCCGGCGTCGACGCCATCGCGCCGCTGCTGCAGCAACTGCACCCCGGGGTGCCGCTGATCCGGCTGGAGGACGCCGGCATGGGCCGGCAGATGGCCGACTACGTCGCCGAGGGGGTGCTCCATGCCTACCGCCGCATGGCCGACTATGCCGAGTCGCAGGCGCAGCAGCGCTGGGAGCCGCTGCCGCTGGCACCGCGCTCGAGCTTCACCGTCGGCTTCCTCGGGCTGGGACAGATGGGACTGGCGGCGGCGCGGCGCGTGGCCGCGATGGACTTCCCGGTCCTCGCCTGCACCCGCACCGGGCAGGCGCGGCACGGCATCGATCCGGCATGGCCGCTGTTCGGCCTCGACCGGCTCGACGAATTCCTCGCCCAGACCCGCGTGCTGGTGGTGCTGCTGCCGCTGACCGACGACACCCGGGGCCTGCTCGACTACGCTGCGCTGTCGCAGCTGCCGGCCGGCGCGCACCTGATCAACGCCGGCCGCGGCGCGGTGATCGACCAGGCCGACCTGCTCGAGCTGCTCCAGTCCGGCCGGCTCGCCAGCGCGCTGCTCGACGTGTTCGCCGCCGAGCCGCTGCCGCCCGACGATCCGCTGTGGCGCCATCCGCGGGTGCGCGTCACGCCGCATGTCGCGGCGCAGACGCTGGTCGGGCCGTCGGCCGCGCAGGTGATGCGCAAGATCGCCGCGATCGAGCGCGGCGACATCCCCGGCGGCGTGGTCGACATGCGGCTGGGCTATTGAGGAAGCGATGATGAACACCACCAACACATTGCCGCGGCGCGTCGAGGTCGTCGAGGTCGGGCCGCGCGACGGGCTGCAGAACGAGGCCGAACCGGTGCCGCTCGACGCCAAGGTCGAGCTGGTCGACCGGTTGTCGGCGGCGGGATTTCCCAACGTCGAGGCGGCGGCCTTCGTGTCGCCGAAATGGGTGCCGCAGATGGCCGATTCCGCCGAGGTGATGGCGCGCATCCGCCGCCGTCCCGGCACGGTGTACTCGGCGCTGGTGCCGAACATGAAGGGCATGGAGGCGGCGCTGGCCGCCGGCGCCGGCGAGGTGGTGGTGTTCAGCGCGGCGAGCGAGGCGTTCGCGCAGAAGAACATCAACTGCTCGATCGCCGAGTCCATCGACCGCTTCCGCCCGGTGGCCGAGGCGGCGCGCGCCGCCGGCGTGAAGCTGCGCGGCAGCATCTCGGTCGCGCTGGGCTGTCCCTACCAGGGCGAGGTCGAACCGGCCGCGGTGGCCGACGTCGCGCGGCGCCTCGCCGACCTGGGCTGCGACGCCATCGACATCGCCGACACCATCGGCGTCGGCACGCCCGGCCGGGTGCAGGCGGTGTTCGAGGCCACCGCCAGGGCGTTCCCGCTGGAGCGGCAGGCCGGGCATTTCCACGACACCTACGGCCAGGCGCTGGCCAACATCCTCGGGGCGCTGCAGCTCGGCGTCGCCAGCTTCCATTCGTCGGTCGCCGGGCTGGGCGGCTGCCCCTATGCCAAGGGCGCGACCGGCAACGTCGCCACCGAGGACGTGCTCTATCTGCTGCACGGCCTGGGTATCGAGACCGGCGTGGACCTGCGCGCCGTGGTCGAGGCCGGCGACTTCATCACCCGCGCCATCAACCGTCCCAACAACAGCCGCGCCGGCAAGGCGCTGCTGGCGAAATGGGCCGCGCAGGCCGGAGAGTCCGCGGCCTGCGCGGCGTGAGCGCAATCGCCCTGCAATCCTGCCCATGTCGTCCTCCACTGAATCCGTTTCCTATCCCGACTCGGTCGCGCGCGTCGCCGCGACGTTGCGCGAACTGCGGCACGCCGAGATGCCGGTGATGCTCGACGCTGCGGCGCGTACCGCGCAGCAGGCGGCCGACGCCCTGGGCGCCTCGCTCGGGCAGATCGCCAAGTCCATCGTGTTCCGGCATGCCGAGAGCGACCGCG
>JAKAIB010000271.1 GCA_021814605.1 Pseudomonadota bacterium | reverse complement strand
TCGGGGGGATGGGCTGGCGGATCAATCTTACGGAGAGCGAGCCGCTGGGTTTCTACCGGCTGGAACCGGTTCGTCCTGGAACGCCGATCGCACGCGGCGCCATGGTGGAGTTCTGTCCGCCGGCCACCGTGACGCCGGACCGGTATCCGTTCTACATGATGGGGGACTGCCCGGGCGGAGGCATGCCGATGTTCAAGCAGGTCGCCGCGATTCCCGGAGACCGGATCCGGGTGAGCATGGCGAGCGTGATGGTGAACGGCGCCGTGCTCCCGTTCAGCTCCCAGCTCACGCATTCGGAGAAGTGGCCCTGGGTGCGCCTGCCGCACCAGGCCGGAGAGTTCGTGCTCGGGCTTGGCCAATACTGGGTCTACGGTGGCGGGGCGCGGCCGGCGCTCGCCGCGCAGAGCTTCGACAGCCGGTATTGGGGGCCGGTGCGCCGCGTGGATATCCGGCGGGTCACGCGGCAGCCACCGGAAAGACTCTGTTCTCAATTCGTATTGATACGGCTCGCTATACTTGACAATCACCACGTGCGCTGGGCCGCTATGTCCCTATATGCAAACCGCTGACGCGTCACTTCTTCTATTGTTGCAGGCCCTTGAGCTTGAGTTGCATCGGCCATCGGCGCGTAGCGACGCCAACAGGCTCGACGCTCTCTTGCACGATGACTTCCGGGAGCTTGGCCGTTCCGGAGCGTTCTACGCCAAGGCGGACATCCTGTCTCAGCTGCCTGCGGAGGCGCAACACGCAGTCGTTATAGCGGACCGCTTCGAGGTGAGGCGCCTCGGCGAATTCGTCGCGCTGCTCACTTACCGCTCAGCGCATCAACTGCTCGATGGAAGCCTTGACAGATTTACCCTGCGCTCATCGGTCTGGGAGCACTCGACGCTGGGGTGGCAAATGCGCTTCCACCAAGGAACGCCTACGGCGCCCTACGAACCAACAAAGCCGACTGCGGCTACCGATTGATGAGCTGCTTTCCAAGCCCTGAAACGACGAAGTGCTCGGGCTTGATTCCCTCCTTGAACCACTCCCACAGTCGCATCCAGGCGAGGTGGTTGGGTAGGTGCTTGGTCGACACGCCTCGAAGCTGGCGGTTGACCCAGGTCTTGAACCGCTCGTGGTGGTTGTTGACCGTCTGGACGTGATAGACGCCCTCGCTGACGCGACCGTCGTAGCCCACGGCTATCGCCTTGGACGTGACGCCCAGCCTGGCGGCTGCGGTTCGCAGCGCTCCGCTGCCGTCGGTGCACAGCAGGGTGTCTGGGCCTACCACGGGCCGCAGGGCATCCTCGGCCTGGCCCGCAGTCATCGCGGTCAGCACGCTGTCGGAAACCTGGTGCGTGCCCCGGACGCGGCCGATGAGCACCGGAACCAAGTCGCGTGCCGACCCCTTCGGAGTGGCCTTGCCCCCTCGGGCACGAGAGGCGCGCGTCATCTTGCGGCTCCCCTTCTGGGACTGCCGGAAATAGGTCTCGTCGGCTTCCAGCAGACCGGAGACGTGCTGGGGCTGGTGAGCTTGCACGGCTTGCAGGAAGCGGTGCCGCAGGCGGAACGCCGTGCTCACCGACACGCCTAGGGTGGCGGCGGCCGCACGCACAGTCATGCCCTTGGCGAGGCACTCGCCCTGTTCGAAGAATCGCTCCTTGCTGTGGAGCTTCGCCAGCGGGGTGCCGGTGTTGGCGCTGAAGGTCTTGCCGCAGGCGCGGCAGCAGTAGCGCTGCAGCCCCCGGCTGTGGCCGTTCTTGACGACCTGTAGGCTGGCACAGTGGCCGCACTTCGGGACATCCCAGGCGGTCTCTAGGACACGCAGCGCTTTGGTCTTCGACCGCCGTTTCTCGACCGCCAGCACCAGCTCGTCGAGCTGGCCTTCCGTCATGGACGGGACCCGCGACGCAGGGCTTGGAATGACTCGACCTTCATGGCCAACTTCTCCTATGAGAAGCGCCGAATTCTAGGTCGGATCAATATCGTTCGAAAACAGAGCCACCGGAAAGCACAGGTTGTTCGGAATCGTCGCCGGGAAATACAGCGACAGCGGCGAGTGGGGCTGGGCTTATGGGTACATTGTCCGCGGTGAACCAAACGAACCGACCAAGCATCCCGTTTGCCTCATCCTTGGCCCTGCTCGTGCCGATTGCACGATTAACAATCACTATCCTCGCGAAATCTCGACAAGCAGCCGTACAACATTGTCCGCTTGCGAAAAAAACGGGGAATGGCTGCTGGCCAGGGTGTGCTGCACGGTGCCGTTGCCCATGGCCTGGTCCATGGCCGAGATCATGAAGTCCTGCCCGGCGATCGGAATGGCCCGATCCTCGGTGCATCGGATGTAATGGCGCTGGACGCGACCGAAGTACTCGACGCTCACTGCTGAAGGCCGCAGCACGGTCGAGATTGGTTCGTCGCAGTGCCGGCGCGTCGTCGCATCGATGAGTTCTGCGTCGGCCACGTCGGCGTAGAACGCCGCCTTTAGCCTGGTCCGGTAGGCGGGATCGTCGGAGCGCGGATCCAGGCGCAGCGCGCCTACCGTCTCCGGGTCGGCTAGGAACAGCGACGGGACCAGCGCGCCGTCCATGCTCGGGTGCTGGATCATGTCGAGCGGCGGCATGCCGGGCGGGAGTAGGAATGCGCTGAGATAGACCACACTGGCGAGCGACTCCGGAATAGTCTCGGCTACGTCCGAGATCGTTGCTCCGCCCATCGAATGTCCGACCAGAATGACCTTCTCGCCGGCCGCCTGGACAGCCTGGATCACGGCGCGCGTGCGCTCTTCCTGAGTGACGCCGGCGTTTGGCGAAGGCTCGCTCGCGAACGCTGCGGCATCGAGGGGGCGCGCAAAGTAGGACGCCGGCATGTGGGCCTTCGCTCCAGCGCCAGGCAGATCGATGGCTCGCGCCGCAAATCCCTTCCCCGCGAGCCCGGCCGTCACATGAGTCCAAGTCCCGGCTCCGTGCCAGAAGCCGTGGACGAAGATGAATGCTGGATGTTTGGTACTCATTCGCAATCTCCTTCGCTGGTGGGCAAGGCAAATGGTCGGAGCCTACCAGGCCGTTGAAGTGCGCCGACATGTGCAGACCCGGGGCGTTTGCGATTTTCTAACGCGCGACGTTTCGTCCCAACGCGGGCCCACCCCACGGAGTAGGAGTAGGGAGCCGGACGGTCCGGCGCCCGAACTCTTCTGGAAAGGACTGCCATGGGACAGAACAATGCTCGAACCACCCCGATCTTCCGCCGCCCGCGCGTAGCCGCGGCGCGCCGGATGCTGCTTGCCGCCGCGGTTGCCGCGACCGCGATGAATCAAGCCCACGCCACGGGCGCGGGCGGCCTGCCGTGGGACGGCGCGATCGCCACGCTGCAAAACGACCTGACGGGACCGGTCGCCACCGGCATCAGCGTGATCGCGTTTCTGGCCGCGGGTGCCGCGCTGGTGTTCGGCGAGGAGCTGGGCGGCATCGCCAAGAAGGCGCTCTACGTCGTGCTGGGGGTGGCCTTCATCGTGATGGGCAATTCCTTCCTCGCGGCGCTTGGACTGACCGGCACGCTGGTGATCTGACGGCGATGGGCGAGCGTGCGATGCGTGAGCCCGATCGCCCTGGGCGCGGGGCGTATCCGCCCCCGGTGCTCCAGGAAACCATGGTCAAGGTCATGCAGGAGTTGATCGGCCTGGGCTGGGACGTCGCCGATATCGCCGCGGCGATGCAGTCCGTTGCCGGGATGTCGGCAATGCTGGACAGAACGAAAGGACCACGGCAGTGAACGACAACAAAACCCCGATCCATGAATCGCTCAACCGCCCGATCCTGATGATGGGAGGAGAGCGCCAGCTCGTGCTGATGCTGGCGATCGT
>JAKAIB010000031.1 GCA_021814605.1 Pseudomonadota bacterium | reverse complement strand
GAAGCTGAAACCGCTGCCCAGGATGTTGTCTCCGAGGTAGCCGGCGGCGCGCGCCTCTTCGAGCGCCTGCTCGAAGCGTTCATAGTCCTCGAAGATCTCGCCGTGGATGTAGTTGTAGCCGACGCTGATCCCCATCGCGAACGCGGCGATGGTCATGCCCTCGATCACTGCGTGCGGATTGAACCGCAGGATGTCGCGGTCCTTGAACGTGCCGGGTTCGCCTTCATCCGAATTGCAGACCAGATACTTCTGCCCCGAGAACTGGCGCGGCATGAAGCTCCACTTCAGGCCGGTCGGAAAGCCGGCACCGCCGCGGCCGCGCAGCGCCGCCGTCTTGACTTCGGCGATGACCTGCTCCGGCGTCCAGCCCTCGGTGAGGATCTTGCGCAGCGCCTTGTAGCCGTCGCGCCGGACGTACCCGTCGATGTTCCAGTTGCTGCCGTCGAGATCGGCAAGGATCTGCGGCTGGATGTGGCGGCCGTGGAAGCAGGTCTCCAGGCCGGTGCTGCGTCCGAAGGGCTGGCTCATTTCGACTCCCCTTTCGCCGCTTCGTCGCGCAGCTGCTCGATCAGCGAGTCGAGCCGTTCGGGTCCCATGAAGCTGCACAGCCGCTGGTCGTTCACCAGCATCGCCGGCGCGTCGCCGCAGGCGCCGAGGCATTCCGTCTCCTGGACGGTGAACAGCCCGTCGGCGGTGGTCTCGCCCGGTGCGACGCCGAGACGGTCGCAGAGGTGCTTGAGCGCGCTGGTCCCGCCGCTCAGTGCGCACGGCAGGTTGGTGCAGACGTTGAGCTTGAAGCGCCCGACCGGCTGCGTGTTGAACATGTTGTAGAAGGTCACGACCTCGTGCACGGCGATCGCCGGCATGCCGAGATAGTCGGCCACGGCGCGCTCGGCGGCCGGGGAGATCCAGCCCTGCTCCCGCTGCACGATGGTCAGCGACGCGATCACCGCCGACTGCTTCTGGTCGGCGGGATACTTGGCGACCTCGCGGTCGATGCGGCTGCGGGTCTGCTCGGACAGCGTCAGATGCTGCACTTCACGATCAATGGGTAAGCGGTCCATCAGCGGTCGATCTCGCCAAATACGATGTCCAGAGTGCCGATGATGGCCACCACATCGGCAATCATGTGTCCGCGCGACAGTTCGTCCAGCGCGGCCAGGTGCGCGAATCCGGGGGCGCGGATCTTCAGCCGGTACGGTTTGTTGGCGCCGTCGGCGACCAGATAGATGCCGAACTCGCCCTTGGGATGCTCGACCGCCGCGTAGGCCTGGCCTTCCGGCACGCGCATGCCTTCGGAGAACAGCTTGAAATGATGGATCAGCGCTTCCATGCTGGTCTTCATCTCTTCGCGCGACGGCGGAGCCACCTTGTGGTTTTCGGTGATCACCGGACCGGGGTTGGCGCGCAGCCAGTCGACGCACTGCTTGACGATGCGGTTCGACTGCCGCATCTCCTCCATCCGAACGAGGTAGCGGTCGTAGCAATCGCCGTTCTTGCCGACCGGAATGTCGAAATCGACACGGTCGTAGACGTCGTACGGCTGGGTCTTGCGCAGGTCCCATTCGATCCCGGAACCGCGCAGCATGGGCCCGGTCAGTCCGAGGTTCTTCGCACGCTCGGGCGACACCACGCCGATGCCGACGGTGCGCTGCTTCCAGATGCGGTTGTCCGTCAGCAGGGTTTCGTATTCATCGACATAGGCCGGAAACCGCTGGGTGAAGTCCTCGATGAAATCGAGCAACGAGCCCTTGCGGTTGCGGTTGCGCTCGTTGATGGCCTGCGGTCCGCGGATCTTCGATTCGCCGTACTGCGCGATGCTCTCCGGCAGATCGCGGTAGACGCCGCCGGGGCGGAAATAGGCCGCGTGCATCCGCGCGCCCGACACCGCCTCGTACATGTCGAACAGATCTTCGCGCTCGCGGAAGGCGTAGAGGAACACGGTCATCGCGCCGCAGTCGAGGCCGTGCGCCCCCAGCCACATCAGGTGGTTGAGCAGGCGGGTGATCTCGGCGAACATCACCCGGATGTACTGCCCGCGCAGCGGGACCTCGATCCCCAGCAGCTTCTCGATCGCCAGGCAATAGGCGTGCTCGTTGCACATCATCGACACGTAATCGAGTCGATCCATGTAGGGGAGCGCCTGGATGAAGGTCTTGTGCTCGGCGAGCTTCTCGGTCGCGCGATGCAGCAGCCCGATGTGCGGATCGGCGCGCTGCACCACCTCGCCATCGAGTTCGAGCACCAGGCGAAGCACGCCGTGTGCCGCGGGATGCTGCGGCCCGAAGTTCAGGGTGTAGTTCTTGATATCGGCCATGTCAGTTCCCGCCCCGCCGCCCGAAGGGCGCTGGAGCCCCATCGGGGGGCAGCGAATGGAATGCGCGTGGGGGTTGTCGCATGTCAGTTCCCCAGGCCGCCGTAACCCGGCTCGCGGATGACGCGCGGAGTGATTTCTCGCGGATCGATGGTGACGGGCTGGTAGATCACCCGCTTGCTGTCCGGGTCGTAGCGCATCTCCACCGTGCCCGACAGCGGAAAGTCCTTGCGGAACGGGTGGCCGATGAAGCCGTAGTCGGTAAGGATGCGACGCAGGTCCGGATGCCCCTCGAACACGATCCCGTACAGATCGAATGCCTCGCGCTCGAACCAGTTGGCC
Source organism: Pseudomonadota bacterium (assembly GCA_021814605.1). Lineage (GTDB taxonomy): Bacteria > Pseudomonadota > Gammaproteobacteria > Burkholderiales > Burkholderiaceae_C > Thiomonas. The sequence goes on along the minus strand of JAKAIB010000031.1, from coordinate 15,225 downwards.
GAATTCCAGACCTCATTGACCGACGCCACCAGCGGCAGATCGTCGTCGGCGCAGCGGGTCCGCACCCGCAGCCGCCAGTTGTGCCCGATCGACAGCAGGTGCAGCACGACGACGAAACGGCCCGGCTCCTCGCGCACGCGATTGCCGTAACCCTGGTAATCGACCCCGCACAGGTCGATCAGCTGCTCGAAGCCGAACTGCGGGTCATCGCGCAGCAGCCGGCAGACCTCGAGATAGTCGGCCGGAGCGACATCCAGGGTCAACTCGCCGACATCGGATTCCAATGCGACGACGCGCTCGCCCAGGGTGGCGCGAAGACCGTCTGCCAGTTGTTCGAGCTTGCTGGTCATGTAGGGAGCCAATGGATCGGAACGGAGGAAATCAGCGCGCGATGGTTTCGGTGCTGCGGATCTTGTTCTGCAGCTGGATCACGCCGTAGAGCAGCGCTTCCGCGGTCGGCGGGCAACCCGGCACGTAGACGTCGACCGGGACGATCCGGTCGCAGCCTCGGACCACGGAATACGAGTAGTGGTAGTAGCCACCGCCGTTGGCGCACGACCCCATGGACAACACCCAGCGGGGCTCGGCCATCTGGTCGTAGACCTTGCGCAGCGCCGGCGCCATCTTGTTGCACAGCGTGCCCGCGACGATCATCAGATCGGATTGGCGCGGACTCGGCCGGAACACCACCCCGAAGCGGTCGAGGTCGTAGCGCGCGGCGCCGGCGTGCATCATTTCGACCGCGCAGCAGGCCAGCCCGAATGTCATGGGCCAGAGCGACCCGGTGCGCGTCCAGTTGATCAGCTTGTCCGCAGAGGTCGTGATGAACCCTTCTTGCAGAATGCCTTCGATGCTCATGGTCAGTTCCTTCCCGCTACTTGCTCAGACCGGCGTGGCGCCGCACGGGTTCATTCCCAGTCGAGGGCGCCCTTCTTCCACTCGTAGACGAAGCCCACGACGAGAATGCCGAGAAAGAGCATCATCGCCCAGAAGCCGACCAGGCCGATGTCCTTGAGCGCCACGGCCCAGGGAAAGAGAAAGGCGATTTCGAGATCGAACAGGATGAACAGGATGGCGACGAGGTAGTACCGCACATCGAACTTCATCCGGGCGTCTTCGAAGGCTTCGAAGCCGCATTCATAGGGGGAGTTCTTTTCCGCACCAGGGTGGCGCGGCGCGATGAGATAACCGAGCAGCTGGGGCACGACTCCGACGCCGATGCCCACCAGGATGAACAACAAGACCGGTAGGTACTGCTCTAGGTTCATCGCACTCCACCTCCTGTTTCGTTGCGCGGGCCGGGTTCGAACCCCCGCTTATGGTGCCGACGGCGAGACTCGAACTCGCACAGCTTTCGCCACTACCCCCTCAAGATAGCGTGTCTACCAATTCCACCACGTCGGCTCAAAACCGGCTGGCCGCATCGCTGGCAGCCGAACGAACAATCAGGCATTTTCGACGAGGTACGGCCGACCTGGAGGGAGGTCGACCGGCGCAGCCTTGTGGGCTGCGCGCCACCTTGCCGGATGGTGCTTGAGGCATCGGGCCGTCGGAAGATCCGGGCTTTCCGCCTTTCGTTACCGGTTTCGCAAAACAGGACGATCTTACATGGATCCGCGCTCCGCGAGCAACACGGCGCGCCTTGCTATTGCGTTCGCGCAAACGTCAATCTTCGCTTGGATTGACACCGCGCAGTAGATGTGATTGCTGCAACGCATCATCAATTCGTCTACTTGACGACAATCAACCGGAAATTCACCGATTTGTGGAAGCAGGCGCCGCGGGCAGCGTGCGCGATCCGGCCGATCCGGCTCCCGGCAGCGTCGGGATCTGGCTGACCGGACCGCTTGCCGGCTTGGGCGTGCTCGCGGGTGCGGACGCGGCAGGCGGCGGCGCGACCAGCCTCGACATCAATCCACCCTCGCTCGATCCGTGCAGGTTGCCGAAATACGCCATCATCAGCGTCGCGACGAAGAACAGCGTCGCGGCAACGGCCGTGCTGCGGCTGAGGAAGTTGGCGGACCCGGTTGCACCGAACAGGCTGCCCGAAGCGCCGGACCCGAACGACGCCCCCATGTCGGCGCCCTTGCCATGCTGCAGCAGGACCAGAACGATCATCACCAGTGCAGCTGCGATCTGCACCAACAGGGTCAAGGTCATCAGAATTTGCATTTGTGTACTCGTGCGCTCGGTTCGTGCGCTTCTCCAGATCAGATCCAGCCGGCAGCCCGCAGAGTCTCAGGGCCGCTTGTCATGCGCGGCGCCCGCGATCGCGAGGAAATCCGTCGCCTTCAGCGACGCGCCGCCGATCAGCCCGCCATCGATGTCGGGCTGTGCGAACAACTCGGCGGCATTGTCGGGCTTGACGCTGCCACCGTACAGAATGCGGACTTCGCCTGCGGCCTCGGAGACCTTGCGCAGATGGGCCCGCAGCAGGGCGTGCACTTCCTGCGCCTGCGCCGCGGTGGCGGTACGGCCGGTGCCGATCGCCCAGACCGGCTCATAGGCGACGACGATCCCTGCCGTCTGCCCGCCCAGCAGATGCGTCACCGCCTGCAGCTGGCGGAGGACCACCGTTGCCGTCTCGCCCGACTCGCGCTCGGCGAGGGACTCGCCGACACAGACGATCGGCGTCATGCCGACCTCGAGTGCGCGCTCCGCCTTCGCCGCGACCAGCGAGTCCGACTCGTGGTGGTCGGCGCGCCGCTCCGAATGACCGACGATGACGTAGCGGCATCCGAAGTCCTGCAGCATCGCGACCGACACCTCGCCGGTATGCGCACCGCTGCTATGCACCGAGCAATCCTGCGCGCCCAGGGCGATGTTGCTCACCTCGAGCAACTGGCGACACTGGCCGAGATACGGAAACGGTACGCACACCGCCACTTCGCATGGCGCGGTGCCGACGCCGGCGACCACGTCGCCCAGCAGGGCCGCATTGCCCGCCAGATTGCCGTGCATCTTCCAGTTTCCCGCGACGAATTGTCGACGCATGAGCCGCTCCTCTGTTTGTATGTGTTTCAGTCAGGTCCAGCGCAGCACGATCTTGCCGATGTGCTGCCCGGAATCCATGCGTTCATGCGCCTGCACCACGTCGGTCGCGTCGAACACGGCGTCGATCACCGGGCGCATCCGACCCTGCTCGATCCACGGCCAGGCCGTTTCGCGCAGTGATCGCGCGACCGCGCTCTTGAACGCCACGCTGCGCGCGCGCAGCGTCGATCCGGTCACGACCTGGCGCTTGCGCATCAGCAGCCCGGCGTCGAATTCCGACCGGATTCCGCCCTGCACCGCGATGATGACCAACCGTCCGTCTTCGGCAAGACAACGCTGCTCGCGCGCGACGTAGTCGCCCGCGACCATGTCGAGGATCACATCCGCCCCGCGCCCGCCGGTGTGCTCGGACACAGCCTCGACGAAGTCCTGGCGGTGGTAGTCGATCGCGTGCTCGGCGCCCAGCGCGAGGCAGGCGGCGCACTTGGCTTCGGAACCGGCAGTCACGATCACCCGCGCACCGTGGGCCACCGCGAGCTGGATCGCCGTCGTGCCGATGCCGCTGCTGCCACCCTGCACCAGCAGGACTTCGCCGGGTTGCAGGCGGCCGCGCTCGAACACGTTGTGCCAGACGGTAAACACCGTCTCGGGTAATGCAGCCCCCTGCTCGACGCCGAGCCCGGACGGCAGCGGCAGGCACTGCCCGGCCGGCACGACGCAGTATTCGGCATAGCCGCCGCCCGTGACCAGGGCGCAGACGATGTCGCCGATGCGCAGGCCGGTGTCGGCCGCGTCACCTGCGACGATGTCGCCGCAGATCTCGAGCCCCGGAATGTCGGACGCGCCGGGCGGCGGCGGATACAGCCCGCGACGCTGCAGCACGTCGGGCCGGTTGACGCCGAAGGCACGGACCCGCACCAGCACCTCGCCCGGGCCGGGCTGAGGAACCGGCCGTTCGGCGATCCGCAATACCTCCGGCCGCCCCGGCTGCGCGATCTCGATCGCGCGCATCGTCGCTTGGCTCATTCCGGACCGTCTCAGGACTGCTCTTCGCCCTCGACGACCGGAGCGGCCTGCCCGGCGGCCTCGCCAAGCAGCGCCTTGATCGACAGGCGGAAACGCCCCTTGTCGTCGGTCTCGATCACCTTGACCCGGACCTTCTGTCCTTCCTGCAGGTAGTCGGTGACCTTGTTGACGCGCTCGTTGGCGATCTGCGAAATATGCAGCAGGCCGTCCTTGCCCGGCAGCACGTTCACCAGTGCGCCGAAGTCGAGGATCTTGACGATGGTGCCGTCGTAGATCTGACCGACCTCGACCTCAGCGGTCAGGTCGATGATCCGGCGCTTGGCCTCTGCCGCCTTGTCGGCGTCGGTCGACGCGATGGTGATGGTGCCGTCGTCGGCAATGTCGATCTGCGTCCCGGTCTCTTCGGTCAGCGCACGGATGGTCGCGCCGCCCTTGCCGATCACGTCACGGATGCGCTCGGGGTTGATCTTCAGCGTGTACAGCCGCGGCGCGAACTGCGACACCTCTTCGCGTGCTCCGCTCACTTCCTTCTGCATGATGCCGAGGATGTGCATGCGGCCTTCGCGCGCCTGCGCCAGCGCGACCTGCATGATCTCGCGGGTGATGCCCTGGATCTTGATGTCCATCTGCAGCGCGGTCACGCCGGCGGAGGTTCCCGCGACCTTGAAGTCCATGTCGCCGAGATGGTCCTCGTCGCCGAGGATGTCGGTGAGCACCGCGAACCGGTTGCCTTCCTTGATCAGGCCCATCGCGATGCCGGCGACGTGCGCCTTCAGCGGCACGCCGGCATCGAGCAGCGCCAGGCAGCCGCCGCAGACCGACGCCATCGACGACGAGCCGTTCGACTCAGTGACTTCCGACACCACGCGCATGGTGTAGGCGAAGTCCTCCTTCGGCGGCAGCACGGCGAGCAGCGCGCGCTTGGCGAGGCGGCCGTGGCCGATCTCGCGGCGCTTGGGCGATCCGACACGGCCGGTTTCGCCGGTGGCGAACGGCGGCATGTTGTAGTGCAGCAGGAAGCGATCGCGGTATTCGCCACCCAGGGCGTCGATGATCTGCGCGTCCTGGTCGGTCCCGAGGGTCGCCACGGCAAGCGCCTGGGTTTCGCCGCGGGTGAACAGCGCGCTGCCGTGGGTGCGCGGCAGCACCGAGGTGCGGACGCTGATCGGGCGCACGGTGCGGGTGTCGCGACCGTCGATGCGCGGTTCGCCGGCAAGGATCTGGTCGCGCACGAGGCGCGCTTCCATGTCGAACAGGATGCCGTCGACCTCTGCCGCGTCGACCGTCGCGCCGTCCGCGGCCAGCGCCGCATTCACCGCGGCGTAGGTCTCGCGCAGCGCCTGGGTCCGGGCCTGCTTCTGCGTCAGCTGGTACGCCGCGCGCAATCCGTCGCCGGCCAGCGCGTGGATGCGGTCGATCAGCGCCTGGTTCTTCGCCGCCGGCGCCCAGTCCCAGGCGGGCTTGCCGCCGTCGCGCACGAGTTCGTGGATCGCCTCGATCGCGGCCTGGAACTGCTGGTGGCCGAACATCACGGCCTCGAGCATGACTTCCTCGGGCAGCTGGTCGGCTTCGCTCTCCACCATCAGCACCGCGGCCTCGGTCCCCGCGACGACGAGATCCATGCGCGAATCGGCACGCTGGGTGCGCCCGGGGTTGAGGACGAATTCACCGTTGATGTAGCCGACGCGCGCCGCACCGATCGGGCCGTTGAACGGCACGCCGGACACGGCCAGCGCCGCGCTGGTGGCGAGCATCGCGGGAATGTCGGCGTCGACTTCGGGATTCATCGACAGCACGTGCACGACGACCTGGACCTCGTTGAAGAAGCCCTCGGGGAACAGCGGACGGATCGGGCGATCGATCAGCCGCGAGGTCAGCGTCTCGTTCTCGCTGGGACGGCCTTCGCGCTTGAAGAAGCCGCCCGGAATGCGGCCGGCGGCGTAGGTCTTCTCGATGTAGTCGACGGTCAGCGGAAAGAAGTCCTGGCCGGCCTTGGCGCTACGCGCCGCCACCACCGTCGCGAGGACGACGGTGTCGTCCATGTCGAGCAGCACCGCACCACTCGCCTGACGGGCGATCTCGCCCGTTTCCATCGTCACCCGATGGCGTCCCCACTGGAACGTTTTGACAACCTTGTTGAACATGTCAGACTCCTTGTCTGGACGCGCCGTCTTCGCACCGTCCGGCAGGCGGATCAGCCGGCGACGCGCGGCACGTCGGTTGGAACTCGGCGGGGTGATGCCATTCCAGCGCCGCCCGGGATCCGGAACGTCGATGGAATGACACGGGCCACACCGCCATCTGGAATCCGGACGGCTTTGCCCGCCCGGACCGAAACTCCATCGCCAATGCAAAAAACGCCTGTGCCGAAAAACTCACACAGGCGTTTCCGCACCACGATGACTCACTTGCGCAGGCCGAGCTTGTCGATCAGCGCACGGTAGCGGTCGACATCCCTGTCCTTCAGGTAGTCGAGCAGCTTGCGCCGACGGCTGACCATCTTGAGCAGGCCGCGGCGGCCGTGATGGTCCTTGACGTGCGTCTTGAAGTGCCCGGTCAGTTCGTTGATGCGCGCGGTCAGCAAAGCGACCTGCACCTCGGGAGATCCGGTGTCGCCCGTGCCGCGGGCGTTGTCGGCGACGATTTTCGCCTTGTCGATATCGGCTACAGCCATGTCAGTTTCCTGTGAAGTACACGCGGACGCGGAAGAAACCATTCCACGCCGTGAGGGGTTGAAAACCGGGCATTCTATCGCGAACGCCGCAGCGCTGACCGCCCGGGCTTGCGCCGCTCCGCCAACCGCATCGCGCCATTCCCCGCGAGCCGCGCTTGTGCGCAATAGTTCACGCCGACCGGGTTTTCGAATCGCCGGGGCGCCGGGAGGGTCGGCGGACCGGTTTAAATTGCGCACACCTCTTGGCGGAAGACCGAACCGACCGCGCCATGCGCATCCAACTCCTCTCCGACCTGCACCTCGAAACCGAGACGTTCGAGCCACAGTTCGCTCCCGACTCCGACCTGCTGATCCTGGCGGGCGACATCGACTCCGGCCACACCCAGCTTGACCGATTCGCCGACTGGCCCGTTCCGGTGATCTACGTGCCCGGCAATCACGAATACGACAATCAGGATTTCGACCGCGCCAACGCCGCGCTGCGCGAACGCTGCGCCCGGCTCGGCTTCACCATGCTCGATCGCGGCCAGATGCGCATCTCGCATGGGGGCCGAACCATCCGCATCCTGGGATCGACGTTGTGGAACGACTTCGAGCTGTTCGGCGACGGCAGCGTCGAAACCAGCATGCGCGCGGCACGCTATTTCGTCGAGAACGTCCAGCGCTCGACGCGCGACGGCAAGCCGATGGGGGTGGCCGAACTGCGCGAGGAGGGCCGGCGCTGCCGTGACTGGCTGCGCGAACAGCTGACCGCACCCGAACACCGCTCGGCGGACGACGACGCGACACTGGTCGTGACGCACTTCGCCCCCAGCCTCCGCAGCAACGACCCGCGGTATCCGGTCAATGCCTCCACCGCGAGTTTCTGCAACGCCTACGACGACCTGATCCCGCACGCCACGCTCTGGATGCACGGCCACCTGCATTGCCGCCACGACTACGCCGTGGGCGATACGCGCGTGGTGTGCAACGCCCGCGGTGCTGCGAGCAAAGGCGAGGACCACGACTTCCAGCCGACCGGCGTCTGGACCATCTGACGCCCGGCCACCATCCGCCGGGCGGCGTTCAAGCCGACGCGATGGCGCCCAGATCCCAGCGGGGGAGCACGTCGAACGCACCCGCCGGGCGCGCCGCCGACGGGTCGGCCTGCAGCCGCATCGCCCCGGCCAGCGCGATCATCGCGCCGTTGTCCGTGCACCATTCCAGATCGGGAAAATGCAGTCGCACGCCGGCGGGCTCGAACGCTGCGGCCAGCTTGTCGCGCAGTTGGCGGTTGGCCCCGACCCCTCCAGCCACGACCACCCGCTGCCGCCCCGTCGCCTGCTGCGCCCGCCGCGTCTTGTGCACCAGCACGTCGGTGATCGCCTCCTGCGCCGCAGCGGCGAGATCGGCGCGGCTCTGTTCGCAGATGTTGCCGCCCAGCGCGCGGACTCGGGTCAGCACCGCGGTCTTCAGTCCAGCGAAGGAAAAATCGAGATCGGGGCTATGCAGCTTCGGACGCGGCAGTTCGAACGCCTCCGGATTGCCGAAGGCCGCCAGCCGCGCCAGCGCCGGGCCACCGGGATAGCCGAGCCCGAGCAGCTTGGCCGACTTGTCGAACGCTTCGCCAGCGGCATCGTCGACCGTTTCGCCCAGCAGCACATAGCGGCCGAACTCCTCGACATCGAGCAGCATGGTGTGCCCGCCCGAAACCAGCAGCGCGAGATACGGATATCGCGGTGGATCGGCCGACAGCAGCGGCGACACCAGATGCCCCTCGAGGTGGTGCACGCCAATCAGCGGCCGGTCGAGCGCGGCGCCGAGAGCAGACGCCATCCCGGCCCCGACCAGCAGCGCCCCGGCCAGGCCGGGACCGCGGGTGTACGCGATCGCGTCGATTTCACCTCGCCGGGCGCCCGCCTGCTGCAGCGCCAGACGCACCAGCGGCAGCAGCCGGCGGATGTGGTCGCGCGACGCCAGTTCGGGGACGACGCCACCGTAGGCCTGATGCATATCGACCTGCGAATGCAATGCATGCCCCCGCAGCCCCGACGCCGTGTCGTACAGTGCGGCGGCCGTCTCGTCGCACGAAGTCTCGATTCCCAGTACCAGCATGCCCAGCAGTCTAGCGATGGCCCGGCAGGTCGACCGGCCCCACCCTCATGCCGTCCCCGCATTCGACGCGGCCATCATCGGCGCCGGCGCTGCCGGCCTGCTGTGCGCGGCTCTGGCCGGACAGCGCGGTCGCCGCGTGCTGCTGCTGGACCATTGGCCCAAGATCGCCGAGAAGATCCGCATTTCGGGCGGAGGTCGCTGCAATTTCACCAACCTGCACGTCGGCGTCGAGAACTTCCTGTCCGACAACCCGCCGTTCTGCCGCTCCGCCCTGGCCCGCTACGGTCCGCAGGACATCATCGCACTGCTGCGGCGACACCGCATCGGCTTCCACGAAAAGCACAAGGGCCAGCTGTTCTGCGACGAATCGGCCGAGGACCTGATCGCCGCGCTGCTCGCCGAGTGCGCCGCCGGCGGAGTCACGCATTGGCAGCCCTGCGCGGTGGAAACGGTCGAAGCCGCCGCGACGGGTGGCTTCCGGCTGCGGACCACGCGCGGCTGGATCAACGCGCGGTCGCTGGTGATCGCCACCGGCGGGTTGTCGATTCCGCAGATCGGCGCCTCGCCGTTCGGCTACCGCATTGCCGAGCAGTTCGGCCTGCCGGTGGTGCCGCCGCGGCCGGCACTGGTTCCTTTGGCATTCGACCCGGCGCAATGGGCGCCCTACGCCGACCTCAGCGGCGTGTCGCTCGAAGTCGGCATCCGCGCCGGCACGCCGCCGCTGGCCGGTTCGTTTCGCGAAGACCTGCTGTTCACCCACAGGGGGCTCAGCGGACCGGCGATCCTGCAGGCGTCCAGCTATTGGCGGCCCGGGGAGGCGCTGACCATCGACCTGCTCGACGACTTGCCCGAGGCCGAGTGGCTGCGGGCCAAGCAGGGGAACCGTCGGTCGCTGGTGGGGGAACTCGCGACCCACCTGCCGCACCGACTCGCACAACTGCTCGCAGCGCAAACCGGCAGTGCCGAACGCCGCCTGACCGAATTCAGCGACACGACCCTGCGCGACTTGTGGAAGCGCTGGGTACGGTGGTCGGTGGTTCCGAGCGGAACGCTGGGTTGGCGCAAGGCCGAGGTCACCGCCGGCGGCGTCGACACCCGCGCGCTGTCGTCGTCGACCATGGCGGCCTCCGACGTACCGGGACTGCATTTCATCGGCGAGGTGGTCGACGTCACCGGCTGGCTGGGCGGGTACAACTTCCAATGGGCCTGGAGTTCGGCGGCCGCTTGCGCGGCAGCGCTTTGATCCCCCGATCGGCGTGTCGCGGAGGGAATTGTCCAGGCAGCGCTTCGTGCATATAATTGCCCGGTTTAACCCTTGACGCAGCGGCAGGCTGATCCAGCGTTGCGTCCGGACGGGACTGACGCCCGAGCCTGCCTACACCGAAGCAAGCCCATCAATGACCACCATCCGCATCAAAGAAAACGAGCCGTTCGACGTTGCCCTGCGCCGCTTCAAGCGCACCATCGAAAAGCTCGGCCTGCTGACCGAACTGCGCGCGCGCGAGTTCTACGAAAAGCCGACCGCCGAGCGCAAGCGCAAGAAGGCGGCCGCGGTCAAGCGGCATTACAAGCGCATCCGCAGCCAGATGCTGCCCGAGCGCAAGTACTGATCACGACGGTGAGGCCGCGGCGCGCGCGGCTCCCGTCCGGGTTCGGATCCGAACAGCCCGCCGTTGCAGCGGGCTTTTTGCATTGGAGTTGACATGACGATCAAGGACCGCATTCAGGACGACATGAAGGCCGCGATGCGCGCCAGGGATGCCGCGACCCTCGGCACCATCCGACTGCTGATGGCGGCGATCAAGCAGAAGGAAGTCGACGAGCGCGTCGTCCTCGACGACGCCGGCATCGTCGGCGTGATCGACAAGATGATCAAGCAGCGACGCGACGCCATCGCCCAGTACGCGCCTGCCGGCCGGCAGGATCTGGCGGACAAGGAAGCCGCCGAGATCACCGTCCTCGAGGGCTATCTGCCGGCGCGACTCGACGCGGCTGCGATCGACGCCGAGATCCGCGAAGTGATGGTGCAGACCGGCGCCGCCGGTCCGCAGGATCTGGGCAAGCTGATGGGCCCGCTCAAGGCCCGCCTGGCCGGGCGTGCCGACATGGCGCTGGCCGCGGCGCGCGCCAAGGCGCTGCTTGCCGGCGGCTGACGCGCGACAACCACTCGGCCCCGCATCCCCCCGCCCATGCCGGCCAACGCAGGCGCCTCGGTCGATCCGGCGAGCGGACGTCCGCTGCTGGTGTTCTCGCACGCCAACGGCTTTCCCGCGCCGGTCTATCGCAAGCTGTTCGCCCTGCTCGAGGACGATTTCCGCGTCCGCGCGATTCCGCGCTACGGGCACGATCCGCGCTACCCGGTGACCGACGGCTGGCCAGCCCTCGCCCGTCAGCTGGTCGATTTCCTGGAAGGCGACTGCGCCGGGGAGCCGGCTGTGCTGGTGGGGCATTCGCTCGGCGGCTACCTCAGCCTGATGGCCGCGAAGTCCCGGCCCGACCTGGTGCGGCGCGTGATCCTGCTCGATTCCCCGCTGGTGGCCGGATGGCGGGCCCACTTTCTGTGGCTCACCAAGCGCACCGGCATTGACCAACGGTTCCCCCCGGCCAGCCCGACACGGCGGCGACGCACCCACTGGCCGGACCTGGCGGCGTTCGAGGCACATTTCGCCTCCAAGCAGCTGTTCCGCCAATGGGATCCGGAAATGCTGCGCGACTACGGCACCTTCGGCACCACCGACGACCCGAAGGGTCGGACGCTCGCCTTCGAGCGCGAAATCGAATACCGGATCTACCGCACGCTGCCGCACCGCATCGGGCGCCTGTCCCGCAGGCCGTTTCCCGTGCCGGTGACGTTCATCGGCGGGCGCGAATCGCACGAGATCCGCATGACCGGTCTCGGCGCGACGCGGCGCATCACGGCCGGACGCGTCATCTGGACCGCCGGCTCGCACCTCTTCCCATTCGAGCACCCGCACGAAACCGCCCGGCTGATCCGGCAAGCCTGTGATTGAGACGCGACAAGCCGTCACGAATGCCTCCCTATAATGCGCTTTTACCGGCATTCGTCGCGGATATGACCAAGTACGTGTTCGTCACCGGCGGTGTGGTGTCCAGCCTGGGCAAGGGCATCTCCTCCGCATCGCTCGCCGCGATCCTCGAATCGCGCGGCCTCAAAGTCACCCTCATCAAGCTCGACCCCTACATCAACGTCGACCCCGGAACGATGAGCCCGTTCCAGCACGGCGAGGTGTTCGTCACCGACGACGGCGCCGAAACCGACCTCGACCTGGGACACTACGAGCGCTTCATCACCACCCGCATGCGCCGGGTGAACAACTTCACCACCGGCCAGATTTACGACAGCGTGCTGCGCAAGGAGCGCCGCGGCGAGTATCTGGGCAAGACGGTGCAGGTGATCCCGCACATCACCAACGAGATCCAGGAATTCGTCCGTCGCGGTGCTGGCGAGGACACGCCGGAGGCGGTTGACGTAGCGATCGTCGAGATCGGCGGCACCGTCGGCGACATCGAGTCGCTGCCGTTCCTTGAAGCCGCGCGGCAAATGAGCCTCAGGCTGCATCGCAACGACTGCGCGTTCGTCCACCTCACCCTGGTTCCCTACATTCCGGCGGCAGGCGAGCTCAAGACCAAGCCCACGCAGCACAGCGTGCAGAAGCTGCGCGAGATCGGCATTTCGCCCGACGCACTGCTGTGCCGCGCCGACCGTCCGATTCCGGACGATGAACGCGCCAAGATCTCGCTGTTCTCCAATGTGCGCGAGGAAGCGGTGATCTCGGTATGGGACGTGGACACCATCTACAAGATCCCGCAGATGCTGCGCGAGCAGCATCTGGACGACATCATCTGCGAGCGGCTCGGCCTGAGCGTCGGCCCGGCGGACCTGCACGTCTGGCAGGAGCTCGTCGACGCGCTCGAGCACCCGCAGCACGAGGTGCGCATCGCGATGGTCGGCAAGTATGTCGACCTGTCGGATTCCTACAAATCCCTCAACGAGGCGCTGCGCCACGCCGGGATCAGAACCCATTCGCGCGTGGGCATCGCCTACATCGATTCCGAAACGCTGGAGCCGGACAACATCGCCCAGCTCGACGCCTACGACGCGGTCCTGGTTCCCGGCGGCTTCGGCAAGCGCGGTATCGAGGGCAAGATCCTCGCCGCGCAATACGCCCGCGAACATCGCATTCCGTACCTGGGCATCTGCCTCGGCATGCAGGTCGCGACCATCGAGTTCGCCCGCCACGTTGCCGGGTTGCCGCAGGCCAACAGCACCGAGTTCGACCCCGACACGCCGCAACCGGTCATCGCGCTGATCGACGAATGGCAGGACCGCGACGGCAGCATCCAGCGGCGCGATGCCAACTCCGACCTCGGCGGGACGATGCGGCTGGGCGCGCAGAGTTCGGACGTCAAACCGGGAACGCTGGCGCACAGCATCTACGGCGACGTCGTCACCGAGCGCCACCGCCACCGCTACGAGGCGAACGAACACTATCTGGCGCGGCTGCAGCAGGCCGGGCTGGTGATCTCGGCGATCACCCAGCGCGAGCATCTGACCGAGATCGTCGAACTTCCGCAGAGCCGGCATCCCTGGTTCGTCGGCGTGCAGTTCCACCCCGAGTTCAAGTCGACCCCCTGGGGCGGACATCCGCTGTTCACGGCCTTCATCGAAGCGGCGCTGCGGCGCCACGCCCAGCACGCCGAGGCAGCGTGACCGCCATGGCGACACCCCAGACCCTGTGCGGATTCCCGGTCGGGCTCGACCAGCCCTTCTTCCTGATCGCGGGCCCCTGCGTCGTCGAGTCCGAGCAGTTGCAGATGGATGTCGCTGGCACGCTGCGCGACCTCTGCCGTGATCTCCGCATCCCGTTCGTGTTCAAGTCGAGCTACGACAAGGCGAACCGATCCAGCGGGACCTCGTTCCGCGGCCCGGGAATGGATCAGGGGCTCGAGATCCTGGCAAAGGTGCGGCGCGATCTCGGCGTCCCGGTGCTCACCGACGTCCACACCGAGACCGAGGCGCCGCGCGTGGCCGAGGTGGTCGACGTGCTGCAGACACCGGCGTTTCTTTGCCGCCAGACCGACTTCATCCACGCGGTCAGCAGCCTGGGCAAACCAGTCAACATCAAGAAGGGGCAGTTCCTCGCGCCCTGGGACATGAAGAATGTCATCGCGAAGGCCCGCCAGGCGGCGCAGCAGGCCGGGCATCCGGACACACTGTTCCTGGCCTGCGAGCGCGGCGTGAGCTTCGGCTACAACAATCTGGTGTCGGACATGCGCTCGCTCGCCATCCTGCGCGAAACGGGTTGCCCGGTGGTGTTCGACGCGACGCATTCGGTCCAGCTCCCGGGAGGCCAGGGAGACAGTTCGGGCGGCCAGCGCGAGTTCGTTCCGGTGCTGGCGCGCGCGGCAGTCGCCGCCGGCGTGGCCGGGCTGTTCATGGAAACCCATCCGGACCCGGCGAAGGCGCTGAGCGACGGCCCGAATGCGGTGCCGCTGCGGCATATGCGCGCGCTGCTGGAAAGCCTGCGCGACATCGACGCGGCGGTCAAGCGCCGCGCCCTGCTCGAATCCGATTTCAGCTGACCCTGCGATGGCCGCCTACCTCATTGCCCAGGTCGACGTGACCGATCCGCGGCAGTACGAGCAGTACAAGGTGCTGTCGTCGCAGGCGATCGCGGCGCACGGCGCGGAAATCCTGGCCCGCGGCGGCGAGGTGCAGGTCCTCGAAGGTGATGTCCCGCCCGGACGCGTCGTCGTCCTGAAGTTTCCCGACCTGGCTGCGGCCCGCGCGTTCTACGACAGCGCCGAATACCGGCTTGCCCGCCAGGCGCGCGCCGGTGCCGCAGTGATGCGGATGATCGCGGTCCAGGGCGTCTGATCCCCATCGTTCCCCCATTCGAACCCATACAGGAGAAGTCTTCATGAGTGCCATCGTCGATCTCACCGCACGCGAAGTCCTCGACAGCCGGGGCAACCCGACGGTCGAATGCGACGTCGTGCTCGAAACCGGTTTCATCGGCCGCGCCGCCGTGCCGTCCGGGGCATCGACCGGCACGCGCGAGGCCATGGAACTGCGCGACGGCGACAAGTCGCGCTTCGGCGGCAAAGGCGTGCTGCGCGCGGTCGAGCATGTCAACACCGAGATCACCGAAGCGGTGATGGGGCTGGACGCCACCGAGCAGGCTTTCGTCGACCAGACGCTGATCGACCTCGACGGCACACCGAACAAGTCGCGGCTCGGCGCCAACGCGATCCTGGCCGTGAGCATGGCCGTGGCCAAGGCGGCCGCGGAGGAGGCCGGAATCCCGCTGTACCAGTACCTCGGCGGATTCTCCGCGCGCGAGCTGCCGGTACCGATGATGAACGTGATCAACGGCGGCGCGCATGCCAACAACATCCTCGACATGCAGGAGTTC
>JAKAIB010000270.1 GCA_021814605.1 Pseudomonadota bacterium | reverse complement strand
GCGGCTGTCGGCGACCCCGGTGACCTACCGGCAGGCGCCGCCGGCGCTGGGCGCCGACCGTGCCGCGGTGCTGGAGGGCTGGCTCGGCGAAACCGTGGCGGCGGCGACGCCCGGTTGACCGGCGGCGGGATCAGCCGCCGCCCGCCTCGGCCAGCAGCCAGTCGCGCAAGGCGCCGAGCGCGGCGGATTCGCGTGCGGCCTCGGGGCTGACGAGGTAGTAGTTGCGGTCGCTGCGCCAGGGCATGGGCGACAGTACGACGAGCTGCCCCTGGGCGAGTTCGGCCTCGACCAGCATGCGCGGCATCAGCGCGATCCCGAGGCCGTGGATCGCCGCCATCGCCAGCATCGAGAACAGTTCATAGCGCGGACCCGCCATCGACTGCGGTGGCGCGGCGTCCATCGCGCGGAACCATTGCCGCCACGATTCGGGCCGGGTGCTCTGCTGCAGCAGCGGTGCAGCGGCGACATCATGCGCCGTCCAGCGCTTGCGCGTCGCGGCCAGCGTCGGACTGGCGACCGCGACCACGTCCTCGTGCATCAGCAGTGTGGCCTGCGTTCCGGGCCAGCGCTCGACCTGCTCCGGCGTTCCGGCGTACAGCGCGGCGTCGAAATGCGTGTCGGCGAACAGGAAGGGGCGGGTGCGGGTTTCGAGGTGGACGGTCAGGTCCGGCCGCTGGCTGCGCAGCCCGGGCAGGCGCGGCAGCAGCCAGCGGGTGGCGAAGGTCGGCACGGTCGCCAGCTGCAGCGCGGTGCCACCCTGCTGCGCCTTGGCGTCCATGGTGTCGCGCTCCAGGCCTTCGAGCCGGTGCGCCACCTTTTTCGCGTAGGCCGCGCCGACCGGGGTCAGCTCGACGCCGCGGCGGGTGCGGCGGAACAGCCGCGTGCCGATCAGCGCTTCGAGCTGCGCCACCTGTTTCGACACCGCGCTCTGGGTCAGCGCAAGCTCGTCGGCTGCGCGGGTATAGCTGCGATGGCGGGCGGCGGCCTCGAAGCAGCGCAATGCGGTCAGCGGCGGAATCATGTCGGATTGGAATATGGTGGCTGCATGGTATCGCCAGGCGACTTTGGAAGTTTGGGCGAAATCGGAGGAGATGCAACACAAGACATTCCAAATAGTCATGCGTTGATGAGAAAGCATCGCTTGCGGCATGCCCTTGCCGCTGCCTACGATCATCGCGGTCGATAACTCCGCCGGGCGACTCTTCCCGGCAATCGCACCATGCACGGTTCGTTGCTCCATCCGTTGTCCTGCGCTGCTGCTGCGGCAGCGGCGCCGCAGGCGTGGCCGCTCGGATCGATGGACCTGTCGCGGACGCGATCCGGCATTTCCGGTCTGCCGGTATTGCCGGGGCCGGTCGCCGGCGCGGACGGCTGCGTCGTGGTCGTGCCGGGACCGGGCGGGGTGGAGATCGAAGCGGTGGGCGGGTCGTGGCGCTGTCCGCACGGCCGGCTGTGGTTCGGGGCTGCCGGCGGGTCATTCCGTCTGGTCGGCGATGCCGCGCTGGTGCTGCGAATGCCCCGGGCGGCGCTGGTGGCACGCGGCGTCGATGCTCCTGCCGGCGCCGGCCGCACGACGGACTGCGAAGCCGGACCCGGCGCGCTGTTCGCCGGCTACCTGCGACTGGTCGCGGGCTGGTGCGGGCAGGCGGCGGCCCCGGCGGCGGTTCCGCTCGACACCCACCTGCTCGATCTGCTCGTCGCCGCGGTGGGCGGCGTGCACGGCGGCCAACGGCCGGGCACTTCGCGGCGCGACGGTCACCTGGCGCGGATCCGGGCCTACATCGAGCGCAACGTCAGCGACCCCGACCTGACACCGCGGCGGATCGCCGCGGCGTGCGCGATCTCTCCGCGCTATCTGCACGCGCTGTTCCGTGGGACCGGGCGCTCCGTGTCGGGTTGGATCCGCGACGCCCGCCTCGAGCTGGCCTATCGGGCACTGGATCGCGGTGACGGCGCATCGTCGATCGCGCAGCTCGCCTACGGCGTCGGGTTCGGCGATCACGCCCGGTTCAGCCGGGCGTTCAAGCAGCGCTACGGCTGCCCGCCGAGCGCGCTGCGGAAAGGGGCGGGCGCCGGTCCTCGGCTTCGCCAAGTGGCTCCATGAAACGTGCCGAAAGTGGTTCCCTGGTGGCGGGGGCGTGCGCTTAGCATGAATCCGGATCCGGTGCATGCCGGTTCGCATTCCCTTGAGAGAGACAACAGGAGGAGATGACAACATGTCACATGGAACACCGGGTTCGAACCGGCTGCGCCGGAACGCGCTGGGGCTGCCGCAGATCGTGGCCTCGACGCTCGCCAACATCGCTCCGGCGATGAGCTTCTACTTCGGCTACGCGACCATCGTCCAGGGCGCGGGCCTGGCGGCGCCGATCACCATCATCGTTGCGATGGTCGCGATCCTGTTCCTCGCCAATACGGTCGCCGAGTTCTCGAAGTACCAGCCGAGCGCGGGATCCTTCGTCACCTTCATCGGCACCGCGTTCGGCCCGACCGCTGCGGCGGCGGCCTCGGTGTTCGTCATCATGGGCTACGTGGTCGCGGCGTCGGCGGTGGTCGTGATCTCCGGCGGCTGGGCGCACGACACGCTCCAGGCCTTCCTCGGCGTCAACGTGCCGTGGCAGGCGATCAGCGTCGCCGTCGCGCTGATCGTCGGGGTGCTGGTGTCGCGCGGCATCAGCCTGTCGACGCGCTGGGCCGGCATCTTCTTCGTGTTCGAGCTGGTGCTGCTGCTCGTCGGCGCAGTGGTGATGCTGGTGGTCAATCACGCCGCGATCAGCCTGGCGGCGTTCAATCCGGCCAACCTGTCCGGCGGCCTGAAGGGGATCGGTCTCGGCTTCCCGCTGGCGATCTATCTGTTCATCGGCTGGGAGAATTCGGCGATGCTCGCCGAGGAGACCGAGAACCCGCGGCGCAATGTGCCGCGGGCGCTGATCCTCGGCACCCTGTCCATCGGGGTGCTCTACATCTTCCTCGCCTTCGCCACCGGGGTCGGTTTCGGCAACAACGCCAAGGCGATCGGCGCGGCGTCGATTCCCTACGTCGATGCGCTCAAGTCGAGCGCCGCAGGGCTGCTGCTGGTGGCCTACCTTGCGGGGCTGACCAGCATCTTCTCGTCGCTGATCGGGCTGACCAACTCGCAGGCGCGGATCCTGTTCAACTCCGGCCGCGAGGGCCTGCTGCCGGCGGTGTTCGGCAAGATCCACCCGGAGCACGGCACGCCGCATGTGTCGCTGTGGACCTACATCGCCGTGGCGCTTGCCATCGTGCTGGTGTTCGGCCGCAACATCGCTCCGGTCGACCTGTTCGGCGACGTCGGCACGCTCGGCACGATCCCGGTCATCATCACCTACCTGATCACCAATTTCGCGCTGCCCGTCTACATCCTGCGCTACCAGCGCGCCAGCTTCAACCTGGTCCGCCATGCCGTCCTTCCGGCGCTCGGTGCCTTGATGCTGCTGCTGCCGCTGTGGGGACTGGTCCAGCCCGGGCAGCCGGCACCGTTCAACGTCTTCCCGTACGCGGTCTACGCGCTGCTGGCGATGTCGCTGGTCTACGGCGCGATGCTGGCGCGGCGCACGCCCGATCTGGTGCGGCGCATCGGCAGCTACGTTGCCGACGGCGAGTGAGGTCGGTCCGAGGCACGCGAAGGCGAGTGTTCCCGGGTGCCGGTCCGCGATGGGCGGACCGACACCCTGCATCGCGGACCGCAGGGTCCGCTTTTTCCTGATTGGATCCTTGTCATGCAGCAATCGATGAACGAACAACTCCAGGCCCGGCGTGCGGCGGCGACGCCGCGCGGGGTGGGGGTGATGGGCGGCTTTTATGCCGCGCGCGCCGAAGGCGCCGAACTGTGGGATGTCGAAGGCCGGCGCTACATCGA
>JAKAIB010000269.1 GCA_021814605.1 Pseudomonadota bacterium | reverse complement strand
AAGTCGGGCGGCGAATGGATCAGCTCGATCGAGCTGGAGAACATCGCCATGGCGCACCCGGCCGTCGCCATGGCGGCCTGTATTGCCCGGCCCGACCCGAAGTGGGATGAGCGGCCGCTGCTGGTCGTGGTCCGGCGCGAGGGCGCCGATCTCGACCGCGACACCCTGCTGCGCTTCTACGAGGGCAAGGTGGCGAAGTGGTCGATCCCGGACGACGTGCTGTTCGTCGACTCGATCCCGCTCGGCGCCACCGGGAAAATCTTGAAGAACAAGCTGCGGGCACAGTACGCCCCACCGGCGGCATCCGCCTGAATGCGACCGCGGTCTGCTGCCGACGCGGGGGTCAGACCATCGCCGCGGCGATCGCCTCGTCGGTCCAGGCCGGCCAGATCTGCAGTGCCTCGCGCACCGCCAGCCGCGGATTGTCCGCCTGCGTCACCGCGCTGACCACCGCCACGCCCGACACCCCGGTTGCGCGCACCGCGGCCATCTGCGACAGCCCGATCCCGCCGATCGCCACGGTCGGATACCGCGGCGACAGCCAGCTGCGCCAAAGCGCCAGCCGTTCCAGCCCCAGCGGCCGGTACGGCATGACCTTGAGCGTGGTCGGGAACACCGGCCCGAGCGCGACGTACGACGGCCGCAGTGCATGGGCGCGTGCGATCTCCGCCGGGGTGTGGGTGCTGACGCCCAGGCGCAGCCCGGCGGCGTTGATCGCTGCCAGATCCGCCCGGTGCACGTCGTCCTGCCCCAGATGGACCCCGTAGGCGCCCAGGTCGATCGCCTCGCGCCAGTGGTCGTCGATGAACAGCTGCGCTGCCGGAACTTCGCCTGCGGCGGCGACCGCGGCACGGATCTGCGCGCGCAGTTCCGCGCCATGCGCGTCCTTGACGCGCAACTGCACCGTGCACACCCCCCATTCGAGCAGGCGCTCGACCCAGTCGGCGTCGGGAACCACCGGGTAGAAGCCGAGCGATCCGGTCAGCCGGGCGAAATCGGGCTGCGGCTCCTCGGCCTGCCCCGGCAGCGGCTGCCATGGCAGATCGCCGCTGTCCGGCCGGGCCGCGGCCCGGGTGTTCGGCCGTCCCGGACCGATCACCACGCTCTGGTCGATTCCGGCATGCACCCGCAGCTGCGCCTCGGTCACGGCGTCGAGCACGCCCCAACCCTCGGCGAGCCGCGCCGCGCAGACGCTCGCGTGCACGCAGCCCGATCCGTGCGCACTGCGCGGCAGGCGGCGGCTCACCAACGGCAGCACGCTGGCGCCGGCGAACAGCCAGTCGGTACTGTGCTCGCCCCAGGCATGCCCACCCTTGACCAGCACGGCGCGCTGCCGCGCAGCGTCGTCCAGCCAGCGACTGCGGATCGCCGCGACCCAGGCCGGGGGCGGGGCGCCCGTGTCCCAGCCGGGCAGGTCGAGCAGCGCGGCCGCCTCGACCCGGTTGGGGGTGATCAGGTCGGCCCGACGCGCCAGCCGCATCGCCAGCCCGCCGCCGTGCGCCCGGGTCCACAGCGGCGTACCGTCGCTGGCCGCAAGCACCGGGTCCCACACCACGGGGCAGTCGCGCGCCTCGACGAATTGCGCCACCTCCTCGGCGATCGCGGCGTTGCCCAGCATGCCGATCTTGACCGCCGCCGGTTCGCCGTCGGCAAGCAGGGTTTCCAGGCATCTGCGCAGCAGATCGAGATCGACCGGCTGCACCACCTGCACGCCGTAGGAGTTCTGCGCCGTCAGCGCGGTCGCGACGCTGGCGCCACGCCAGCCCAGCGCCTCCCAGGCGGCGAGATCGGCCACCAGTCCGGCGCCGCCCGTGGGGTCGTGTCCGGCTATCGTCAGCAGGTAGGGCGTCGTCATGGCGGATCGGGCAGTTTGCTGCAGAGTGTAGAGCGGCCGCCCCGATGCCGGCTGCGTTCACCCGGCCGGAAGCCATCGGCCTGCATGCCGCAGTCCGGCGTCAACTTTTGCGGTCGCCCGGCGTTGAACCGCCATGAAATTCCGATCGATTGTTCCGTTGTTCGCCCTGTCGCTCGCGCCGGTGGCGCTTCCTGCCCGTGCCGAAGGCCCGCCGGTCAGCATCCAGTTCAGCATCGGCACCCCACCGCCCCCGCCTCCGACCTACGTCGTGCCGGCACCCGCGTATGTCGCCCCAGCGTACCCGCCGCCGGCAGTGGTGCTCCCGGCACCGCCCATGATGCTGTGGTACCCGGATTTCGGCGGCTACATCGCGATGGGCACGGCACAGCCGCTGTTCTTTCTCGGCGGCGCCTATTACTTCAGCAGCGGCGGCCGCTGGTACAGCGGCCCGGGCTACAACGGACCGTGGCGACCCGCCCGCATCGTGCCACCGGGCCTGCGCCGTTTCCACGATCGCGACTGGCGCCAGGTGCAGGAGCACGCCAGGCGCTACGAACGCAATCCGAGATGGGGACGCTTCCGCCCCGAGTCGGTTCCGCATGCCGATCGACCGGCCGATCGGGGCCGCGGCCCCGACCACCGTGACTGGCATGGCGATCGCCGACCCGGCCGCGGCGGCGATCAAGGGCCGGACCGCGGCGGCCACTGACCGCAGCGTCGCCCTCTCGACCGTCCTGCGCGGGCGGCCGAGGGTGCGGCATCTGCCGGGGCTATTCCCCGCGCCGGAGCAGCGCCAGTTCGATGCGCCGGTCGGGTATCAGCCAGAGCAGCGCGACCGCAACATAGATCGCCTGGCCGATCCAGGGCGCCACGAAGGTGGCGCCGATCGCCGCCAGGTAGAGCAGGGGCGAGACCTTGCCCTTCCAGTCGACGCCGATGGCCTGTTGCAGCAGCGCGCCCTCGCCCTGTGCCGCGATCAGCGCGTTCTGCAGCATCCAGTAGGCCAGCGCGGCCATCAGCAGGACGCCGCCGTACAGCGCCGTCGGCACTGCCGCGAAATGGTTCTGCCCCATCCAGCCGGTCGCGAACGGGAACAGCGACAGCCAGAACAGCAGATGCAGATTGGCCCACAGCGCGCCGCCGCTCACGCGCTCGACGGCCTGGAGCATGTGGTGATGGTTGTTCCAGTAGATGCCCAGGTAGACGAAGCTCAGCACGTAGTTCAGGAACACCGGCAGCAGCGGCCGCAGCGCGGCGAGGTGCTCACCCTGCGGAACCCGCAGCTCCAGCACCATGACGGTGATGATGATGGCGAACACGCCATCGCTGAAGGCTTCGACCCGTCCCTTTTCCATTGCGCTCTCCTCCGGGTGACCACTCGCCAGATGCCCGGGCCGGGCGCCGCTCAGCCGGCCGCGCCCGCCTGATGCCAGAACGGCACGCCGACCATGGGCGTCGACGCCTGCGCCACTTCGCGCTGACGCATCGGCAGCGCGCGATGCGCCAGCCGTCCGGACTCCACCGCCAGCGCGAACGCGCGCGCCATCGCGACCGGGTCGCCCGCCTCGGCCACCGCGGTGTTGACCAGCACCGCGTCGTAGCCGAGCTCCATCACCTGCGCCGCGTGGTGCGGCGCGCCGATGCCGGCGTCGACCACCAGCACCGCGTCGGGCAGCCGCTCCCGCAGGGTGCGCAGCGCCGGCAGGTTGCGCGGCCCGGCGCCGGTGCCGATCGGCGCGGCCCAGGGCATGATCGCGGCGACGCCGGCATCCCGCAGCCGCAGCGCGGTGACGAGGTCGTCGGTGGTGTAGGCGAACACGTCGAAGCCGTCGCGCACCAGGATGTTCGCCGCCTCGACCGTGGCCCACGGATCGGGCTGCAGGGTGTAGTCGTCGCCGATGACTTCAAGCTTGATCCAGCGCGTCCCGAAGATCTCGCGCGCCATCTGTGCCAGCGTGATCGCCTGGTCGGCGGCGTGGCAGCCGGCGGTGTTGGGCAGGAGATGCCGGCCCAGGGCACGGATGCGCTGCCAC
>JAKAIB010000268.1 GCA_021814605.1 Pseudomonadota bacterium | reverse complement strand
GACCAGATAGGCTGCGGCAAGGAGCAGCCCGGTGGCCAGATGGGTCATGATGGTCAGGGCATTGACCCCGAGCAGCTCGAACGGCAGTCGCTCCCGGTCCCCGGCTCCGGCCTCGCGCCACCGTCGCACCCAGCGGTCGCCGCGCGACGACGCCAGCAGGAAGAGCGGCAGCGCCAGCACGGCGATCCAGGCATACGGCGTCGCCAGCCTCGGCACGGCCAATCCGAGCGTCCCAAGCGCCGCGATCAGGACGAATCCCAGCACGTTCAGGCCGCGATAGACGGCGAACGCCCGTTCGAACTCGAAGCTCGCCTGCCCGCTTTGCGCCACCCGCACGACCCAGGTGCGCTTGCCGCTCGCGGCGTCCGCCGGCGCGTCCTCGAACTGGTTGATCCACAGCACGAGGGCAATGAAGACGGCGACGGGAAGCGAGGCGACGACGCTCGCCAGCGCCGGCCAGGGCGTCACGCTGGCCGCGGTCAGCGCATAGCTGGCACCGAGCACGATCACCGGCCCGAAACCGACGGCCACGGCAACCTCCCCGAGCCCGCGATAGCTCAGCGGGAACGGGCCCACGGTGTACGCCACGCCGAGTGCGCAGCCGAGCACGCCGATGGCGAGCAACGGCGTCGGTGCGAACGCCGACCCGGCGATCAAGGCATTGATGTGCAGGCCGATCGCGACGGTCGCGGCGTAGCACGCCAGGCTGGCCGCGAGCACCTTCCACGGCGCCAGCAGGCCGAGCTGGATCATCCGGCTGCCGCCGGTGAACGGATTCGAACCGACGCGGTTGCGGTCATCGGCGCCGCTGCGGTAGTCGCCGTAGTCGTTGATCAGGTTCGTCCCGGCGGCGGCGAGCACGGCGCCAGCCAATGCCCAGAAGAACATCGGCCACGACCAGTGTGCGAGATCGGCGGCACGCTGCATCGCGTAGCGGGCCACCGCCGCGCCCAGCAGCACCGGAACCAGCGCCGCAGTGAAGAACGGCGCCCGCACCGCATGCACCCACAGCCGCATCCAGCGGCTGAGCGCCTGCAGCGCCTGCGCCGGATGTCCCGGCTCGTTGTCCGGGAAGTCACGCCAACCCAGCGGCGGAAGCGCCAGCGTGCCGACCAGCATCACCCGGGTCGGCCGCAGCCGGAAGAAGGCGAACTCGCCAGGCGGGGCCGCAAGCGCCTCGTCGATCGCGCGGCGCGGCACCTTCCCGGCCGCGTCGAACAGCGTGGCGAGGCGATGGCGGTCGGCCGGGTCGAGGACCTCGGCGCAGTAGCCGCTGATCTCGACGCCATGCGGCGCGTCGGCTGCGCACGGCCAGAGCACCGACTGGACCAGGGGATTCACGGCGAGCTGCGCGGCGACGCGCGACGAGCGGCAGCAGAGGAACACCAGGTCCTGCGCGTCGCGGACGATCTGGAACGGCGTCGCCGAGGCGTTGCCATCGACCGACGTCGCCAGGACCATCCGGTCGACGCCACGCAGGATGTCGTCGATCATCGGCTGGTCCGCCGCAGCCAGTTCCGTGTCGCCGCCGTAGACCATTGCAGCGGGTTGCTCCATCGCCCCTCCAGTTCCCGGCTCCGTGGGAAAAGCCGATGCTGCCACAACCCGCCGCCAAGGCACGCCGACCCGCTGCATCCGGCCGGTCGCAGCCCGGCCTTTCAATTGCACATGCCGTTCAGATTCACCCGCGCCGGCGGCTTGGTTCCTCCGGCCGGGGTCGCGGCGGGCGAAGGTGCGGCAGCCGCAGGCTGCGATGCTGCGGGCACCGCCGCTTCCAGCGCGGGCATCGTCGCCGGCGCCGCCTGCGGGCAGGTGTTGAGCGCCCGGACGATCTCATACGACCGCCGGTCGGCCGACCACGCCGTGATCTTGTGCGCCCAGGCTTCGAGCCCACCCGCCAGCCCGAGCGCAGGAACTCCGGCGACACGCAACAGCGTCGTCGCCTGCGCCTCGCGGTCGGTGGTGTCGGCGTAGACGATCACCTGCGGCACCCGCCGCAGCCGGACGATTTCGGACGGATCGAACAGTTTGGGAAGCGGCACGTTCTGCGCCCCCTGAATATGCCCCTGCGCGAACTCCTGCGGCGACCGGATGTCGATCAGCGTGTAGTCGCCGCGGTGGGCGACGATCAGGTCGCGCAGCCGCTCGGGGGTGATGGCATCGTCGCCGCGTGCCACCGCCTGGGCGAGCGCCTGCAGGCTGGCGTCGCGGGGCATCGCCGCCAGCGCCACCTGTGCCGGCGCCAGCGCGGACACTGCCGGCGCGAGCAGCGGGATCGTGCGCACGATCGCCGCCAGGCCGGCCGGGCGCTTTGCGGATCGGGTCTTGGCCATCGGGTCCTCCATTCCTCGCCGGCTCAGAACCGGCCGTTCGGATTTTCGCCGTCGCTGCGCAGGCGATCGAGCAGCGAGGCATTGAACTGGTTGTGGAACTGGCTCCACGATGTCTGCTGCCCGGTCTCGACCACGATGTCGCGCAGCAGGAAACCGCCGACCAGCACCAGCACGGCGGCAAACCCGGCGATCGCGCCGACCGTGCGCCGCCACAATCCCGCCTCGAGCAGCAGGGGAAGCACCAGGCCCGCGCCGACGAAGCCGCCCCAGAACAGCCGGGTCACGCCGCCGCCGAGCACCTCGGCCGCGGCCTCGCGCTGCATCGCGTTGCCGTTGAGCATGTCGGCGAGGAACAGGCCGATGATCACGATCTCGGCCAGGATCAATCCCAGGTCCAACCGGCCGAACAGGTGTCGCTCTCCCGCCGTGCCGGCGCCGAGGATCACCAGCGCCGCGCCGGTCGACAGCCCCGACGTCAGGAACAACGGCCCGAGCAGCGCGGAATGCCAGAACGGCCGCGCGTTGAATGCCGACAGCAGCACGCCGGTGTAGATGCCCAGCCCGATGCCGAGCGCCAGATTGACCGCAGCCAGCGGACGGCGCCAGGCGATGCAGACACCCGTGACGGCGGCGACCAGCCGCCCGACCAGCGGGAGCCGGTTCAGCCAGGCGGCCAGCGACGGGAAGCCCACCGGCAGGCCCGCGAGCGCAAGCAGCGCCAGTGCGGGAAACACCAGCAGCAGGATCCACGACCCCCAGGACATCACCGAAGTGACGTGCAGGTCGGTGTAGAACCGCCAGACGTTGATCTTGTTCTCGAGGTCGAGAAACAGGGTGGTCATGCCGACCATCAATGCCACGAACCCGACCAGCGGGGCGCGGTTCGCCGCGAACGGCAGCTGCGACTCGCGCCGCGCCAGTACGGCCCACGCGGCGAACACCGTCAGCCCGGCAGCGAGGCCGCCGAGAAACAGGTAGGTGGCGATCTGCCATCCCCAGATGGCGAGATGCGGCTCGATGCGTGGATTGGCGAACACGCTGGCCAGGACCTGTTCACGCATGATGTCGGCTCCTCGCGCCCGTCCTCAGCGCAGGTAGAACACGTTGGGCTCGTTGCCGGTCTCGGGCTGGAGCGTGTAGTGCTCGCGCGTCGCCAGCAGGCGGCTGACCGCACTGGTCGGATCGTCGAGCACGCCGAAGTGCATCGCCTGCGCCGGGCAGACGGCCACGCAGGCCGGATCCTCGCCGTACTGGACGCGGTGGACGCAGAAGGTGCACTTGCCGATATACCCCTGCGGCTGCAGGATGAGGCGCGCGTCGTAGGGGCAGGCCGCGATGCAGGCCTTGCAGCCGGTGCAGCGCGCCGGATCGACCACGACGATGTTGCTGCCGTTCCACTGCTGGCTGGCCCCGGTCGGGCAGGCGTCGACGCAGGTGGCGTGCGAGCAGTGGTTGCAGCGTTCGGAACGGAATTCGGTGGTCAGTTCCGGGTAGCGCCCCTGCGTGATCTCGACCACCCAGTCGTAGCACAACCCTTCCGGCACGTCGTTCTCCATGCGGCAGGCGTCCA
>JAKAIB010000267.1 GCA_021814605.1 Pseudomonadota bacterium | reverse complement strand
GTCAACGCGCTCAAGTTGTTCATCCAGGGCGTGTCGCCACTGGAGTACTGCGCGCACCGCGGGTTCGCCCATGTCGGCCGCCACTTCACCGGGGTCGGTGCGCGGGTGGCCTGCCAGATGCAGTCGGTCGACGAGCTGCGGCACTACCAGACCGAGACGCATGCGATCTCGAGCTACAACAAGTTCTTCAACGGCATGCACCACGCGAACCACTGGTTCGACCGGGTGTGGTACCTGTCGGTGCCCAAGTCCTTCTTCGAGGACGCCAATACGGCCGGGCCGTTCGAGTTCCTCACCGCGGTCAGCTTCTCGTTCGAGTATGTCCTGACCAACCTGCTGTTCGTGCCCTTCATGTCGGGTGCCGCCTACAACGGCGACATGTCGACGGTGACCTTCGGCTTCTCGGCGCAGTCCGACGAGTCGCGCCACATGACCCTGGGCATCGAGTGCATCAAGTTCATGCTCGAGCAGGATCCGGGCAACGTGCCCATCGTCCAGCGCTGGATCGACAAGTGGTTCTGGCGCGGCTACCGGCTGCTGACCCTGGTGGCGATGATGATGGACTACATGCTGCCCAAGCGGGTGATGAGCTGGAAGGAGGCATGGGAGATCTACGCCGAGCAGAACGGCGGCGCGCTGTTCCGCGACCTCGCGCGCTACGGCATCCGCGAGCCGAAAGGCTGGAACGACGCCTGCGAGGGAAAGAGCCACATCAGCCACCAGGCGTGGAACACCTTCTACAACTACAACGCCGCCGCTCCCTTCCACACCTGGGTGCCGACGGACGACGAGATGGCGTGGCTGTCGGCCAAGTATCCCGAGAGCTTCGACCGGCTGTACCGCCCGCGGCTGGAGTACTACCGCGAGCGCCAGCAGCAGGGCCGGCGCTTCTACAACAAGACGCTGCCGATGCTGTGCACCACCTGCCAGATCCCGATGCTGTTCACCGAGCCGGGCGACCCGACCAAGATCGGCTACCGCGAGTCGGACTACCTCGGCGACAAGTACCACTTCTGCAGCGACCACTGCAAGGAGATCTTCGACCACGAGCCCGAGAAGTACGTGCAGTCGTGGCTGCCGGTGCACCAGATCTATCAGGGCAACTGCTTCCCGCCCGGCACCGATCCGACGCGCGAGGGCTTCGATCCGCTCGCCGCGGTGCTCGACTACTACGCGATGGAGGTCGGCCGCGACAACCTCGACTTCGAAGGGTCGGAGGACCAGAAGAACTTCGCGGCCTGGCGCGGCCAGGCGCAGCGCAACTGAACGAGGAGACCGGATCATGACCGTTGCTGCCGTCAAGCCCTATGCCTTCCCCGCGCGGGACACCGTCGACAAGTTCCCCGCGCCGCTGATCTACATCGGCTGGGAAGACCACCTGATGTTCTGCGCGCCGTTCTGCCTGCCGCTGCCGCCGTCGATGCCGTTCGGCGCCCTGGTCGAGCAGGTGCTGCCCGGTGTGTTCGGCGAGCACCCGGATTTCGCCCGGATCGACTGGAGCAAGGTCGAGTGGCGCAAGTCCGGCCGCCCCTTCCAGCCCGACCCGGCCCGCTCGCTGGCGGACAACGGCCTCGGACACAAGGATGCCATCCGCTTCCGCACGCCGGGACTGACCGGCATCGGCGGATCGTGCAGCTGATTGCCGGCCGGCCCGAATCATGAGCCATCAACTCACCATCGAGCCGCTGGGCGCGACCATCGAGGTCGACGACGGCCAGACCGTGCTCGACGCCGCGCTGCGCAACGGCATCTACCTGCCGCACGCCTGCGGGCACGGCCTCTGCGGATCGTGCAAGGTGCAGGTCTGCGACGGCGAGGTCGACATCGGCGACGCCAATCCGTTCGCGCTGATGGACTTCGAGCGCGAGGAAGGCAAGGCGCTGGCGTGCTGCGCCACGCTGGCCGCCGACACCGTCATCGAGGCCGACATCGACGCCGAACCGGACGCCGAAGTGATCCCGGTGCGCGACTTCGCCGCCGAGGTCTGCCGCATCGACGACCTGACGCCGACGATCCGCGCCATCCACCTGCGGCTGAACCAGCCGATGCGATTCCAGGCCGGACAGTACGTGCAGCTCGAGATTCCCGGGCTGAACCAGAGCCGCGCCTTCTCGGTCGCCTGCGCGCCGGGCCGCACCGCGACGACCGGCGAGATCGAACTCAACATCCGGCGCGTCCCGGGCGGCGTCGGCACCGGCTACCTCCATGAGCAGCTGAAGCCGGGAGACCGGCTGCGCCTTTCGGGACCCTATGGCCGGTTCTTCGTGCGCAAGTCGGCGCGGATGCCGCTGCTCTTCCTCGCGGGCGGATCGGGGCTGTCGAGCCCGCGATCGATGATCCACGACCTGCTCGAATCGGGCTGGGACCAGCCGATCACGCTGGTCTACGGCCAGCGCAACCTCGGCGAGCTGTATTACGACGCCGAATTCCGCGACCTGGCGCAACGCCACGCCAATTTCAGCTACGTCCCCGCCGTCTCGGAACCGCCGGGCGACGGCGCGCCGGTGCGGCAGGGCTTCGTGCACGAGGTGGCCAGGACGCATTTCGACGGCAGCTTCGCCGGCCACCAGGCCTACCTGTGCGGACCGCCGGCGATGATCGACGCCTGCATCACCACCCTGATGCAGGGCCGCCTGTTCGAGCGCGACATCTTCCACGAGCGCTTCATTTCCGCGGCCGACGCGCAGCAGGTGCGCAGTCCGCTGTTCCGCAAGGTGTGACATGCCATCTTCCGCCGAGACCGGACGCTTGCTGTTGCGCGTGACCATCCGACAGACCGGGGAGTGCTACCCCTGCGCCAGCGACGAGTCGCTGCTCGCCGGCATGGCGCGGCTCGGCCGGCGCGGCATCCCGGTCGGCTGCCTCGGCGGCGGCTGCGGCGTCTGCAAGGTGCGGCTGCTGCGCGGCGAGGCGGAGAAGCTCGGGCCGGTCAGCCGCGCCCACGTCACGCTCGACGAGGAGACGCAGGGCTACACGCTGGCCTGTCGCGTCGCCCCGCGCAGCGAGGTCGAACTCGAGGTCGCGGGCCGTTTGCAGAAGCCGTTTTTCAAGGGGTTCGCCACACCGGCGGACCAGGTTGCAGGCAAGTAGTTCAACGAGGAGATCGACATGGGTGTAATGCGAATAGGCCATGCCAGCGTCAAAGTCATGGACATGGCGGCAGCCGTCCGGCACTACGAAAAGGTGCTCGGCATGAAGACGACCATGCAGGACAAGCATGGCAACGTCTACCTGAAGTGCTGGGACGAATGGGACAAGTACTCGCTGGTCCTGACGCCGTCGGACCAGGCCGGACTGAACCACGTCGCGTACAAGGTGCAGCATGACGACGACCTCGACGCCCTGCAGAAGCGCATCGAGGCCTACGGCATTTCCACCACCATGCTCGCCGAGGGCACGATGCCCGCCACCGGCCGGATGCTGCAGTTCAACCTGCCCAGCGGCCATGAGATGCGGCTGTACGCGGCGAAGGAGTTCGTCGGCACCGACGTGGGCTCCGTCAACCCGGATCCCTGGCCCGACGACATCAAGGGCGCGGGCGCGCACTGGCTCGACCACTGCCTGCTGATGTGCGAAGTCAATCCGGAAGCCGGCATCAACAAGGTCGCGGAGAGCACGCGATTCGTCATGGAATGTCTGGACTTCGGCCTGGCCGAGCAGGTCATGGTCGGCCCTGACAGCAGCGTCCAGGCGGCAACGTGGCTGTACCGGACCTCGACTCCGCACGACCTGGCCTTCGTCGCCGGCCCCCGCATGGGGCTGCACCACATCGCCTTCTTCCTCGATTCGTGGGAAGACGTGCTCAAGGCGGCCGACGTGATGGGCAAGAACCGCACCAAGATCGACGTCGCGCCCACCCGCCACGGCATCACCCGCGGCACGACCATCTACTTCTTCGACCCCAGCGGCAACCGC
>JAKAIB010000266.1 GCA_021814605.1 Pseudomonadota bacterium | reverse complement strand
CGTACCGCAACTTCCTCGAGCAGACCGGAAGCAACGCGCTGCGCGCGGTCCGCAAGTTCTACCGGGCCTGACCGCGATGACGCCCCCGCCCTTCGCGCTCGTCGCCGACGCGTGGTTCGACGGCACCCGGCATCACGACCATGCGGTCACGCTGCAAGTCACGGACGGCACGATCCGCGACATCGCCGCCGGCGATCACGCCGCCGCCCTGTCCGCGCGAGGCTGGGCGGTCGAGCGCGGCGCCTTCCTGATGCCCGGGCTGGTCGATGCGCACGTCCACCTGTTCCTGGACGGCCGCCTCACCGATCCCGCCGCCCGCTCGGCCCACCTCAAGCAGGACGTCGAGTCGCTCACCGCCTGTGCGCAAGCCAGCGCCCGGCATGCGCTGAACAGCGGCGTCACGCTGGTCCGCGACGCCGGGGACCGCCACGGCATCAACAACCAGGTACGCAGCCTCGCTCGCGATCCGGCGAGCGGCATGGCCGCGGTGCGGTCGGGAGGACTCGGGGTCAAGCGCGCCAAGCGCTATGGCGCCTTCATGGCCACCGACGTCGACGACGACGCGAGCATCCGAGCCAGCGTGCGCGCTCTGTCCACGGACAACGACGAGATCAAGCTCATCCTCACCGGCGTCATCGACTTCGACGCGGGCGCCGTCACCGACACGCCGCAATTCACCGTCGACGCGGCACGCCTGGTGGTCGACACGGCCCACGCCTGCGGCCGCAAGGTCTTTGCGCACTGCAGCGGAGCGCTCGGACTCGAGGTGGCGATCGCCGCCGGCGTCGATTCGATCGAACACGGCTTCTTCATGCGCCGCGATCTGCTGGCGCAGATGCGCGATCGCGGACTGGCCTGGACGCCGACCTTCTGCCCGGTCCATGCCCAGTGGGCGGATCCGGAACCGGCCGGGTGGTCGGTGCAGACCATCGGCAACCTGCGTCGCATCCTCGACGATCACGCCGAGCATGTGCGGCTCGCCCAGGAGATGGGCGTGCGCCTGCTGGTCGGGACCGACGCCGGCAGCATGGGTGTGCCGCACGGCGACGCGGTGTTCGACGAAATCGAGCGCTTCGTCGAAGCCGGACTGTCGATCGACGCGGCACTGACCGCGGCCACGTCGGCGCCGCGCGAGCACTTCGGGATGAACCATCCAACCCTCGCGGCGGGATCGCCATTCGACGCCGTGCTGCTCGAGGCATCCCCGCGCGCCGGTATCCGGGCGTTGCGGCACCCGCGTCGAGTCTGGCGCGACGGCGTCGAGGCACGGCGATGAGCGCGCGGCTGATCGACGGCAAGGCACTGGCACAGCAGCTGCGGCAGGATCTGCGCAACCGCGTCACCTCGCTGGCGGCACGCGGCACGCGGGCGGGCCTGGCCGTCGTGCTCGTCGGCGACGATCCGGCGTCACGCGTGTACGTTGCCAACAAGATCCGCGCCTGCGACGAATGCGGCGTGCAGTCGCGCCGCCACGAACTGCCGGCGTCGACATCCGAAGCGGAGGTGCTGGCGCTGGTCGCCCGCCTCAACGCCGATCCGCAAGTCCACGGCATCCTGGTGCAATTGCCGCTGCCGCGGCACATCGACGTGCGTCGCGTCGTCGAGTCGATCGATGTCGCCAAGGATGTCGACGGCTTCCATCTCTACAACGTCGGGGCCCTGGTCGTCGGCCAGGCCATCCTGCCGCCCTGCACGCCGCACGGCGTACGCCGACTGCTCGAGAGCACCGGCGTCGCGCTCGCCGGCAGGAACGCCGTGGTGGTCGGCGCGAGCAACATCGTCGGCAAGCCGATGGCCATGATGCTGCTCCAGCAGGAGGCGACCGTCAGCATCTGCCACGCCCGCACCCGCGACCTCGCCCAGTACACCATCCTCGCCGACGTGCTGGTCGTCGCTGCCGGCTGCCCCGGTCTGATCACCGGCCCCATGGTCAAGCAGGGAGCGATCGTCGTCGACGTCGGCATCAACCGCCTGCCGGACGGCCGCCTCGTCGGCGACGTCGACTTCGACTCCGTCAGCCGCCGCGCCGCGTGGATCACCCCGGTGCCGGGAGGCGTCGGCCCGATGACGGTGACCATGCTGATCGAGAACACGCTGCATGCCGCGGAACGTTGCGCCGAGTCGGTCGCGGCGGTCTGATCGGCCGGCACGATCCCGGTCGGACCGTGCGGTCGGACCCGCGCCAGGCCGACGCCGCCCGCATCGACCACGCGATGCGCTTCATGCGGCCGGAGTCCGCCCCGGTCATTCCGGGGCCTATCCCCCGGTCAGCGCCTGGAAGACATGAACCCTGCCATCGTCGGGAACACGGTCGGACAGCGCATTCCGGTCGATGACCAGCCGATCGTTGATGCTCAGCGCGACATGCCGGCGAACGGCGCCACGTTCGTCAAGCACGTAATCCGTGAATCCGGGAGCGATCCGGTCGACGGCCCGCAACACGTCGGCGAGCGAGCCGGCCGGCACCTCGATCCGCCTGCCCTGCAGCGCAGGAAAGAATCGGTCCAGATGCCGCGTGATGACCACGGTGGGCATCGCGTTCATCCGAACCGGACCGAATAGACCGGCGGAAAATTGTTGCCCAGACAGGTCCAGGACGCTCCGCGGTCCTCGGAAAGGTAGACGTTGCCCGTCGTGCTGCCGAAGCACAAGTTGTCTCCGGACATGTCCAGAGCGTGGCGCAGCACGATGTCGTACGACTGATCCTGCGGCAGGCCGTTGCGGAACGCGGTCCACGACTGCCCGCCATCGTCGGTCCTGGCGACGAACAGTCCCCCGCCGATCGCCATCCGCTGTGAATCCGCTTGCGCCGGGACGACCCAGGCGGTTCGGCCGTCGTTCGGATCCACCGCGATGGGAAAGCCGAAATGCACCCCGACATCAGGCTGGCTGACCTTCCTCCAACGCATGCCCCCGTCTTCGCTGTGGAAGACGCCGCAGTGATTCTGCTGCCAGATGCGGTCGGGTTGCCCGGCGCACCCGACGACGCAATGCGGATCGTGCCCCCAATCGGCCTCCGGATCCGGCATGTAGTCGTTGAGCAGGCCGCGGTTGCGGCCGACCCAGCTGCGGCCGCCATCGGTCGTCTCGAGCACCCCGGCGGAGGACACGGCAACGTGCAGGTGCCGGGAATCGCGCGGGTCGACGATGATGGAATGGATGCCCGGCTCGAATACCCCGTAATCGACGCTTGCCGGCGTGCCGAACCAGCGGTTTTCGCTGGTCGCGTCACCGGAGAACAGATCCCCGCCACGGCTGTCATGGTCCCACAAGGATCGGTTCAGTTCCCACGTGTCGCCACCGTCGTCGCTGATGAACAGGCCGCCGGGAATCGTCCCCGCGTACAGCCGCCCCGGCTGATCGGCATTGCCG
The DNA here is from genome assembly GCA_021814605.1 of Pseudomonadota bacterium. Lineage (GTDB taxonomy): Bacteria > Pseudomonadota > Gammaproteobacteria > Burkholderiales > Burkholderiaceae_C > Thiomonas. Next base: position 563 of record JAKAIB010000266.1, on the reverse strand, counting down.
GTAGCCAGGCTCCAGATCTTGTACACCGTCGCGTCTCTGTACTCCGGTTGGGCAGCGGGCGCTGCCGGATCGAAATCCGGAGTCGGCAGGTACTTGGCGATGTAGCGCGCGCCGTGCGGATACTTCAACGACGAGATGTCCTGCCAGGTCGCGCCGCCATCACGCGAACGCGACAGTTTCGGCCCCCAGTGCCCATGATCGAGCGAGGCCCACAGCGTCCCGTCGCGCGGATCGCGCATCGCGTAGCACACCGGGATCCCGGCGTGTGCAATCGGGCGCGGCTGCCAAGTCGATCCGGAACGGTCGACCATGACCGTTCCCTTGCGTGTGCCGATCAGGATCATCGTTGCCATGCCATTGGCCTCCATTCCAAGCCGGCGTCACGCGTCATCGCCGGGAACTGCGTGCCACATGGGGTGTCGCGTGTGAACCGCGTCGCCACCCGCCGGCCCTCGCGGCAACCGGATCTTGCCGCGAAGGCGAAACCCTGCAGCGCGGCATGGAATTTGCTGCCCGGCGCTGTTCAGCGACATGAAGCGCGGCGTGCATTACCAGGCGCCACG
>JAKAIB010000265.1 GCA_021814605.1 Pseudomonadota bacterium | reverse complement strand
ACCAGAGCCTCGCGCGGATGGAGGAGAAGACCTTCGTCGGCAGCCTGGCCTCGAAGGTCGACGTGAGCGTGCGCATGGCCCAGGTGTTCGGGCACGAGCCGCTCGACTTCGTCCTGTTCCTGTCGTCCATCCTGAGCGTCAGCAAGGGCCCCGGCCAGAGCAACTATTCCGCCGGATGCACGTTCACGGACAGTTTCGCGCAGGCGCTCGCGCGGATGTGGCCGTGCGAGGTGAAGGTGATCGGCTGGGCCTTCTGGGGCAGCGTGGGGGCGGTCGCTTCGCCTGCGTACCGGGAGCAGATGGCCAGGATCGGCGTCGACTCGATCGAGCCGCCGGAAGCGATGGCGTTGCTGGAGCGGCTGCTCGTGTCGCCGGTGCCGCAGGTCGTCTACATCAAGACGACGCAACCGGCCCTCGCACAGGCGCTCGGGGTCGTCGCGAACCGGGCTCAGCAGGTCGTGGCGGCGGCGGCCCCGGTGGTGCAGGCCTTGCCGCGGGAAACCGCGGTCCAGCTGCCGCCGAGCATGCCGGCGGGCATGAAGGACGAGCTCGAAGGCAAGCTGACCGAATTGCTGTGGTGCCAGCTCCGCGAGCTGGAGCTGTTCGCGCAGCCGGTCGTCGACATCGCGGCGTGGAAGGCGCGCGTGGCGTTGCCGCCGCTGTACGGGCGATGGCTCGCCGAGAGCCTGGGCGCGCTCGAGAAGCTGGGATACCTGGCGCGCGACGGCGAACTGCTGAAAGTGGTGGCCGCCGAGGTGCCGGACGCACAGGCCCTGTGGTCGGGCTGGGACGCGTACAAGCTCCAGGTCGACGCCGGGTACCGGGCCCAGGTCCGGTTCGTGGACGTCGCCCTTCGCGCGCTGCCCGACATCCTGCGCGGACGGCGCGCGGCGACGGAGGTGCTGTTCCCCAACGGGTCGATGGAACTGGTGGAGGGCATCTACCGCGACAATCGGGTGTCCGACTATTTCAACGAGGTGCTGGCGGAGAGCCTGGTCGCGGCGGTGAAGGAGCGGCTGGCTCGGGAGCCGCAGGTGAAGCTGCGCCTGTTCGAGATCGGGGCCGGGACGGGCGCGACCAGCGCGATGCTGTTCGAACGCCTGGCACCGTACGCGACCCACATCGAGGAGTACTGCTACACCGACGTGTCGAAGGCCTTCCTGCTGCATGCGGAGAAGCAGTACCGCGCGAAGGCGCCGTACCTGAAGACCCGGATCTTCGACGTCGAGCGGCCGCTCGCGGAGCAGGGCATCGAGGTGGGCGGCTACGACATGGCGATCGCCACCAACGTGTTGCACGCCACCAAGGACATCCGGCGCACCGTGCGCAACACCAAGGCGCTGTTGAAGGCGCAAGGGTTGGTCGTGATCAACGAGATGTCCTCCAACAGCCTGTTCCTGCAACTGACCTTCGGGCTGCTCGACGGCTGGTGGCAGTCCGAGGACACCTGGCTGCGGATTCCCGGCTCCCCGGCCCTCACGCCGGAGACCTGGCTGCGCCTGCTCGGGGCCGAGGGCTTCAAGGACGTGCGCCATCCGGCGGCCGCGGCACACGGGCTGGGCCAGCAGATCCTGGTGGGCCGCAGCGACGGGGTCGTGCGGCAGCAGGTGGCGACGGTCGCCGCGCCCCCCTCGCGCCGACCGCAGACGCCCAAGGCGGCGCCCGCTCCCGTTGCCGCGCCCGTGCGCCAGGCTGCGGCCACCGAGGCGGTGAGCGGCGACGCGCTCGACGAGGTGCTGCGGACATCGCTGGTGCAAGGTGTCTCTGAGCTGTTGAAGCTCAGGGCCGAAGAAGTCGATCCGCAGGCGGAGCTGAGCGAATTCGGCTTCGACTCCATCACGCTGACCGCATTCGCCAACGTCATCAACGAGAAGTACGGACTGGAGCTGACGCCGACCGTCTTCTTCGAGCACCCGACCCTGGCGAGCCTGAGCGCACATCTGGTGCGCGAGCACGGGGTGGAGCTGGCTCGGCGCGTGGGCGTGGCGGCCCAGGCGCCGGTGGCCGAAGCCGTCCTGGCGGAGGCCGGGATGACGTTCGACAGCCCCCGGCCGTTCGCTCGCACGCGCCAGCTGGCGGCACCGGACGCGGCGCCGTCGCGGCCCATCGAGCCCGCGGCGCCGGTGCCTCGCGCCGAAGGCGACTTCGCCGGAGCGCTCCGGTCGTCCCTGGTGCAGGCGGTGTCGGAGCTCTTGAAGCTCGATCCGGATGACATCGATCCGCAGGCGGAGCTGAGCGAGTTCGGTTTCGACTCCATCACCCTGACGGCCTTCGCCAACGCCATCAACGAGAGGTACGGGCTGGAGCTGACGCCGACCGTCTTCTTCGAGCATCCGACGTTGGCCGCACTGGGCGGGCATCTGATGCGCGAGCACCGCGCGGCGTTGGCCGACAGGCTGGGGCTCGACGCCCGGCCGCCGGTGATCGAAGCCGTCCCGACGTCCGCGAGGCACGTGCCGGAGGTCCCGCGGCCGGCCCACCGCGCCCGGTTCGCGCCAGCGGCGGACGCACCCCCGCGGCAGGCGGCGAGGGCTGCGGAGCCTGCGCCCCCGCGGCCGCGACCGGCGACCGGCCGTACCCTGGACATCGCCATCATCGGCATCAGCGGCAGCTATCCCAAGGCCCGCACGCTCGAGGAGTTCTGGCACAACCTGTCGCAGGGGGTGGACTGCGTGACCGAAGTGCCCCTGGATCGCTGGGATCACAGGCTCTACTTCGATCCGGACAAGACGGCGCAGGGCAAGACCCGCGGCAAGTGGGGCGGGTTCATCGACGGCGTGCACGAATTCGACAGCGACTTCTTCAACATTTCCCACGACGAGGCGCTGATCGTCGATCCGCAGGTGCGCTTGTTCCTGCAGACGTCCTATCACGCGCTGGAGAGCGCCGGCGTCACGCGCGAGCAACTCTTGTCGAAGTACGAGAGCAACGTCGGGGTCTACGTGGGCTCGATGTACAAGCACCAGATCTCCGACGGCACCTGGCCGGCCGATGCCGCCAACAGGGCGTCGTTGTCATCGCACATGTTCATCTCTTCGAGCGCTTCGATCGCCAACAGGACGTCCCATGTCTTCGGGCTCGAAGGGCCCAGCGTGGTCGTCGACACGATGTCATCGTCCGCGGCCACGGCCATCCACCTGGCCTGCCGGGACCTGGCCGAAGGTGTCTGTGCGCTCGCGATCGCCGGCGGCGTCAACTTGTCCCTGCACCAGGACAAGTACATCGCGCTGAGCCAGTTGAACATGATCGGAAGCCATCCGGGCAGCCGCAGCTTTTCCCGCGGCGACGGCTACCTGCCCGCCGAGTGCGTCGGGGCCGTCATCCTCAAGCCGCTGAGCCAGGCCGTGGAGGACGGGGACGCCGTGCTGGCAGTGATCAAGGGCATCGATTGCCGCCATGCGGGACGGTCGATCTCGTACGGGACGCCCAACGTCGTCTCGCAGGAGCGGCTGGTAGAGTCGGTCCTGCGGTCGTCGAATTCCGAAGAGGTGCCGATCACCTATGTCGAGGCGACGTCGAACGGCGTCCCGATCGTCGACGACGTGGAAGCCTCGGTGCTTCGCAAGGTCGTCTCCAGCGGGCGGTACATCGGGGAGTCCTGCGTGATCGGATCGGTCAAATCGAGCATCGGCCATCCGGAAGCCGCTTCCGGGATTGCGCAATTGACCAAGGTCGTCCTCCAGATGATGAACAAGAAGATCGCCCCCATCGTCGAGGCAGGAGAAATCCGGGAAGAGCTCAATTCGATCGGCCTGGCGCGCCGCCTGATGGATTGGTCGCCGCACGGTGCCGACTCGGCGAGCGGACCGGCGCATCTCCCGCGCCGTGCGTTGATCAACACGTTCGGCGCCGGCGGCTCCTGCGTGAGTATGGTCGTGGAAGAATACGCGTCGCCGGAGCCGGATCGGGACGAGGAAGCGCGGCTGAAGGGTCGGGAGGAGGCGA
>JAKAIB010000030.1 GCA_021814605.1 Pseudomonadota bacterium | reverse complement strand
TTGGTCGGGGCGAGAAGATTCGAACTTCCGACCCCCTGCACCCCATGCAGGTGCGCTACCAGGCTGCGCTACGCCCCGAAAACCAAAGCAGATGATGATACACGAAGTCAACCGCCATTCAAGATCGACCGAATCAAGATGAGCTCGGAACGCAGTTCGTCGAGTCCAGCAACAGGAGCGATCAGGCTTTCCGGGAGCACGGCGACTGACTGCGACGAGGTTCGTTCGCCCCTGCTGCCCCGTTCAATCTCAGGAGTCTCGGAAGACGTATCGCCAAGGCGCGCTCTTGCCCCGCTGATCGTGAACCCCTGGTCGTAGAGCAGTTCCCGGATGCGCCGGATAAGCAGCACCTCGTGGTGTTGGTAATAGCGGCGATTCCCGCGCCGCTTCATCGGCCGCAGCTGGGCGAACTCCTGCTCCCAGTACCGCAGCACGTGCGATTTGACGCCGCACAGCTCGCTCACCTCGCCGATGGTGAAGTAGCGCTTCGCAGGAATGGGGGGCAACACGGGCACTGCGCTCATGACTGCGGACGGCAATTAGCACGGAATTCCGGATCTGACCAAATGGCCGGCCCAATTGTGCGGCAAACCGGACCGGAAATTTCATCCGTCCAGCAACGACGGCAGCGCACCGCGCCGACACTCGGCGGATCAGCTCGGGCTCACCTCGTCTGTCCCGGCTGCAACCTGAAGCTGGTGCTTGAACTTGTGGCTGGCGTGAAAGATCACGACCCGCCGGGCTGCGATCGGGATGACCTCGCCCGTTCGAGGATTACGCCCGGGACGCTGCGCCTTCTGGCGCAGTTGGAAATGGCCGAAGCCCGACAGCTTGACGTCATCGCCGCGGGCGAGCGCCTCGCGAATGCGGTCGAAGAACGCGTCGACCATGTCCTTCGACTCGCGCTTGTTCAGGCCGATGCGCTCATACAACTGCTCGGCCAATTCCGCCTTGGTCAGCGTCGGTGTCTGCACCGATTCGATCTGGATCCGCGCCACTTCCTCCCCCTCCTCGTGTCGTTCAGTGCCGCAGTTGCGCACCGGTGGCCCGCGACACTGCGGCCACCAACGCATTGCACGCTGCGTCAACCCGCTCGTCGGTCAACGTCTGCACGTCTTGCAGTTGCAGCCGGAACGCCATGCTCTTGGACTGCGCCTCGCCCTGCGGCTGGAACAAGTCGAACAATTGCGCACTGCGGATGATCGCGCACAGTGGCTCGCTCCCCAACGCCGCCTGCATTGCGGCCTCGATGTCGGCGTAGCGTATCGCAACCGGAACCTGGAACGCCAGATCGCGTTGCACCATCGGTACTCGATTGAGCGGCTTGAACTGCGGAATCGGCTGGTGTCGCAGCGGCGCCGCATCGATCTCGAACACAACCGGCGCCTGCTGCAGGTTGTAGCGCTGAACCCACAGCGGATGCAGTTCACCGACAATCCCCAGCGGGTGCCCGTCGAGCCGGACTTCCGCGCTGCGTCCGGGATGCAACGCCGGGTGCGACACCGGTCGCCACTCGAGCTTGCCGGAACTGGCGCACAGGGCCTCGATATCCCCCTTGACGTCGAAGAAGTCCACCTTCCGATCGGGCTCTCCCCATTGCAGCGGCGACGCCGAGCCATAGGCCAGGCCCGCCAGGCGCATCGGTTGGCGAACTCCCGCCACCTGCAGCGCTTCGTTTTGCACGCTGGCATCGCGCTGGAAGACCCGGCCGAGTTCAAACAGCCGCAACCGCCGCGCACGATGATTCAGGTTTTCGCGCAGCACCTGAATCAGCGAACCGATCAGGGTGGAGCGCATCGCCGACATCGGCGCAACGATGGGATTGAGCAGTCGGATCGGATCGGAACAGCCCGCGAAATCGAGCTCCCACTGAGGATCGACGAAGGCGAAGTTGATGGTTTCCTGATAGCCCAGTGCGGCCACCCGCTGCCGCAGTGCGTGGAGGGGGCGCTCCGCCTCCGTGGCAGGCAGCGGCTGCAGGCGTGCCGTCGGCGGCGCCGTCGGAATCTTCTCGAATCCGTGGATCCGCGCCACCTCCTCGATCAGATCTTCCTCGATCTCGATGTCGAAGCGGTCGCTCCCCGGAGTGACGATCCATGCGGGCTCGCCCGCGCTGGCATCGAACCGGGCCGCAAGCCCGAGTCTCGAGAAGATCTCGCCCATGCGCTCGGCACCGATCGGAATGCCGACGACCTTCTCGCAGCGGGCAACCCGCATGCGCACCGGATTGCGCTGCGGCAGGCGGGTGATCTGGTCGTCGGCCGGACCGGCCTGACCGCCGCAGATCTGCAGGATCAGCGCGGTAATCGCATCCAGGTGCTCCACAGTCGTGCCGAAATCGACGCCGCGCTCGAATCGGGCCGCCGCGTCGGTGGAGAAATTCAGCCGCCGCGCGCGACCACGGATTGCGTCGGGCCACCAGAATGCGGCCTCGAGATAGATGTCGGTGGTGTCGAGCGTCACTGCAGTGGCTTCGCCGCCCATGATTCCGGCAAGCGATTCCACGCCGCTGTCCGCCGCGATCACCCCCATGTCTGGTTCGAGCGCGACGGTCTGGCCGTTGAGCAGTTCGAGTTGCTCGCCTGGGCGCGCCCAACGGACGTGCAATCCGCCGCGGATCTTGCCGAGATCGAACACGTGCGACGGCCGGCCGAGTTCGAGCATCACGTAGTTCGAGATGTCGACCAGCGCGGAAATGCTGCGCTGCCCGCTGCGTTCAAGCCGAGTCCTCATCCACTGCGGCGTCGGCGCCTTCGCGTCGACACCCCGGATGATCCGGCCCGAAAACCGACCGCACAGATCGGGCGCCTCGATCCGGACCGGCAGCACGTCATCGATGGTCGGCACGACGGCGGTGAACACCGGCTTCTCGAGCGATGCACCGGTTGCCGCGGATACTTCGCGGGCAACGCCGACGATGCTCAGGCAGTGACCGAGATTGGGCGTGAGCTTGATGGTGAAGATGGCTTCGTCGAGCGCCAGCAGCGCACGCAGATCGTCGCCCGGACGCAAATCGCCCTCAAGCGCCATCAGACCGGAATGGTCGGCCGACAAGCCCAGCTCGCGCGCCGAGCACAGCATGCCGTAGGACTCGACTCCGCGCATCTTCGCAGTGGCGATACGGAACGGTTCCTGTCCGTCCTGCTGCGGGGGCAACTGCGCACCGACCGTCGCGCACGGCGCGAACATGCCGACGGTCACGTTCGGAGCGCCGCAGACGATCTGCAGCGGCTCCGCGCCGCCCACGTCCACGCGGCAGACGCGCAATTTGTCGGCGTTGGGATGCGGTTGCACATCACGCACCAGCCCGACGCGCACGCCGGAGAACGCCGGCGCTGCAGGTCGCACCTCCTCGACTTCGAGGCCTGCCATGGTCAACTTGTCGGCGAGCGCATCGGTGTTCAGCGGCGGATTGCAGAACTGACGGAGCCAGGATTCGGGGAACTGCATGATCGACGAGCTTTAAGGTGGACGGACAGGACGAGCGCTGCGGCGAGAGCAGCCGACGCCGGATCAGGCGAACTGCTGCAGGAATCGCAGGTCGTTCTCGTAGAACAGGCGCAGATCGGTGACGCCATAGCGCAACATGGTCAGCCGGTCGATGCCACTGCCGAACGCGAATCCGATGTAGCGCTCGGGATCGAGTCCGAAGTTGCGCACGACCGTGGGGTGAACCTGCCCGGAGCCGGCAAGCTCGAGCCAGCGGCCCTTGAGCGGCCCGCTCTCGAACATCATGTCGATTTCGGCCGACGGTTCGGTGAACGGAAAGTACGACGGACGGAACCGCACCAGGATGTCGTCGCGCTCGAAGAACGCCTTGAGGAAGCCGGTGAACGTGCCCTTGAGATCAGCCATCGATACATCGGTGTCGATCCAGAGTCCCTCGAACTGGTGGAACATCGGCGAATGCGTCGCGTCGCTGTCGACCCGGTAGGTCCGGCCGGGCGCGATGACCTTGATCGGGGACATCGGCGACGCGGCGGCTTGACGCTGCACATGCATGCGGGCGTACCGCACCTGCATCGGCGACGTGTGCGTGCGCAACAGCAGCGGCTGGCCGTGGACGTCGTCGACATCGACATAGAAGGTGTCCTGCATCGATCGCGCGGGGTGGTTCTGCGGCGAGTTGAGCGCGGTGAAGTTCGTCCAGTCGTCCTCGATCTCCGGGCCGTCGGCGACGTCGAATCCGATCGAGCGGAAGATCTGCTCCACGCGCATCCAGCTGCGCGTCAGCGGGTGCAGTCCGCCACGATCGGCAACACGGCCCGGCAGCGTCACGTCGATCGCCTGCGCCTCGAGCTGCGCCTGCAGTGCCGCCTGCTCGATCGCATCGCGCCGATCCTGCAGCGCCCGCTCGATCGCCTGCTTGACGGCATTGATCTCGGCGCCACGCGCACGCTTGTCCTCAGGGGCAAGCGATGCCAGCGCTTTCATCTCGGCAGTGATCAGCCCGGCCTTGCCGAGGTAGCGCGCCTTGGTGTTCTCGAGCGCAGCGGCGTCTGCGGCGCGGGCAAAGTCGGCGCGGGCTTGATCGATCAGGGCATGCAGCGAATTCATGGGCGATACGCGGTATTTCGGGAGTCCGGGACACGCTTTCTGCGTCCCGGACAAAGAACAAAGGCCTGTGAACACAGGCCTTTGCATGCGGCACGATCACCGCAGCACGCGGCTGCGGCGGGCTGCGTCAGGCCATTGCCGCCTTGACTTGCTCGACGATCTTGCCGAAGGCCGCGGCATCATGCACCGCCATGTCGGCGAGCACCTTGCGATCGATTTCGATCTGGGCCTTCTTCATGCCATTCATGAACACGCTGTAGGTCATGTCGAACTGGCGAACGGCTGCATTGATCCGGGTGATCCAGAGCGCACGGAACTCGCGCTTTTTCGCGCGACGGTCCCGGTACGCATACTGCCCGGCCTTCATCACCGCCTCTTTGGCGATGCGATAGACGTTCTTGCGGCGGCCGCGGAAGCCCTTGGCCTGATCGAGTACTTTCTTGTGACGCGCGCGTGCGGTCACACCACGTTTGACGCGAGGCATGGAATAGCTCCTAGTCCTGAGAAGTGGGATGCAAGGGAAACGATGCGCTTCAGGCGAAGGGCATCATCCGGGCGATCTGGCCCATGTCGCTGGCGTGGACCGCCGTCGCTCCACGCAGGTGACGCTTGTTCTTGGTGCTCTTCTTCGTCAGGATGTGGCGCTTGAATGCCTGGCCACGTTTGACAGTGCCGCCGGCGCGCACGCGAAAGCGCTTGGCAGCACTCTTCTTGGTTTTCATCTTGGGCATGACTGACTCCAATCGATTTGACATATCCGCAGGCGGCCCGGCAACTTGCCCGGCGCTTTTCTGCCTGCGCACACGAGTTTTGCGATGCTGCCCGTTCCGGGCGGCACGCGCGACCGCGGCCAAGGCCGCGGGTTGCCCCGCCGTCGAAACAGCGGAGCGAAACCTCTACTTCTTGCGTTTGGGCGCGATGACCATGATCATCTGCCGCCCTTCCAGCTTGGGCATCTGCTCGACCTGACCGACGTCCTCGGCGTCCGCCTTGACCCGTTCCAGCAACCGCATTCCCAGATCCTGGTGAGTGATCTCGCGTCCGCGGAACCGCAACGTCACCTTGGCCTTGTCACCCTCTTCGAGGAAACGCCGCAGATTGCGCATCTTGATCAGATAGTCACCCTCGTCGGTCGCCGGGCGAAACTTCACTTCCTTGATCTGGATCTGCTTCTGCTTGGCCTTGGCCTCGTGGCTCTTCTTCTGTTCCTCGTACTTGAACTTGCCGTAGTCCATGAGCCGGCAGACCGGAGGCTGCGCGGTCGGAGCGATCTCGACCAGATCGACGTCATGCTGCTCGGCAAGCCGGAGCGCCTCGGTCACAGAGACCACACCGATCGCATCGCCGTCCGGTCCGATCAGGCGGATTTCCGGAACATTGATTTCACGATTCAGACGATGGGCGCGTTTTTCCGGGATATTCCGGCCTTGGAACGTAGCGATGGCTCAAACCTTTCAATCGATCAATAACAACGTGCTGCCAGATCCTGCCGCGCGAACACGACAGAAGCTACTTGCGCGCCTGCACTTCCTGGGTGAGTAGTTGCGTCAGCGCCTCAAGAGTCAGCACCCCGAGGTTGACATTGCCTCGCGCCCGCACCGCCACCTTCCCGGTGTCCCGCTCCTGGTCGCCGACCACGAGCAGATAGGGCACTTTGTTCAATGCATTTTCGCGGATTTTATAGGTGATTTTTTCGTTGCGCAAATCGACTTCGACCTTAAATCCTTGTTTTGTCAGCGCTTGCGCCACGGAGCGCGCGTAGTCCGCCTGCGCGTCGGTGATGTTCATGACGACCGCCTGCACCGGCGCCAGCCACAGCGGCATCGCACCGGCGTAGTGCTCGATGAGCACGCCGATGAAGCGTTCCATCGAGCCGACGATCGCCCGGTGCAGCATCACGGGACGGCGGCGTTGCGAGTGCTCGTCGACGTATTCGGCATCGAGCCGCTCGGGCATCATGAAGTCGACCTGCATCGTGCCAACCTGCCAGGCACGGCCGATCGAATCCTTCATGTGATACTCGATCTTCGGACCGTAGAACGCGCCCTCCCCCGGCAGTTCCTGCCAGGCGACGCCGCAAGCCTGCAGCGCAGCGCGCAACGCGGCCTCGGCCTTGTCCCAGACAGCGTCATCGCCAATCCGCTTGTCCGGGCGCAGCGCAATCTTCAACGCGATGTCGCTGAAGCCGAAATTGGCGTAGACCTGCATCGCCTGCCGATGGAACGCCGTGACCTCGGACTCGATCTGATCCTCCGTGCAGAAGATGTGGCCGTCGTCCTGGGTGAATCCGCGCACGCGCAGCAACCCGTGCAGCGCGCCTGACGGCTCGTTGCGATGGCAGGACCCGAACTCACCGTAGCGGATCGGCAGATCGCGGTAGCTGCGCAGTCCGGAATTGAAGATCTGCACGTGCCCCGGACAGTTCATCGGCTTGACCGCGAACTGGCGCTTCTCCGACTCGGTGAAGAACATGTTCTCGGCGTAGTTGTCCCAGTGTCCGGAACGCTTCCACAGGCTGACGTCGAGGATCTGGGGCCCACGCACCTCGTGGTACCCGCTGTCGCGGTAGACCTGCCGCATGTACTGCTCGACCGCCTGCCACAAGGCCCAACCCTTCGGATGCCAGAACGCCAGTCCCGGTGCCTCTTCCTGGAAGTGGAACAGATCGAGCTCCCGGCCAAGCTTGCGGTGATCGCGCTTCTCGGCCTCTTCGAGCGCATGCAGGTAGGCGTCCTGGTCTTCCTTCTTCGCCCAGGCTGTTCCGTAGATGCGCTGGAGCTGTGCGTTGCGATGGTCGCCACGCCAGTAGGCGCCCGCAACCTTCATCAGCTTGAAGACCTTGAGTTTCCCGGTCGACGGCACATGCGGACCGCGACAGAGGTCGGTGAATGCGCCCTCCGAGTACAGCGATAGCGCTTCGTCGGCCGGGATGTCGCGGATGATCTCGGCCTTGTAGTGCTCGCCGATCGACTCGAAATACGCGCTGGCCTCGTCGCGCGGCAGCACCTTGCGCTGCACCGGCTCGTCCTTGCGAGCCAGCTCGAGCATCCTCGCCTCGATCTTCTCCAGATCCTCGGGGGTGAACGGCCGCTTGTAGGCGAAGTCGTAGTAGAAGCCGTTGTCGATCACCGGTCCGATGGTGACCTGCGCCTCCGGGTACAGATCCTTGACCGCGTAAGCCAGCAGGTGGGCCGTCGAATGGCGGATGATCTCGAGGCCCTCCGCGTCCTTGTCGGTGACGATGGCGACCGAAGCATCGTGCTCGATGCGATACCCGGTGTCGACCAGCTGGCCATCCACCTTGCCGGCGAGCGCCGCCTTGGACAGTCCGCTACCGATGGACTGCGCAACCTCGGCGACAGTCGGCGGATTGTCGAACCGGCGTTTGGATCCGTCGGGCAGGGTGATTTCGATCATGATTCGTCTCGCAGAAATGAAAAAGGTGCGTATGGGCCGCACCTAGTCATCGACATGCACGCGCGTGCGGACCGCTCTGGATCATCGGGTCGGCAAGCTAGTTCGAAAACAACGCAGCGGCATGAATAGAGTGAATCGAACGGGTCTGCGAGCGCCCGGTATCGCGCAAAGCGCGCCGGTTGAATTGACTTCAAAAGTATACAGCGCAGCCCGATCACTTCCGCCGCGGACCGGCCGGACACACCCCTTGCCGGCGTCACGACGCCGGGAAAGAAAAATCCCCCGGACGCGAGCGCCTCGGGGGATCAGTCAACATCGTTCTGGTAGGCGGTATTGGAATCGAACCAACGACCTCTTGCATGTCAAGCAAGCGCTCTAACCATCTGAGCTAACCGCCTGCGAAGCCACGCATCATAGCACGGTTCGCTCGGATGGCCAGAGTCAGTGACGACGCGCCTTGAATACCCCCGGCACCTCGGCGATCAATGCCAGCGCGCGCTTGAGGCGGGAGCTGTCTGGCAACTGGATGGTGAAGCGCATCTGCGCAAGGTCGCGCACCGAACGGGTGTTCACGGCGATGACATTGATCTTCTCCTTCGCCAGCACTTCCGAGATGTCGCGCAGCAGGCCCTGCCGGTCGGTCGCGCTGACCTCCAGGTCGATCGGGTACAGCGCCTCGTTCGCCGCCTGAGCCCCCCAGGCAACAGCGATCACCCGCTCCGGATGCTGCTGCGCGATATTGACGAAGTTGGGACAGTTCGCCCGGTGGACCGAGACACCGCGTCCGCGGGTCACGAAGCCGCGGATCGCATCCGGTGGCGCCGGCTTGCAGCATGGCGCAAGCTGCGTCAGCAGCGACCCCATACCGACGACGAGCACCTGGCCACCCTGCCGATCGACCATCGGAGCGGCGGCTGGCGGAGCGGCGAGCGGTGCCGACTGGTCGGCTGGCGCGCCGTTCTGTCCTCCGCGCAGATAGGCCTCGATCTGGCGCTGGGAAAATTCATCCTTGCCGACCCGCTCGAACAACGCCTCGGCATTGGCAAACCCCAATCCCTCGGCCAGCGTCTGGAGGTTCACGCTGGTCCGGCCTTCGCGCTGCAGCAGCCGCTCGACCTGCCCCCGCCCCTTGTTGATCGTCTGTTCCTGGGCGATCTGGTTGAACCAGGCACGCACCTTGGCCCGGGCCCGGGCACTGCGCAGATAGCCCAGTTCGGGATTCAGCCAGTCCCTCGATGGCCCCCCCTCCTTGGCCGCGACCACCTCGACCGTCTGCCCGCTGCGCAACGGCGTGCTCAGCGGGACCAGCATGCCATCGACCCGTGCGCCGCGGCAGCGGTGCCCCAGATCGGTGTGCAGCGCGTAGGCGAAATCAACCGCCGTCGAACCGGCGGCGAGCTCGACGATCCGGGCCTGCGGCGTGAGCACGAAGATGCGCTCCTCGGCTTCGGCGCCACGGGGCACCGTTCCCGGCGCGCCAGCGCGATCGACCGGCTCGGTCGGTGTGGACGCAAGTTCCTGCTGCAGCGCGAGCAGCTGCCGCGCAAGGGCGATCCGTGCCTGGTCGTCACCTGCCTGGGCCTGCCCGCGGTAGCCGCGCTTTCCGGCTTCCTTGTACGCCCAGTGTGCGGCGCTCCCGTGCTCGGCGTAGGAATGCATCGCTTCGGTGCGGATCTGGATCTCGAAGATCTGCCCCGCCTCGGTCCGCACCACCGTATGCAGCGATTGATAGCCATTGGGCTTCGGCTTGGCGATGTAATCGTCAAACTCCTCCGGCAGCGGAGTCCACAGCGAATGGACGACGCTGAGCGCGGCGTAGCAGGCACTGACATCCGCCACGATGATGCGCAGCGCCCGCAGGTCCATCACCTGTTCGAACTGCAACTGCTTGCCCTGCATCTTGCGCCAGATGCTGTAGATGTGCTTGGGGCGGCCGGCCACCTGCGCGCTGATCCGCTGTCGTTTCAGTTCGGCCTGCAGACGATCGATCGCCCCAACGATGCCCTGCTCGCGCTCGACGCGCCGCTCGTCGAGCTTGCGCGCGATGTCCTTGTAGACGTCCGGCTGCAACAGCCGGAATGCCAGATCCTCGATTTCCCACTTGACCTGCCAGATGCCGAGACGGCTCGCCAGCGGGGCGAATACCTCCATGCTCTCGGCCAGGAAAGACCGCGGCGCCTGGGTCCGGCTGCGGGTGAAGAAGCGCAGCGATTGCAGCCTCGACGCCAGCCGCAGCAACGCCACGCGCAGGTCGCGCGAGAATCCGAGCAGCAGCCGCCGCCCCAGTTCGACGTGGCGCCGACGCTGCTCGATCTCGTCCGGCCCCTCCCGCGCCATGCGCGAGACTTCGACCAGCTTGCGCGTCTCGACCGCCAGGGTCGCCAGTTCGTCGCCGAACGCCTTGCGCAACTGATCGAAGGGGTGCGCCAACTGCGGCGCCGCGATGTTGAGATAGGCAGCGGCGCGAGCCTCGCCATCGGCGCCGATGCCCGCGAGAATGTCGCACACGCCGTCGGCGTGTTCGAGCGCGGCCTCGCCGGTCTCGAGCGTGACTGCATCAACGAGAGGCGCGGCATAGGTGCGGGCCTGTTCGATCAGGCGCTGGGCGTCCCGCTCGGTATCGCCATGCCGGTCGGGCGCGGCATCGCCGCCGTCGGGATTGACCGGGTCGTTGCTCACGCGAGAAGGAAATCGCGCACGGCGGCGACCTGATCGTCGGCGACCAGCATGGGGGCGTGCCCGACGTCCTCGAACTCGATCAGCGTGGCCCGCGGCCCGCGCTGCGTCATCGCCGATGCCGTGGCTGCGCCGAGAATGTCGGACTGTGCCCCCCGAAGCAGCAAGGTCGGCGCCTGGATCCGGTCGTACGACTGCCACAACACCGACTCCGCGGCCGCAACCGCCTGGGCTGTTGCCGCAGTGAACGGCTGGGCGAGCGCCGGGTCGTAATGCAGTCGCCAACGGCCATCATGCGATCGCAGCATCGGCCGGGTCAACGCCATCCATTGCGCATCGGTCAGCGGCCCGAATCCTTCCGAAATCGCGCGAAGCGCGACCGCCGCCTGCTCGGGACTGTCGAACAGCATGCGCTGGCCGACATAGCCGCCGATCCGTTGCAGTCCGTGCGGATCGAGCGCCGGCCCGACATCGTTGAGCACGAGCCTGCCGACGGGACTGTCGGGCAAACCGGCCAGCGACATGCCGATCAGCCCCCCGAGCGAGGTGCCGACCCAGGAAAGCCGCCGCGCGCGCAGTCGCGCCAGCAGCGTCACGACGTCGGCGACGTACTGTGGCACCTGATAGAGCGCCGGATTGTCGAGCCAGCCGGATTCGCCGCGACCCGGCAGATCCGGACAGACGACCCTGCGCTTGTCCAGCAAAGCCCGCGCCAGCACGTCGAAATCCCGCCCCTGGCGCGTCAATCCGTGGACGCAGACGACGACGTCGGGGCAGTCGGGGTCGCCCCATTCCCAGTAGGCAAGCCGGTGCAGCCCCCCTGGATGGAGACACTGGACTGATTCGAGGCGAGGTTCTGTCTGCACGGGATGCGACGACGACAAGTGGTGCGGACAATCATACTCATCCGCCCCGTTCGCCCGGCGGCGAGCGGGGCAGGAAATCGCCGCGACGCGGACTCGCGGTCGGCGAAATCAGCGATGCGGCGCGCCGCCGCTTTCCTGCGACTGTTCCATGATCTGCCGGCGCAACACCTCGCGATCATGGGCCGACAACCGGTGCGTCTCTCCCGAAGCAACGGGCGCCGGCGCGGGATTGCGCGAAGTACTCTCCCCCTCGCGAGCGATCAAGGCGTGCAATCCGCGGACGTCATTGCGGCGCGCACCGGCAGCCCGCTCGCGCCGGACGAAGGCACCCAGCGACCTGGCGCCCGGCAGCGCCGCGCGGGCCGCAGAGATGCCGGACGCTGCGAGAATGAAGCACAGCAGCAGCAAGCGGGGGCGCGGCATCGGTATTCGCAGAGGGACCGACAGGATTATCGAGAGAATCGATCGATCCGCCGCCGCCGGGGACGGTAAACTGTGTAACAAGCGTTTAGCCGATTCGCGTCGGGGCGCGGAACATGCGCACGCCCTGTTACTGTTCTTCCTTTTTCTTTGATTGACGCTTCTATGGATCAGGAAAAGCCGAAAAAGATCATGGTCGTCGACGACGACGCGCGAATCCGCGACCTGCTGCGCCGCTACCTGTCGCAGGAGGGCTATGAGGTGTTCGTCGCGGAGGACGCGAAGGCGATGTCGCGCATCATGGTGAAGGAGCGCTTCGACCTCATCGTGCTCGACCTCATGCTGCCGGGCGAGGACGGATTGTCGATCTGCAAGCGACTGCGGGCGTCGAAGGATCAGACCCCGATCATCATGCTGACCGCGAAGGGCGAAGACGTCGACCGCATCATCGGGCTCGAAGTCGGTGCAGACGACTACCTGCCGAAGCCGTTCAATCCGCGCGAACTTCTTGCCCGGATCAGCGCCGTGCTGCGTCGCCAGCCCTCGCCGGAATTGCCGGGCGCGCCGTCGCGCGAAGACGAGACCGTGCACTTCGGCCCGTTCAGCCTCGATCTGGCGCGGCGCGAACTCAGCAAGAACGGCGACGCCATCAGCCTGACGACCGGCGAGTTCGCCATGCTCAAGGCGCTCGTGCGTCACCCGCGCCAGCCGTTGTCGCGCGACCGCCTCGCCGAGTTGGCGCGGGGCCGCGACTACGAGGCCTTCGACCGCAGCCTGGACGTCGCGATCTCGCGGCTGCGCAAGATCGTCGAGACCGACCCGGCACATCCGCGCTACATCCAGACCGTCTGGGGCGTGGGCTATGTATTCGTCCCCGACAGCGCAGAAGGCTGACCCCGGCGACAGTACCGCGCCGCTGAACGGCGCCACACGGCGCACCTGGGCCGTCCATCCGCTGCGATGGATCGGCGGCGTGTTCGGGCGCCTGTACTGGCGGACCTTCCTGCTGATCGTCCTGCTGGTCAGCGCCAGCCTGACCACCTGGTTCCAGAGCTTCCGGCTGCTGGAACTCGGTCCGCAGGTCGACCAGATTTCCAAGCAGGTCACGAGCGTGATCGACCTGACCCGGCTGGCGCTGATCCACGCCGACCCGCAATACCGCCTCGCCCTGCTCCACGATCTGGGCGAAAAGGAAGGGATCTACATCTATCCGCGCAGTTCCAGCGACGTCTGGATCCCGATGAATCACACCGCGTTCACCGATCGGCTGGAGCGTGCGGTGGACTCGCGGCTGAAGGAACAGCTCGACTTCGCCGACGTCGTCAACAGTCGCCCGGGACTCTGGATCGGGTTCCGCATTGCCGGCGACGACTACTGGCTGCTGCTCGACCGATCGCGCATCGACCCGTCGCTCGGCGAGACGTGGATCACCTGGGGCGTGATCGCGACCTTGCTCGGCCTGATCGGCGCGGCCATCATTGCCAGCTTCGTCAACCGGCCGCTGCGCGACCTGCGGCTCGCCACTGCCCGCGTCGGTGCCGGCAACTATTCACACATGCTCGACGAGCATTCGGGAATGCGCGAGATCCGCGAGGTCAACCGCGGCTTCAACCGGATGGCGCGCAGCCTGCAGGAAGTCGAGGAGGAGCGGGCGCTGATGCTGGCCGGAATCTCGCACGACATCCGCACGCCGCTCGCCCGGCTGCGGCTGGAAGCGGAGCTGAGCGTTCCTGACGAGCAGGCGCGCGCGAACATCGTCGACGACATCGAGCAGGCCGATCGCATCATCAGCAATTTCCTCGAATATGCCCGCGATGCCCAGCCCAAGATCGAGCCGGTCGATCTGAACGCGGCCGTCGACTTCGTCCGCGACCGCTACCAGAAGGACGAGACGGTGGTGCTGCACCTGCGTTCGCCGCAAGTCCCGCCAGTGCAAGCCAACGCGCTGGAACTCCAGCGGGTGCTGGTCAACCTGGTCGAGAACGCCAAGCGCTATGCGCTCACGCCGGGCGAGGTCCACACCGACATCGACATCAGCCTGCAGCCGGGTGTCGACTCGGTGCTGCTGACCGTGCGCGACCATGGTCCCGGCGTTCCCGACGAACAGCTCGGCCAGCTCACCCAGCCGTTCTTCCGCGGCGACCGTGCGCGCACCGCGGCAGTCGGAACCGGGCTGGGGTTGTCGATTGTGGAGAAGTCGGTCACGTCGATGGGAGGACGGCTGGAGCTGGCGAACGCCGGGGACGGCGGGCTGCTCGTGCGCATTTGGCTGCGCCAGCGCGGTGCGGCTTCGATCTGACTGGTCGCGCTCCGAGCTAGATCTCAGGCGCCAACCCCTGCTGCTGCGAGTTCCAGCAACATCCGCACCCGCAGCTTGACGGCGTTCAGCCCGTCACCCGCACCGCCGTGCAACGGACCGACCCGCGACGCGATCTCGATCCGCACGCCCTGCGCCCTCGCCTCGGCCATCGCCGACTCGATCTCGCTGTGGATGGTGCCGTTGCCGGTCCCCGCAATCACCACGCCGTGCGGCCGATCAGCATCGCGCAGCGCCGACCGCAGCAGCCTGCCGTCCGCCCCGGCGTGGCTGACCAGCAGATCGACCCGCCGCCAGCGTGCCGGATCCGGCACTTCGAATGGAGCGCCCGCCTCGTCCGGGACACGGCGCCAGATTTCGACATCATCACCACGCAACCGTCCGATCGGTCCGCGCTCGCCGGAAGCGAATGCATCGATCGAATCCGCGCGCGCCTTGGTCACGTCGCGTGCGGCATGCACCCGCCCCTGGAGCACGCAGACCGCTCCCAGTCCGCGCGCGACCGGACTGATGGCGGTGCGCACTGCGTCGAGCAGGTTCTGCGGTCCGTCGGCATCCAGCGCCGTCGCCGGGCGCATTGCAGCGGTCAGCACCACCGGTTTGCTGCTGCGATGCACCAGGTGCAGGAAGTACGCCGTCTCCTCCAGCGTGTCCGAACCGTGGGTGACGACGCAGCCGGCGATTTGGGGTTGCGCCAGCCAGTGCGCGACGCGCTGCGCCAGCCGGCACCAGACGGCGACGTCCATGTCCTTGCTGTCGATGTTGGCGACCTGCTCGGCCTCCACGGCGGCCAGCCGCTTCAGTGCGGGAACACGCTCCAGCAGGGCGTCGACGCCGAGCGCGCCAGCGGTGTATCCGGGCAGGCTGGGATCACCGGTCGCGACGCCGGCGATGGTTCCGCCGGTCCCGAGGACGGCAACTCCGGGGCGCAAGATGGGATCGGACGAGGTGGGCATCGGCTGCTCTCTTCTCACGAATGCTGTTTTGATTTACAGTGCTGTGGAAATAACCAATCCTGGCTCTTTCCAGTCGGCCTGCGGAACAGCGATTGTGCCGCACCGCAGCCGCCACCACGGGCACCGATCATGCGCCGAGCAACCGCCACCCGCCTCACCCCGCGCCAGCAGCAGATCCTCGACCTGATCACCGCTGCAGTGCGCGAGGTCGGCTACCCACCCACCCGCGCCGAGATCGCCGCCCGCCTTGGTTTCCGCTCGGCGAACGCCGCCGAGGATCACCTCCAGGCCCTGGCACGCAAAGGCGTCATCGAACTGACGCCGGGGGCTTCTCGCGGCATCCGCATCACGGCACCGGGCCGCACGCCACGGGAGCCGGCGTTCGAGGGGCCGCAGATCCACCTGCCGCTACCGGGTGCGGACCAGCTCTGCCTGCCGCTGGTCGGCCGCGTCGCCGCCGGTCACCCGATCCTCGCGCAGGAACACATCGAGCAGTCGATCGCGGTCGACCCTACGCTGTTCGGAACACGTCCGGATTACCTGCTGAAGGTGCGCGGCATGAGCATGCGCGACGCCGGCATCCTCGACGGCGACCTGCTCGCCGTGAAAAGCGCCAGCAGCGCGCGTAGCGGCCAGATCGTGGTCGCACGCATCGGGGACGACGTCACCGTCAAGCGGCTGCGCACCCATTCCGACCATGTCGAGCTGTTGCCGGCCAATCCCGATTTCGAACCCATCCTCGTCGGCGCCGACCAGCCGTTTGCCATCGAAGGACTGGCCGTCGGACTGCTGCGCGGCGCGCTGCGCTGAACCCCGCAACCGCCGGGCGGCGGTCAGGCCGGGGCGGCGACCTTGTGCGTCTTCCACCAGCCCCAGGCGGCCGGCAGCAGTGATACGACAATGATCCCCAACGTCATCAGGCCGAGGTTGTGCTTGATCCAGGGAATGTTGCCGAACAGGTAGCCCGCCGTCACCAGCAACCCCACCCAGAGCGTGGCGCCGAGCGCGTTGTACGCCACGAACTTGGCATACGACATCTCGGCAACGCCGGCGACGAACGGGGCGAAGGTGCGGATGAAAGGCATGAACCGGGCTGCGACGATGGTGATCCCGCCGTACTGCTCGTAGAAGGCGTGCGCGCGCTCGAACGCCCTGCGGTTGAACCAGCGTGACTGCGGCCAGGAGAAGACCTTGTGGCCGATGGACTTGCCGATCTGGTAGTTCAGGCTGTCGCCGAGCACCGCACCGAGCCAGAGTGCGGCAACCACCGCGGGCAGACTGAGCGCCCCGGTTGCCGCAAATGCCCCGACGACGAACAGCATCGAATCGCCCGGAAGGAACGGCATCACAACCAGCCCGGTTTCGGCGAACACGATCCCGAACAACAGGCTGTACACCCAGATGCCGTAGGCGGCGATGAACTGCGCCAGATGGACGTCGAAATGCAGGATGAGGTCGATCAGGGTGTGGATATCCATGAATGTGGGGACTGAGGCGGGATGACCGGCGGCGGTGCGCGCCACCGCCGTCTCGGACGGCAGGCGGAGGAGCGGAAAAGTATACTCAGCGCGCTTGACATCCTGCCGCTCCCGGACCTGCCGGCCCCGGACGGCTGCACGCTCCCGCCCTTGTCCCAGACGCCCCGCCCGATCCGTCCGCTGCCGGACGTCCTGATCAGTCAGATCGCCGCCGGCGAAGTCATCGAGCGCCCCGCGTCGGCACTGCGCGAACTGCTTGACAACGCCATCGATTCCGGCGCCCGTGCCATCACCGTTCGCATCGAGCAGGGCGGGCTGCGCAGCATCGGTGTCGAGGACGACGGCTGCGGCATTCCGCCCGACGAACTGCCGCTCGCGCTGCAGCGACATGCCACCAGCAAGATCGCCAGCCTCGCCGAACTGCATCGCGCCGCGCACCTCGGCTTCCGCGGCGAGGCGCTCGCCGCGATGGCCGCCGTCGGCGAGATCGAGATCGTCAGCCGTCGCGCCGATGCCGACGGCGCGCGGATCGCCGCCGGCGCCGGACGCGTCGACCCGGTCACCCCGGCCGCGGCACAGCCGGGAACCTGCGTCACGTTGCGTCAGCTCTTCTTCAACGTTCCGGCGCGACGCAAGTTTCTCAAGTCTCCGCCGACCGAGTACGCCTGGTGCGTCGAGACCTTCAAGCGCGCGGCGATGGCGCATCCGGAGGTGGCGATGCGGCTGTGGCACGACGGCCAGTTGAAGCTGCAGTACGACCGCGACGATTCACGCGACGGCCTGGCCCGGCTGGGCGACGTTCTGGGCGCCGGTTTCGGCGCGCAGGCGCTGCCGCTGGTCGTCGAGGCTGGCCCGCTGACGTTGCGCGGGCTGGTCGGGCGGCCGACGCTGGCCCGTGCCCGGGCCGAGACGCAGGAGATTCTGGTCAACCGCCGGTGGGTACGCGACCGCACCGTCGCCCACGGGGTTCGCGCGGCGTATGCCGACGTGCTCCACGGGGCGCTGCAGCCGCAATACGCGCTGCTCCTCGATCTGCCGGCGGAACTGGTGGATGTCAACGTCCATCCGGCCAAGTCCGAGGTCCGGTTCCGCGACGCGTCGGCGGTTCATCAGGCGGTGAAGCATGCGGTGGAACGGGTGCTCGCGGCGACCGCCGCGGATCATCCGCCGATCACGGTTGCCCCTGCCGCAGCTCCCCGCGCGTGGATGCCACGCGCAGCGGGCACGGAATCAGGCAGGCAGAACATGCTGGCGTTCGACACGCTGCGACAGGTCTATGCGCCGCTCGAGCCGACGCCCGTCCTCGCCGCCCGCGACGCCGCTACGCCGCCGGAATCCCCCGCAGTCACCGCGCACGCCGACGTCGCCGCCCCCGCCGGCCATCCCCTCGGCTTTGCGATCGGTCAATTGCTGGGCGTCTACATCCTGGCGCAGAACACGCAGGGACTGGTCGTCGTCGACATGCACGCCGCGCACGAGCGCATCGTGTACGAGCGGCTCAAGGCAGCGGAGCAGGACGGTGCGCTGTCG
>JAKAIB010000029.1 GCA_021814605.1 Pseudomonadota bacterium | reverse complement strand
TTCTCGAACTTCTGGCTGGGTCCGCTGATGGGCGTGTCGCAGCAACTGCTCCAGATCCTGCTCAGCCCGTTCCAGATGCTGCTCTGACCCCGCCCCGGCGTGTGCCAGCGGCGTCCCCTTCCCACGACAACAAGACAAAACTCCATGGCGACTCTCTTCTCCCGAATTCGCGTCTCGATCGGATTCCTCGTCCTCGCCGCGCTGGCTCCGGCAAGTCACGCCGGACAGCTGACCGGCCTCTGGGGAGACTACAAGGGGGACCACAACTGGACCCTGGCCTACCAGGCCGCGCCGTTCTGGCAGCATGCGTTCATCGGCAGCCACGTCGATGTCAGCCTGGAGTATTCACTCGGGCGCGTGACGACGCGCGCCACGGCGGACAACCAGTCGCTGTGGCACGTCGGCGTCACGCCGATCGCGCGCTGGTGGTTCACCTCCCAGACCGGCCTGGAGCTCGGCATCGGCGCCAACGTGTTCTCCGGCACCTGGCTCGGATCCAAGCGCATCTCCACCGCCTACCAGTTCGGCGATTCGATCGGCCTGTTCCATCATTTCGCGGCCACCCCGTGGACCCTCGGTGTCCGGCTGACGCATTACTCGAACGCCGACATCAAGCGGCCCAACCCCGGCCAGGACTACGTGCAACTGCGCGCCAGCTATGACTTCAACTGATCCATCCACCCCGACCTCCGCGTCCCGGGAGCGCGTGCTCTCCGGCATGCGTCCGACCGGTGCATTGCACCTCGGCCACTACCACGGCGCGCTCAAGAACTGGGCTGCGCTGCAGGACCTGCATACCTGCTTCTTCTTCGTCGCCGACTGGCACGCGCTCACCACGCACTACGACTCGCCCGAAGGCATCGCCGCGCACAGCATCGACATGGTGATCGACTGGCTCGCCACGGGCGTCGATCCCGAGAAGGCGACGTTGTTCGTGCAGAGCCGGGTGCTCGAACATGCCGAACTGTTCCTGCTGCTCGGCATGGGAACGCCGTTGGGCTGGCTGGAGCGCGTGCCCACCTACAAGGACCAGATCGCGAACCTCAAGGACAAGGACCTGTCGACCTACGGCTTCCTCGGCTATCCGCTGCTGCAGGCCGCCGACATCCTGATCTACCTCGCGCGCTACGTGCCGGTCGGCGCCGACCAGATCCCGCACATCGAAATGAGCCGCGAGATCGCGCGCCGCTTCAACGCGCTGTACGGCAAGGACCCGCAGATCGAGGCACAGGCGCGCGCTGCGGCGGCGCGGCTGCCCGACGACGTCCGGCTGCAGCTGCAGGCGCTGCGCCGCGCCGCCGACCAGGATGGGCTGCTCGAAAAGCGCGCCGAAGCCGAAGCGCTCATCGCCGCCAGCAAGCTGAGCCGGCCGGAGAAGGACGCGCTGCGCGCGCAGCTCGGCGGCGGACGGCGGCAGATCCTGCGCGAACCCGAAGCGCTGCTGACGCCCGAATCCAAGCTGCCGGGGCTTGACGGCCGCAAGATGTCCAAGAGCTACGGCAACGCCATCGCGATCCGCGAGGAACGCGCCAGCGTCGAGCAGAAGGTGCGGCGCATGCCGACCGACCCGGCGCGTGTCAAGCGCACCGATCCGGGCAATCCGGAGCGCTGCCCGGTGTGGCAGTTCCACCTCGCCTATTCCGACGACGCCACCCGCGACTGGGTGCAGCGCGGCTGCACCTCGGCGGGAATCGGCTGCCTCGAATGCAAGCAGCCGGTGATCGACGCCATCCTGCGCGAACAGCAGCCGATGCTCGAACGTGCCCAGCCCTACGTCGACAACCCCGCGCTGGTGCGCGACATCCTCGACGCCGGCTGCGACCAGGCCCGGACGACCGCGCGCGAGACCATGCGCGCGGTGCGCGACGCGATGGGGCTGCACGGCACGACCGCCTGATTCCGGCAGCGGCGGGCGGGCGCCGGCCGCGCGTCAGCGCTGGCCGACGCTGGCATGCGCGAACACCCCGCGCGCCTCGCGCGGCTCGCTGCGCCAGTACTGCGGCGGTACGTCGACGCTGGCGCCGAGCGCCGCGGCGGCGTGCCACGGCCATCGCGGATTCCAGAGCATGGCGCGCGCCAGCGCGACCAGATCGGCGCTCCCGTCCTGGACGATGGTGTCGGCCTGCTGCGGCTCGGTGATCAACCCGACGGCGATGGTCGGCAGCCCGGTCGCCTGCCGCACCTGCCGCGCCAGCGGCACCTGGTAGCCCGGGCCGACCGGGATCCGCTGCTTCGGCGACACGCCGCCCGACGACACGTCGATCCAGTCGCATCCCCGCGCCTTAAGCGCCTCGGCGAAGGCGATGGTCTGCTCGACATCCCAGCCGCCATCGACCCAGTCGGTCGCCGACACCCGCACCCCCAGCGCCACGCGGTCGGGCAGCGTCGCACGCACTGCGTCGAACACCTCCAGCGGAAAGCGCATGCGCTTGTCCAGGCTGCCGCCGTAGGCGTCGTCGCGCGCGTTGGCCAGCGGCGACAGGAACTGGTGCAGCAGGTAACCGTGGGCGCAATGCAGTTCCACCGCCTGCAGCCCGATGCGGGCAGCGCGCGCCGCGGCGTCGCCGAAGGCATTGCGGACGCGTTCCAGCCCCGCCGCATCGAGCGCCTGCGGCGCCGCCTCGCCGGGCGCGTGGGGCAGCGCGGACGGCGCGACCGGCGTCCAGCCGCCCTGCTCCGCGGACAGCAGCTGGCCGCCGTCCCACGGCCGCGCACTGGACCCCTTGCGGCCGGCGTGGCCGAGCTGCACACCGACCGGCATCGCGCTGAATCCGCGGATGTCGTCGAGCACCTGGGCCAGGGCGCGTTCATTCGCGTCCGAATACAGCCCGAGGCAGCCGGGGGTGATCCGGCCGACGGACTCGACCGCGGTGGCCTCGATCAGCAGCAACCCGGCACCGCTCTGCGCCATCTGGCCCAGATGGACCCGGTGCCAGGCCGTGGCGCTGCCGTCCTGCGCGCTGTACTGGCACATCGGGCTGACGACAATGCGGTTGGGCAGATCGAGCGCGCCCAGGCGGAACGGGGTGAACAGGGTTGCGGTCATGGCGGAAACGGAAAGTCGACGGTACGCCTGGAATTGTCGGCGCCCGCGCCGATCGCTGCACGCCGCGCCAAGCCGAGGCGGAGTGCGCGCGAGGCGCGGCTCAGACCGCCGCGAACAGCTCGGTCAACCGGGTCCGGCGCCACGGCGCCCAACCGCCGCGGCCGACCTCCAGGGTGCGCCACAGACGGTCGCCCGCGAGGGTCAGGCGCACCCTCGACTCGGCGGCGAGCGCCGTCTGCAACGCTGCGGACAACGCCGCGTCGATGGTGCGCAAGCCGATGACCGGATCGCCCGCCAGCAGCGCACCCGCGTCGATCCAGTGCAGCGCATCCGCCGCGTCGGGCCGCGCCGCGTCGGCCATGCCGTGCAGCACGGCATCGACCAGGGCATCCCGGGCGGGCGCCGCCCCGCCCGGCTCGGCGAGGCGCATCGGGCTGTTCCAGCCTGCCGGCAGACTGCCGCAGCCGTGCAGCCAGAGGGCGTTGATGTCACGCTCGCCGCGCGCGAGCCGCGCTTCGTTGATCGGGTGATGCTGCCAGGTCATCTGCACCTCGGTCAGCAGCTGCCGCCACGGTCGCGCCGCGGGACCGGCCGGCATCCATGCCGCAACGCTGCGGCCGCGCGCGCGGGCCACCCCGGCGGTGACGACCTCGGCCAGGCTGGGATGCGCGACGTACCAGCGCAGCGGCGCCGCATAGCGCAGCGTCCAGCCGGCGTCGGCGAACAGCCCCGACGCCGCGTCGAACAGCGCCCGCGCCTCGTCGTCCGGCAGCGCGAGATCGGCCGGATCGGTCAGCGACAGGCTGTCGCGGCCGAGCAGCAGGTGCGCCGGCGTCAGCGCACCCAGCGGTTGCGACGCGTCGAACGCGTCGCCCAGCCCATCGGCCATCGCGGCCAGCCGGGCCCAGGGCGCCTGTTCAGCGTCGTCGCGTTGCAGGCGCAGCGCCCGCGCCAGCCAGCGCTCGGCGGGCGTCAGCCAGGCCGCCTGGGCATCGTCCCGCAGCGGCTCCTGCTCCGCCTGGCGCGCCGCGCGACACAGCGCCGCGCTTGCCGGCAACCCCTCGCGGGCAAGCAACTCGACGAACCCTGGCGACGACGCCGGCAGGTCGGCGATCAGGATGTGCTGCATCGATGCGCCTCTGGAGCGGAATGGCAACGCCGGCTTACTCGTAGCGCAGCGCCTGCGCCGGCTGAACGCGCGATGCGTTCCAGCTGGGATAGAGCGTGGCCAGAAGCGACAGCAGCAGCGACGCCAGGGTGATGGTGGCGATGTCGCCGAAGCGCGGATCGCTCGGCATGTGGTGGATCAGGTAGACGCTGCGCGGCAGGAACTGGGTGTGCAGCACGGCCTCCAGGAAGGACACGATCGGGTCGAGATTGAACGCGATCAGGCAGCCGAGCGCGACGCCGGCGAAGGTGCCCAGGAATCCGGTCACCGCGCCCTGCAGCAGGAAGATCGACATGATCGAAGCGGGGCTGGCGCCCTGGGTGCGCAGGATCGCGATGTCGGCCAGCTTGTCGGTCACGGTCATCACCAGCGTCGACACCAGGTTGAACGCCGCCACCGCGACGATCATGGTGAGGATGATGAACATCATCCGCTTCTCGATCACCACGGCTTCGAACCAGGTGCGGTTCTGCTCCGTCCACGGCTGGGCGACGAGTTGCGGCGGCAAGACGCCCTGCAGGTCCTGCGCGATCCGCGGCGCATCGTTCATGTCGCGGGTCTGCAACCGCAGCCCGGTCGGCCCGCCGGTGCGGAACAGGGCTGCGGCGTCCTGCAGGTCGACGAGCGCGAGGGTGCTGTCGTATTCGTAGTGGCCGACATTGAAGATGCCGACGACGCGCAGCGTGCGCAGCCGCGGAATCATCCCGGCCGGAGTCAGCGAGCCGCTCGGGACAACCATGGTGATCTGGTCGCCGAGCGACACGCCAAGCGCATTGGCCAGTTCGTTGCCCAGCACCACGCCGAATCCACCCGGCTTCAACGCCGCCAGGCTGCCCGCGACCATGTGCTCGGGAATCTGCGACACCTGGCGCTCCTCGCCCGGTTCGACTCCCCAGACCAACACGCCCTGCAACTGGCTGCCCTGCGCGATCAGCGCCTGCCCTTGGACGAACGGCGCGACGCCGGTGACCGCCGGATTGCGGCGCACGAGTTGCGCGACGCCGCGCCAGTCGGGCAGCGCGGCGCCGTTGACATTGAAGATCTGGATGTGGGGAATGACGTTGAGCATCCGGTCGCGCACCTCCTTCTGGAAGCCGTTCATCACCGAGATGACGACGATCAGCGCGGCAACGCCAAGCGCGATGCCGCCGACCGACACCGCCGAGATGAAGGAGATGAAACCGTTGCGCCGGCTGCGGCGGCCGCTGCGCGTGTAGCGCCAGCCGATCAGCAGTTCGTAGGGCCAGGAAAACGATGTGGACATGAGGTGAAGTGTAGGGGTTGGCCGTCGGACCGGCTGAAACAAGGTGCCAGCCCGCGTCCGTGGGGGCAGCAGCCGAGGCACAATTGCAGGCTGCCTGCCAAAACCCAGCCATGCTCCACGCCACCGCCCTGTCCGCCCTGCTGTGCTGGCTGGTCTGCGCCGGATTGATCATGGCCGGACGGCGCTGGCGATTCGGACTGGATGAAACCCGCGGGGTGCAGAAATGGCATCGCCGGCCGACGCCGCGCACCGGCGGCGTCGCCATCGCTGTGGGCATGGCGGCCGCAGTCGCATGGCTGATCCCGCTGACCTACGTGCCCGCGCGAAGCGGCGTGATGCTGGCGCTGTCGGTACTGCCGGTCCTCGTCGCCGGGCTGGTCGAGGACATCCGGCGCCACGTCGCGCCCAAGTGGCGTGCGCTCGCCACCCTGGTGGCCGCGGCGCTGGCCGTGTGGTTGCTCGGCGCGAGCGTGCTCCGCCTCGGCCTGCCGCCGATCGACCGCGTGCTCGAGCAGTGGCCGGTGCTGGGCTGGGCGATCGCGCTGGTCGCGATCGGGGCCCTGCCGCATGCGGTGAACATGATCGACGGCTACAACGGGCTGGCCGGCATGGTCAGCTTCATGATCTTCGGGGCGATCGGCTACGTCGCCTTCAAGGTCGACGATCCGATGATCATGGCACTCAGCCTGGCGGCCATCGGCGCGCTGCTCGGCTTCCTGTTCTGGAACTGGCCGCGCGGTGACATCTTCCTCGGCGACACCGGCGCCTATGTCCTCGGCTTCTGGATGGCACTGCTCAGCGTGCTGCTGGTGGCCCGCAACCCGGCGGTGTCGCCCTGGTTTGCGCTGATGGTGCTGATGTATCCGGTGTGGGAGCTGCTGTACTCGCTGTGGCGGCGCAAGTTCCGCCAGCGCGCCGGCACCGCGCCGGACGCGCTGCACCTGCATCACCTGATCTACTGGCGGCTGACCCGACTGCTCGACCCCGACGAGCATCCCGATCCGCGTCGGCGCCGCAACGCCGCAACGTCGCCCTATCTCTGGGCCGTGGCGGCCTTCAGCGTGGGGCCGGCGATGCTCTGGTGGAACACCACCTGGGCGCTGATGCTGTGCTGCGCGGCGTTCGCCGCGATGTACCTTGCAGCCTATCGGCTGCTGGTTCAGCGCCGCATCTGATCCGGCGGCGCGAGGCGCTCAGGCGGGGACCCGCTGCCAGTCGAAGTTCCAGGTTCCCTGGAGCAGCTTTTCCAGCCAGAACGACCCGATCACCGTCTTGACGTCGGTGATCTGCCCGGTCCGTACCCAGTCGAGCGCCTGCTGCGGCGCCGCTTCGAAGACCTCGAGGAATTCGTTGTCTTCGAGCGCCTGCGGTCCGGGCACGAGGCCGCGGGCGAAGGCGAGGTGGATGACTTCGTCCGAGTAGGAGATCGCGTTGTTGATCGGGCCGATGTAGGCCCACTCCTGCGCGCTGTACCCGGTTTCCTCACGCAGTTCGCGCTGGGCGCAGATCAGCCAGCTCTCGCCGGCATCGAGCTTGCCGGCCGGGAATTCGATCATCACCCGCTGCATCGGGGTGCGGAACTGCCGCTCCAGCAGCACATTGCCGTTGTCGAGCAGCGGCACGATCATCACCGCGCCGGAATGCCGGATGTATTCGCGTTGCGCCTGCGCGCCGTTGGGCAGGCGGACGAGATCGCGCGAGATGTTGAGGAAGCTGCCGCGGAACACCATCTCGCTGTCGAGGGTGTGCTCGCGCAGCGCAGCGCCCTGCTGGGCGCGAGGCGTTTCGGCGGTCATGCCCGCGCCGGCGCGGGGTGGCGCCGCACCATGTAGCGCAGCACGTAACCTGGAAATGCCAGAACCAGGAACATCGCCAGCGTCACCGCGTAGAACTCCCAGTGCTGCGGATAGATCTGGCCGATCTTCGCTTCCAGCCCGCGGCCGATGAAGCCGACGATGAAATAGAGGATCACCAATTCACCCAGCCGCACCGCGAGCGACTTCGGCGCCCGCTTCCACGGGAACACCAGGAAGAACCGGTTCGACAGGAACGGCAGGTTGGCGGCGACCAGCGCGAGGATGATGACCAGCCAGATGGCAGAGCTTTGCATGGCGGAACGCGATCAGTGCAGGGTATTGGCCATGGCCTGGTAGCACAGGGTCATCAGGCCGCCGGGGAGGAGTCCGAGGAGCAGGACCGCCAGGCCGTTGAGCGACAGCAGCGCCCGTGCACCGGTGCCGCCCGCGGCGCGTGTCGCTGACAGTGCCGACGGCGCGTCGAAATACATGGTCTTGACCACGCGGATGTAGTAGAAGGCGCCGATCACGGACATCAGCACCGCGTACACCACCAGCCAGGCCCGACCGGTATAGAACAAAATGGTCAGCACCTCGAACTTGGCATAGAAGCCGGCGAACGGCGGGATTCCAGCCAGCGAGAACAGCAGAAACGTCATGACGCCGGCCATCCAGGGATCGGTCTTGCCGAGGCCGGCAAAGTCACGGATGTCCTCCGCCTCGAAACCCTCGCGCGCCAGCAGCAGGATCACACCGAACGTTCCGAGGGTCGTCAGGACGTAGATGATCATGTAGAACATCGCGCCGCTGTAGGCGGTCGATGCCGACAGCCCGTTGCCGTTGACCATGCCCGAGAGCAGCGCCAGCAGCACGAAGCCGATCTGCGCAATGGTGGAGTAGGCCAGCATCCGCTTGAGGTTGGTCTGCGCGATCGCGGCGAGGTTGCCCAAGCCGAGCGACAGCACCGCCAGGACGACCAGCATGCCCTGCCAGTCCATCGCCAGCGGGAACAACCCCTCGACCAGCAACCGGATGGCCATCGCGAACGCGGCCAGCTTGGGGGCTCCGCCGACCATCAGCACGACCGCGGTGGGCGCTCCCTGGTAGACGTCGGGGATCCACATGTGGAACGGCACGGCACCGAGCTTGAACGCGAGCCCGGCGACGATGAACACGATGCCAAGCACCAGCACCGCGCGGTTGATCGGCTCGGTGGCGATCATCTTGAAGATGGTGACGAGATCGAGCGAGCCGGTGGCGCCATACAGCATCGACATGCCGTAGAGCAGGAAACCCGACGCCAGGGCGCCGAGCACGAAATACTTCATCGCCGCCTCGGTCGAGATGGCATGGTCGCGGCGCAGCGCGACCAGCGCGTACAGCGCCAGCGACAGCAGTTCCAGCCCGAGGTAGATGGTCAGCAGGTTGTTGCCCGAGATCATCACGAACTGTCCGAGCAGCGACAGCAGCGTCAGGCTGAACAGTTCGCCGCCCCACATGCCCCGATCGAGCGCGTAGCGCCGCGAGTAGACCAGCGTCACCGCGGTCGCCCCGGTAGCGAACAGCTTGAGCAGCATCGCCATCGGATCGATGATCAGCGCTCGATCCATCGTGAACACCTGCATCCCGGAGGCGTAATAGAGCCCGCTGAGCACGGCGAGAACCACCAGCCCGGCCAGGGTGAGCCAGTACGCCAGGCGGTGCTGGGCATCCTTCGAGAACACGTCGGCCAGCATCACCACGCAGGCCAGGACGAGCAGGAAGATTTCCGGATAAATGGCGATCCAGTTCATGGCTGTTGTCGTCACTGCAATTTGGAGGTCGCCGCGAACTGCAGCAGATGTTGGACCGACGCCTGCATCGGATCGGTGAAGAACTTCGGATAGACGCCCATCCACAGCACCGCGCCGACCAGCACCGCGAGCATGAAGAACTCGCGCGCGCCGATGTCCTTCAGCGCGGCGACATGGTCGTTCGCCACCGGGCCGAAGTACACGCGCTTGACCATCCACAGGGTGTAGCTGGCCGCAAGGATCAGGGTCGTCGCGGCCAGCAGGCCGATCCAGAAGTCCGACTTGACCGCGGCAAGGATGACCATCCATTCGCCGACGAAGCCGCTGGTCCCCGGCAGTCCGGCATTGGCCATGCCGAACAGCACGGCGAGCGCCGCGAACTTGGGCATGGTGTTGGTCACGCCGCCGTAGTCGGCGATCTGCCGGGTATGCATCCGGTCATACAGCACGCCGATGGTCAGGAACATTGCCCCGGAGACGAAGCCGTGCGAGATCATCTGCACCAGCCCACCCTGCACCCCGAGTTGCGAGAACAGGAAGAAGCCCAGGGTCACGAACCCCATGTGCGCGATCGACGAATAGGCCACCAGCTTCTTCATGTCGTCCTGCACCAGCGCGACGAACCCGATGTAGATCACCGCGATCAGAGACAGCGCGATCATCACCGGCGCCAGCATGTGGCTCGCATCGGGCAGCATCGGCAGCGAGAAGCGGATGAAACCGTACGCGCCGAGCTTGAGCATGATCGCGGCCAGGATCACCGAACCGCCGGTCGGCGCCTCGACGTGCGCGTCAGGCAGCCAGGTGTGCACCGGCCACATCGGGATCTTGACGGCAAAGGCGAAGAAGAAGGCGACGAACACCAGGACCTGCGCTGACAACGACAGCGGCACGTGATACCAGTTGGCGATGTCGAAGCTGCCGCCGGACTGCAGATAGAGGAAGATCAGCGCCACCAGCATCAGCAGCGAGCCGAGCAGGGTGTAGAGGAAGAACTTGAATGCCGCGTAGACGCGCCGTGGGCCGCCCCAGATGCCGATGATCAGATACATCGGGATCAGCGTGGCCTCGAAGAACACGTAGAACAGCATCGCGTCGGTGGCGGTGAACACGCCGACCATCAGTCCCGAGAGGATCAGGAAGGCGCCCAGGTAGAGGTTGACCCGGTCCTTGATCACCTCCCACGCCGAGATCACGACGATCACCGTCATCAGCGCGGTCAGCGGCACGAACCACAGCGACACGCCGTCGATACCCAGCGCGTAGTTGATGTTGAACGGCCGGATCCACGGCAGTGTCTCGACGAACTGCATCCCGGCCTGGGTGGAATCGAATCCCGAGATCAGCGGCAAGGTCACGAGGAAGGAGATCACCGAGCCGACCAGCGCCAGCCAGCGAGCCGCTCCGGCGCGTTGTTCGCCCTGCAGGAACAGCAGCGCGACGCCGAAGACGATGGGTGTCCAGATGGACAGACTGAGCAGTGGGAGGGATTGCATTCTTCTTGCGCGCAGTTGCCGTTAGCGGATGAACCAGCCGGACAGCAGCTTGCCCGGAACAAAGTACCCCATGAGCACCACCACGCCGGCGATCATCGCCAGGGCGTAGTAGTAGATGTAGCCGGTCTGCAGCAGCCGGACCACCCGGGCGGTCCAGCCGACGACGCGTGCGGTTCCGTTGACCATCAGGCCGTCGATGACCCCGACGTCGCCGCCCTTCCACAGCCCGCGCCCGATCAGGCGCGCCGCGACCGACACGACATGCTCGTTGAACCAGTCGAAGTAGTACTTGTTGTCGAGGATGGTGTAGATCGGCCCGAGCGCGCGCTGCACCGCGCGGGGGAAGTTCAGGTTGACCATGTAGGCGTAGTACGCCGTCGCGAAGCCGGCAATCGCCAGCCACAGTGGCAGCCCGGTGAACCCCTCGACGACCATCTGCAGCGGACCATGGAAGTGCGCGGCCAGATCGGTCATCGCCGGATGCGCAGCCGCGTTGACGAAGATCGCGCCGTGGAAGAAGCTTCCATAGAGCAGCGGCTGGATCAGGAAATAGCCGACGACGACCGACGGAATGGCGAGCGCGATCAGCGGGAACGTCACCACCCACGGCGATTCATGCGGCTCGATGCCGTGATGGCCGTGC
This sequence comes from Pseudomonadota bacterium, assembly GCA_021814605.1. Classification (GTDB taxonomy): domain Bacteria; phylum Pseudomonadota; class Gammaproteobacteria; order Burkholderiales; family Burkholderiaceae_C; genus Thiomonas. The sequence continues at coordinate 7,404 of JAKAIB010000029.1, read as the reverse complement.
GCGTCATGCCCGTGGCCGTGGCCATGGTCAAGATGGCGGAACCGCTCCTCGCCGTGGAACACGAGGAAGTAGACGCGGAAGCTGTAGAGCGCGGTCACGAACACGCTGGCGGTCACCGCGAAGTAGGCGAATCCGGCCCCGGGGAGGTCGCTCGCGCGGACCGCCTCGATGATGCTGTCCTTCGAATAGAAGCCGGAGAAGAACGGCGTGCCGGTCAGCGCCAGCGTTCCCACCAGGAAGGTGATCCAGGTGATCGGCATGTACTTGCGCAGGCCGCCCATGTGCCGAATGTCCTGGTCGTGGTGCATGCCGAGGATCACCGAGCCCGCGGCGAGGAACAGCAGGGCCTTGAAGAACGCATGGGTCATCAGGTGGAAGATCGCGACCGAATAGGCCGACGCCCCCAGGGCGACGGTCATGTAGCCGAGCTGTGAAAGCGTCGAATAGGCGATGACGCGCTTGATGTCGTTCTGGATGACGCCCAGGATGCCCATGAACAGCGCCGTGATCGCGCCGATGACCAGGATGAACGACAGCGCGGCGTTCGACAGTTCGAACAGCGGCGACATGCGCGCGACCATGAAGATGCCTGCGGTCACCATGGTCGCCGCGTGGATCAGCGCGGAGATCGGGGTCGGGCCTTCCATCGAATCGGGCAGCCAGACATGCAGCGGAAACTGCGCACTCTTGCCCATCGCGCCGACGAACAGCGCGATGCACATGACGCTCACCAGCAACCAGTCGGTGCCGGGGAAATGCAGCGTCGCCAGTTCCGGGGCCTTGGCGAAGATGTCCGCGTAGTTGAGGCTGCCGGCGTATGCCGCGGCCAGGCCGATTCCGAGGATGAATCCGAAGTCGCCCACGCGATTGACGATGAACGCCTTCATGTTGGCGAACACCGCGCTCGGCCGCGTGTACCAGAAGCCGATCAGCAGGTACGACACCAGTCCCACCGCCTCCCAGCCGAAGAACAGCTGGAGCATGTTGTTGCTCATCACGAGCATCAGCATCGAGAAGGTGAACAGGGAGATGTAGCTGAAGAAGCGCTGGTAGCCGTCGTCATCGGCCATGTAGCCGACGGTATAGACGTGCACGGCAAGCGACACGAAGGTGACGACCACCATCATCAGCGCGGACAGGCCATCGATCAGGAAGCCGATGTCCATGTGGAGGTTGCCGACCGCCATCCATTCGTAGATGGTCGCGTTGAACCGCGCGCCGTTCAGGACGTCGCCGAGCACGACGAGCGAGACGAGGAACGACACCGCAACGCCGAGGATGGTGAGCGAGGACGACGCCTTGCGGCCGATGCTGCGGCCGAACAGGCCGACGATGATCGATGCCAGCAGCGGCGCCAGCGGGACGACGAGCAGCAGCGTGGGGTTCAGCGTGGCTTGCATGGACTCAGCCCTTGAGATGGTCGAGTTCTTCGACGTCGATGGACGACAGGTTGCGGAACAGCACGACCAGGATCGCGAGGCCGATGGCCGACTCGGCCGCGGCGACGGTCAGAATGAAGAACACGAACACCTGCCCGGAGAGATCCTGGAGATAGTGCGAGAACGCAATGAAGTTCAGGTTGACCGCGAGCAGCATCAGCTCGATTGCCATCAGGATCACGATCAGGTTCCGGCGGTTGAGGAAGATGCCGACGACCGAAATCGCGAACAGGATGGCGCCGAGCACCAGGTAATGCGCGAGAGTGAGTGAACCGATCATCGCTTACTCCTTGCCTTGCGCCGGCATCGACACCAGGCGGACGCGGTCGTCACGGCGCGCCTTCAACTGGTCGGCCACGGCCACGCGCCGGACATCCTTGCGCCGCCGCAGGGTCAACGCGATGGCGGCGATGATCGCCACCAGCAGGATGACCGCCGCCGCTTCGACCGCGAACAGGTAATGGGTGTAGAGCAGCGTCCCCAGGGCCTCGGTGTTGGGCGCCTGCGTCGCCGCAACTTCAGGCGACATCGCACCGCCGACCTGCGCCGAGCGCGTCATGCCGCCGATCTGGAAGCCCTGCATCAGCACCGCGGCCATTTCGAGCACGATGATCACCCCGACCAGCGCGGCGGCCGGGAAATATCTCCAGAACCCGCGACGCAGCGTGTCGAGGTTGATGTCGAGCATCATCACCACGAACAGGAACAGCACCATCACCGCGCCGACGTAGACGAGCACCAGCACGATCGCCAGGAACTCGGCGCGCAGCAGCAGCCAGATCGCCGCCATCTGGAAGAACGACAGCACCAGATAAAGCGCCGAATGCACCGGATTGCGCGCAGTGATCACCCGCAACGCGGCGAACAGCAGCACCGCGGAGAAGGCATAGAACAGCAGGGTTTGAACGTCCATGGTCACAGCATGAGCCTGGCGCCGGCGGATTCCGGCGGCGGGAAAGACGAAATGGAATCGCCCGGGTCGCGCGGCGGTTGGCGCGCGCGGCGGCGATCAGCGGTACGGGGCGTCGGCCTCCTTGGTCGCGGCGATTTCCTTCTGGTAGCGGTCACCCACCGCCAGCAGCATGTCCTTGGTGAAATACAGGTCACCCCGCTTCTCGCCGTGATACTCGAAGATCGGCGTCTCGACGATGGCATCCACCGGACAGGCCTCCTCGCAGAAGCCGCAGAAGATGCACTTGGTCAGGTCGATGTCGTAGCGCGTGGTGCGGCGCGTGCCGTCGTCGCGCTCGGCCGATTCGATCGAGATCGCCAGCGCCGGGCAGACCGCTTCGCACAGCTTGCAGGCGATGCAGCGTTCCTCGCCATTCGGATAGCGGCGCAGCGCGTGCAGTCCGCGGAACCGCGGCGACATCGGTGTCTTTTCTTCCGGATACTGGACGGTGATCTTGCGCCGGAAGGCGTACTTTCCCGTCAGCGCCAAACCCTTGAAGAGTTCGACCAGGAAAAAGCTGTTGAAGGTGTCACGCAATGCAGCCATGTCCTTGCCTCACTTCCAGATCGACCACGGGGTTTGCATCCACGCCGCGATCAGCACGAGCCAGATCAGGGTCACCGGGATGAAGATCTTCCAACCCAGGCGCATGATCTGGTCGTAGCGGTAGCGCGGAAACGTCGCCCGAACCCAGAGGAACATGCTCACCATGACGAACGTCTTGATGCCGAGCCAGATCCAGCCCGGAATGAACGCGAGAAACGCGACCGGCGCGTCCCAGCCGCCGAGGAACATGATGGTCGCGAGGATCGAGACCAGGATCATGTTGGCGTACTCGGCAAGGAAGAACATCGCGAACGACATGCCGGAGTACTCGACCATGTGGCCCGCCACGATCTCCGACTCGCCTTCGACCACGTCGAACGGGTGGCGGTTGGTCTCGGCGATGCCCGAGATGAAGTACACGAAGAAGATCGGCAGCAGCGGCAGCCAGTTCCACGACAGGAAGTTCAGTCCCATCGCGGCGAACCGTCCGTGCGTCTGGCCGACGACGATCTGCGTCATGTTCAGGCTGCCCGAGACCATCAGCACGATCACCAGCGCGAAACCCATCGCGATCTCGTAGCTGACCATCTGCGCCGAGGCCCGCAGCGCGCCGAGGAAGGCGTACTTCGAGTTGGACGCCCAGCCGGCGATGATGACGCCGTAGACCTCCATCGAGGTGATGGCCATCAGCAGCAGCAGACCGGCGTTGATGTTGGCGAGCGCCACGTCGGGACCGAAGGGAACGACGGCCCAGGCGGCCAGCGCGGGCATGATGGTCATCACCGGCGCGAGCACGAACAGCCGCTGGTTCGAACGGAACGGGACGACGATTTCCTTCAGCAGCAGCTTCAAGCCGTCGGCGATCGGCTGCAGCAGGCCGAAGGGGCCGACGCGGTTCGGACCGATGCGGATCTGGATCCACCCGATGAGCTTGCGCTCCCACAGGGTGAGGTAGGCGACCGCGCCCATCAGCGGAAGGACGATGACGATGATCTTGATCAGGTTCCACACGATCGGCCACGCAATCGGGCCGAGGAGCGTCAGTCCGCCTTGATTGAACGTTTCGAGCATGTCAGACCTTTTCGACGGCTTGCGAATTCCCGGCGGCGGCGTCCGACCGCTCCGCCTTCTCGACCTGGACGGTGCCGAACATCGCGCCGAGCGGAGCCGCTTCGGCCCATGCTGCGGCGATGCGCACGACCTGGGCCGGCAGTGCCGCGTCGCAGCGCGCCGGCAGGACCACCGACTGTCCGCCCGATTCGGTCACCCGCACCTGGTCGCCGTCGCGCAGGCCCATCTGCTGCCAGAGCGGCTGCGGAATCCCGGCCTCGCGCGCCTCGCGGGCATCACGGGTGCGCTGCAGGCTGGGCGCACGGCGCACGATGGCATCGCTCGAATAGATCGGCACCGGCGCGATGCGCTCGAATCCGCTGGTCCCTGGCGCCGTGCCGATGGTCTGCGGCAGCGGCAGTTCGGGCTGGCGCGCCAGCGCCGCGGCGATGCCTTCGGCGCCGCCGATCGGGCTCAAGGCCTCGGCGCGAACCTGCTGCGCCGTCTCGAAATCGAAGCCCGCCAGCCCGAGCAGGTTGCCGAGCACGCGCAGCACCTTCCATCCCGGGCGACTCTGGGCCAGCGGCTGGACCACCGGATTGAAGCTCTGCAGCCGTCCCTCGCAGCTGATCAGGCTGCCCGCGGTTTCGGTGAACGGCGCGATGGGCAGCATGACGTCGGCATGGCCCTCGGCGGCATTGACGAAGGGACTGAACGACACGATGAAGTCGCACCGGTCGAGCGCTGCAGCCATGGCCACCGGATCGGCGCCGTCGTCCTCGGGTTCGACGTCGTACAGCAGCAGTGCGCGCGGCGGTTCGGCGAGGATCTGCGCCACGTTGCGTCCGCCAGCGGGAGCCACACCGACCAGCGCCGCGCCGACCGAATTGCCGGCCTCGACCAGTGCGCCGCAGGCCGCTCCGGTTTCGCGCGCGATCCACTGCGCCAGCGCGCGCAGCGTTGCCGCCTGCGGATGCTGAAGCGCGGCGTTTCCAAGAAACACCGCCTTGCGTTCGCCTTGCATCAGGCTGGCAGCAACGGCCTGCGCCGACGCGTCGGGCTCGCCGACCGTGCGCAGCGCCGCCGGGACTTCGCCACCCTTGGCGCGGGCGACCGCCAGCGCAATGCTGCCGAGTTGCTCGACCCAGCGGCTCGGCGCCACGGCGATGCGCGCCTGCATCGGCATCAGCCAGTCGTCGTCGACCGCGTGCAGGCTCGAAATCTTCGCACCGGCCTTGGCCGCATGGCGCAGCCGCGCCGACAGCAGCGGATGATCCTTGCGCAGGAAGCTGCCGACGACGAGTGCCGCCTGCAGCTGACCGACCTCGGCGACCGGCATGCCGAGCCAGTCGATCCCGGCCTGGCGGCCGTCGAGCGTGAAATCGGATTGCCGCAGGCGGGTGTCGAGATCCTGGCTGCCCACACCGGCGAGCAGCTTCTTCAGCAGGTGCAGCTCCTCGACCGTGGCGGTCGGCGCGGCCAGCGCGGCAGTCGCGCGGTCGGCGCCGCCGGCCTGGGCGCGACGCAGGCCCTCGACGGTGAAATCAAGCGCGGTCTGCCAGTCGACGCTGACCCAGCGGCCATCCCGGCGGATCTGCGGCGCCTGCAGCCGCTCGGGGCTGTTGAGGCCCTCATAGGCGAAACGGTCGCGGTCGGAAATCCAGCACTCGTTGACCGCCTCGTTCTCCTGCGGAACGACACGCATCACGGTGTCGCCCTTGACCTGGACAACGAGGTTCGCGCCCAGACTGTCGTGCGGGCTGACCGATGCGCGCCGATCAAGTTCCCAGGTCCGCGCGTTGAAGCGGAACGGCTTGCTGGTCAGCGCGCCGACCGGGCACAGGTCGATCATGTTGCCCGACAACTCGGAATCGACCGTCGATCCGACGAAGGCCATGATCTCGGAATGCTCGCCACGATTGGCCATGCCGAGTTCCATGATGCCCGCGACTTCCTGGCCGAAGCGCACGCAGCGGGTGCACTGGATGCAGCGGCTCATCTCCTCCATCGCGATCAGCGGGCCGACGTTCTTGTGGAACACCACCCGCTTTTCCTCGTTGTAGCGCGAGGCCGACGCTCCGTAGCCCACGGCCAGATCCTGCAACTGGCATTCGCCCCCCTGGTCGCAGATCGGGCAATCGAGCGGATGGTTGATCAGCAGGAACTCCATCACCCCCTTCTGGGCCTGAACGGCGCGCTCGGAATGGGTGCGCACCACCATGCCCTGCGTCACCGGCGTGGCGCAGGCGGGCAGCGGCTTGGGCGCCTTCTCGACGTCGACCAGGCACATCCGGCAGTTCGCCGCGATGGACAGCTTCTTGTGATAGCAGAAGTGCGGAACGTAGACGCCGAGCTGTGTCGCGGCGTCCATGACCATCGCCCCTTCGGGCACCTGGACCTTCTGACCGTTGATTTCGAGTTCAACCATGATGAAAGCGTCCTGGGCGCGTCGGGTCAGACGTAGGCCGGCACGAGGCAGGTCTTGTGCGTGATGTGATGCTCGAACTCGGAGCGGAAATGCTTGACGAACGATTTCACCGGCATCGCCGCCGCGTCGCCGAGCGCGCAGATGGTGCGACCCGAGATGTTGTCCGACACCGAATTGAGCAGGTCGAGATCTTCCATCCGGCCCTGCCCATGCTCGATGCGCTGGACGACGCGCCAAAGCCAGCCGGTGCCTTCGCGGCAAGGGGTGCACTGTCCGCAGGACTCGTGCTGGTAGAAGTACGACAGCCGCATCAGCGACTTGACCATGCACCGGGTCTCGTTGAGCACGATCACGGCGCCCGATCCGAGCATCGACCCCGCCTTGGCGATCGAGTCGTAGTCCATCGTGCAGTCCATGATGATGCCCGCCGGCAGCACCGGCGCGGACGACCCGCCGGGGATCACCGCCTTGAGATTCACGCCGTCACGCATGCCGCCGGCCAGTTCGAGCAGCTGCGAGAACGGCGTGCCCATCGGCACTTCATAGTTGCCCGGCCGGGCGACGTCGCCCGACACCGAGTAGATCTTGGTACCGCCGTTGTTCGGCTTGCCGACTTCGAGATAGGCCTGGCCGCCGTTGCGGATGATCCAGGGCACCGCGGCAAAGGTCTCGGTATTGTTGATGGTCGTCGGCTTGCCGTACAGGCCGAAGCTCGCCGGGAAGGGCGGCTTGAAGCGCGGCTGGCCCTTCTTGCCTTCCAGCGACTCGAGCAGCGCCGTCTCCTCGCCGCAGATGTAGGCGCCGAAACCATGCGAGGCGTGCAGCTGGAAGCTGAAGCCGCTTCCCAGGATGTTGTCTCCGAGGTAGCCGGCGGCGCGCGCCTCTTCGAGCGCCTGCTCGAAGCGTTCGTAGTCCTCGAAGATCTCGCCGTGGATGTAGTTGTAGCCGACGCTGATCCCCATCGCGAACGCGGCGATGGTCATGCCCTC
>JAKAIB010000264.1 GCA_021814605.1 Pseudomonadota bacterium | reverse complement strand
GCAGTTCGACGCTCGGGTGCTGCAGCCGGGCGGCATCGATCAGCGCGTTGCGTGCCACCTGGAACAGCCAGGCGCGCGGATTGTCGAGGCGGCAGAAGCCCTGCCCCTGCCGCATCGCCTTCAGGAAGACCTCCTGCAGCAGGTCCTGCGCGGCATCCCCGTCGCCCGCCTGCCGCCGGAGGAAGCCCAGCAGCTCGCCCTCGTGCGCCTGCCAGGCACGCAGCACGCAGTCGAAGGATGATGCGTCAACAGGCGGGACTTGGGCTTCGGGTCTCAGCGGCATGATCGTGCTCAAAGGCTGGCCTGGTCGACGCGACGACTGGCGGCTTCGGCGTCCTCCTTGCGCTCGCTGTAACGATCGACCAAGTACGGAGCGATGTCGCGCGTGAGCAGGGTGAACTTCATCAATTCCTCCATCACGTCAACGACTCGGTCGTAGTAGGGCGAAGGCTTCATGCGGCCGGGCTCATCGAACTCCTGGTACGCCTTCGGAACCGACGACTGGTTCGGAATGGTGAGCATGCGCATCCAACGCCCGAGCAGGCGCATCTGGTTGACCGCATTGAACGACTGAGAACCGCCGCAGACCTGCATCACCGCGAGGGTCTTGCCCTGGGTCGGCCGGATCGCGCCGACGGACAGCGGGATCCAGTCGATCTGGGTCTTCATCAGGCCGGTCATCGCGCCGTGGCGCTCGGGAGAACTCCACACCATGCCCTCCGACCACTGCACGAGGTCGTGCAGCTCCCGGACCTTCGGGTGCGCGTCGCTTGCGTCGTCCACCAGCGGAAGGCCCGAAGGCTGGAACAGGCGGGTCTCGGCGCCCAACGCGCGCAACAGACGCGCCGCTTCCTCGGCCAGCAAGCGGCTGTAGGAGCGCTCGCGCAACGAGCCATACAGCAGCAGGATGCGCGGCGGGTGTGTGGCCCGGTCGGCCGCCACGAGACGACCCGGGTCCGGTTGCTGGAATGACGCGGAGTCGATGTTCGGCAGATCGAATCGGCGCTCAGACACGTCGTCCCTCCGCATCGATCACCGGTTCGCCGTCTTCCTTGCGGAAGGCGCCACCTTGCGCCCCTGGCAGGATGTCAAGCACGGTCTCCGAAGGACGGCACAGCCGCGTGCCCAGGGGCGTGACCACGATGGGCCGATTGATCAGGATGGGGTGCTGCAGCATGAAGTCGATCAGCTGCTCGTCGCTCCACTTCGGATCGCCCAGCCCCAGGGCGTCGTAAGGCGAGCCCTTGATCCGCAGGACATCGCGCGCCGAAATCCCCATCGCCGCAATCAATGCCTTCAGCGTCGCGCGATCGGGCGGCGTCTCCAGGTACGCGATGACGGTCGGCTCTGCACCGCTGTTGCGGATCAGGCCGAGCACGTTGCGGGAAGTTCCGCAGGCGGGGTTGTGGTAGATCGTGATCGTGCTCATCGAAGGATTGTTCATGTGTTGGCCTGCCGTGGTCCGCGCTCGTACCAGCCGCGGGTCGAATTGACCAGCCGCACCACCAGCAGCATCACCGGCACCTCCACGAGCACGCCGACGACCGTGGCCAGCGCCGCGCCGGAGGCGAAACCGAACAGGCTGATCGCCGCAGCCACGGCCAGCTCGAAGAAGTTCGATGCGCCGATCAGCGCCGACGGGCAGGCGATGGCGTGCTGCTCGCCGGCCAGCCGGTTGAGTCCGTAGGCCAGCGCCGCGTTGAACAGCACCTGGATCAGGATCGGAACGGCCAGCAGCACGATCACCAACGGCTGGCGCTCGATCGCCTCGCCCTGGAAGGCGAACAGCAGCACGAGGGTCGCCAGCAGCGCGGCCATCGACCACGGCCCGATCCGCGCGACCACCGCGTCGAAATGCGCCTGCCCGCGGGCCAGCAGCCGCCGACGCCCGAGCTGCGCCAGGACGAGCGGGATCACGATGTACATCAGCACCGAGAACAGCAGCGTCGACCACGGCACCTGGATCGCCGACATCCCCAGCAGCAGCCCGACGACCGGAGCGAAGGCGAACACCATGATGGTGTCGTTGAGCGCCACCTGCGACAGCGTGAACAGCGGATCGCCTCCCGACAGCCGGCTCCAGACGAACACCATCGCGGTGCACGGTGCCGCGGCGAGCAGGATCAGCCCGGCGACGTAGCTGTCGAGCTGCGCCGCCGGCAGCCACGGCGCGAACAGGTGGCGGATGAAGATCCATCCGAGCAGCGCCATCGAGAACGGCTTGACCAGCCAGTTGACGAACAGCGTGACGCCGATGCCGCGCACGTGCCGGCGCACCTCGTGCAGCGCGCCGAAGTCGACCTTGATCAGCATCGGGATGATCATCACCCAGATCAGCAGTCCGACCGGCAGATTGACCTGCGCGACTTCCAGTCTGCCGAGCCACTGGAACGGCGCGGGCGCGATCTGCCCCGCGACGATGCCGGCGACGATGCACAGGAACACCCATAGCGTGAGCCAGCGCTCGAAACGGTTGAGCGGCGCCCCGGCGCCGGCGCGGGCACCGATCTCGCATTGCGCGCTCATGGCCGGCTTCCCAGGTGCAGCGCGGCGCGCACCGCTGGCACCAGCCGGGCGCGGATGTCGTCGCGCACGGCGATGAAGCTCTCGAGCGGCTCGCCGTGCGGATCGTGGAACGGCAGGTGGATGGCGGGCACCGGGCGCGGGAAGATCGGGCACGATTCCTTGGCGTTGTCGCACACCGTGACCACCAGATCGAACGGCCGGTCGAGCACGGCGTCGAGATCCTTCGGGTAGAGCCCTTCGGTGGGAAGGCCGGCCAGGCGCAGCGCCTCGATCGCGTGATCGGCGACCCGCGGCTGCGGCCGGATGCCGGCCGACAGCGCCTGCACCGCGCCCCCCAGGTCATGGTTGAGCAGCACTTCGGCCATCTGCGAGCGGCACGAGTTGCCGGTGCAGAGCACGAGGACGGATTGGGTCGCGGTCATGATTGGAGCAACGAGGAGGAACGGACGGGGCCTTCGGCGTCGTCGATCTGGCCGATGGCATGGATCTCGTGCCTGATCGCGATCGCATCGAGCTTGTCGATCGGCAGGCTGAGGAACAGGGAAATGCGTCGACTCAGTTGACGGAACGCCTCGGACATCGCCTGGCGCCTCGCCGCCGCGTCGGCGCGGACTGCCGCGGGATCGGGAATGCCCCAGTGCGCCGTGAGAGGCTGGCCCGGCCACACGGGGCAGATCTCGCCGGCCGCGCGGTCGCAGACCGTGAACACGAAGTCCAGCATCGGTGCCCCCGGTGCGGCGAATTCGTCCCAGCTCTTGCTGCGCAACCGGTCGACGGCGATCCCCTGGCGTGCCAGGAGATCGATGGCCAGCGGATTGACCTCGCCGGTGGGGTGGCTGCCGGCGCTGTAGGCGCGGAAGCGCCCGTGCGCGGCGTGGTTGAGAATGGACTCGGCCAGGATGCTGCGCGCCGAGTTGCCGGTGCACAGGAACAGCACGTTGTAGACGCGATCGGTCATGTCGGCTCCGTTTCCGCGGGGGATGCGTCACGCCGGCGCTTCACCGAGCTGGCGACGCCGGCCGTCTTGGGCAGGCACGCGTTGCCGCTGCAGCAGTTGGCCGTCAGGAAGGCGATGAGATCGTCCATCACCGGGTAGGCCGCGGCGTAGAAGATGAAGCGGCTCTCCTGGCGCCGGGTCGCCAGCCCGACGCGGCTGAGATGGGCCAGGTGGAACGACAGCGTCGGGCCCGGCAGCGCCAGGCGCTCGCCGATCGCGCCGGCGTGGATGCCTTCCGGGCCGGCTTCGACCAGCAGGCGGAAGATCGATAGCCGGGTTTCGTGCCCGAGGGCGGCGAGCAGTTCGGCAGCGTTCAGGGTTTCCATATTTTTATAATTATAGAAATATTGGCCGGTGTCAAGTCGGCGCCCGACCGGCACTGACCTGGTGGCCGCCCGGCAGCGCGCCGCGTCGGCGGACCGGACAGCCGTCGCAGCGACGGCGGCAGTCACTCGCGCAGCAGTTCCCAGACCGTGCTGCCGCAGAGGCTGCCGAGCAGCGCACC
>JAKAIB010000028.1 GCA_021814605.1 Pseudomonadota bacterium | reverse complement strand
CAACACCGAGATCACCGAAGCGGTGATGGGGCTGGATGCCACCGAGCAGGCTTTCGTCGACCAGACGCTGATCGACCTCGACGGCACGCCGAACAAGTCGCGGCTCGGCGCCAACGCGATCCTGGCCGTGAGCATGGCCGTGGCCAAGGCGGCTGCGGAAGAGGCCGGAATCCCGCTGTACCAGTACCTCGGCGGATTCTCCGCGCGCGAGCTGCCGGTGCCGATGATGAACGTGATCAACGGCGGCGCGCATGCCAACAACATCCTCGACATGCAGGAGTTCATGATCATGCCGGTGGGTGCCCCGAGCTTCCACGACGCCCTGCGCTACGGTGCGGAGGTGTTCCAGGCGCTCAAGGGCATTCTCAACGACCGGGGCCTGCCGACCACCGTCGGCGACGAGGGCGGATTCGCCCCGAACGTGGCCAACCACGAGGCGGCGCTGCAGCTCATCGTCGAGGCCATCGAGAAGGCCGGATACAAACCCGGCGAGCAGGTTGCGATCGCCATCGATCCGGCGTCGAGCGAGTTCTACAAGGACGGCAAGTATCACCTCGAAGGCGAGGGCCTGGTGCTGAGCAGCGAGGAAATGATCGCGTTCTACGACAACTGGCTCGGCAAGTACCCCATCGTGTCGATCGAGGATGGTCTGGCCGAACAGGACTGGGACGGCTGGAAGCTGCTCAATGCCCGGCTGGGGAAGAAGGTGCAACTCGTCGGCGACGACGTGTTCGTCACCAATACCGCGATCCTGAAGAACGGCATTGCCGACAAGCTGGCGAACTCCATCCTGATCAAGGTCAACCAGATCGGCACCCTGACCGAGACTTTCGCGGCGATCGAAATGGCCAAGCGCGCCGGCTGGACCGCCGTGGTGTCGCACCGCTCGGGCGAAACCGAGGACACGACCATCGCCGACATCGCCGTCGCGACCAACGCGGGACAGATCAAGACCGGCTCGCTGTCGCGCTCGGACCGCATCGCCAAGTACAACCAGCTGCTGCGCATCGAGGAGAACCTGGGCGAGACCGCGCGTTTCCTCGGTCGCGAGGTGTTCTACAACCTGCGCTGACCACCGCCCGCGAACGGCCGGCCGCCCAGCGCCATCACGACGATCATCGACGCCATGCGCTGGGTCACCGTCCTGCTCGCCACCCTGTTGGTGCTGCTGCAATGGCCGATGTGGTTCGGCGAGCGCGGCTGGTTCGCTGTTCAACGCCTGGAGAACTCGCTCGACCAGCAGCAGGCCGCCAACGCCCGGGTGGCGCAGCGCAACGCCCAGCTCGACGCCGAGGTGCGCGACCTCCGGACCGGAGTGCGCGGGGTCGAGGACCAGGCCCGGCGCGAGATGGGCATGGTCAAGCCCGACGAGATCTTCGTCCAGATCGTGCCGCCGGCGCACGGCGCGAGCCGCCCGGCGCCGGCTTCGAGCGCACCGGCAGCTGGCGGCTGAAGCCCGTCCGGCGTCAATGGCTGCCGGACGACACCGGCGGCTGGGCCACGGGATGCACGAACACCTGCGCCGCGTCGACGGCGTCGAAGGCGTAACCCTGACCGCAGAATTCGCAGCGCACGTCGATCTCGCCGCGTTCGCTCAGGATGGAGTCCACTTCCTCGCGGCCGAGCATCCGCAGCATCCCCGCCACGCGTTCGCGTGAGCAGGTGCAGTGGAAACGCGGCGTGTGCGGATCGAACACCCGCACGCCTTCGTCCCAGAACAACCGCCGCAGCACCTCTTCCGGGGCGAGCCGCAGCAATTCGTCTTCGGTCAGCGTCGCAGCCAGATGGCGCGCGCGGGCGAAATCCTCGTCCGGTCCCTCACTCGCCGCCGACTGCTCGGCGCCCGGCATGCGCTGCAGCAACAGCCCGCAGGCCGCGTCGACATCGCACGCCAGCATCAACAGCGAATCGATCTGCTCGGACTGGGCCAGGTACTGCTCGAGCACCCTTGACAGCGTGGGCAGCGACCGACCTTCCCCGTCGCCGAGCGCGACGATGCCCTGGTAGGGCTGCCGGCCCGCTGCCGGATCGCGCGGATCGAGGGTGATGGCGCAGCGCCCCTTGCCATGGACGTTGACCAGCGACGCCAGGTCGGCCTGCGGCGACAGCTGGACCGCGTCGTCGGCGACCTTGGCGGTGGCGCGCACGCCGAAGTCGGGCTGGCACTCGGCAACGGCGAGCTGCAACGGACCGTCGCCATGGATCTGCAGGATCAGCGAGCCGTCGAACTTGAGGCTCCCGGCCAGCAGGGTCGATGCCGCCGCCATCTGGCCGATCAGCGGCGCGACCGCAACGGGATACGCGCGGCGCTGCTGCAGCGCGGCCCAGGTGGATTCGAGCCGAACCAGCACGCCGCGCACATGACCGTCGCCCAGCAGGAATTTGACGAGTTGATCGCTCATGATCCGATCGGCCGCAGCGCGTCGGGATAACGCAGCGCACGCTCGACGTAGTGCCGGGTGTTGGCATGCATCGCCGCGATGTCCTTCGGGTCGAGTTCGCGCACGACGCGAGCGGGCGACCCGATGATGAGCACGCCGTCGGGAAACTGCTTGCCCTCGGTGACCAGCGCACCGGCACCGACCAGGCAGTTGCGACCGATGCGCGCCCCGTTCAGGATCACCGCCTGGATCCCGATCAGGCTGCCTTCTCCGATGGTGCACCCGTGCAGCATGGCCTGATGGCCCACCGTCACCCGTGCGCCGACCTCGAGGGGATAGCCGGGGTCGGTATGGAGCACCGATCCGTCCTGGATGTTGGACTCCTCGCCGATCACGATGGGCTCGTTGTCGCCGCGCAGCACCGCGCCGAACCACACGCTCGAGCGCGGCAGCAGCCGTACCCGCCCCATGACCTGCGCTCCGGGAGCGACATAGGCGTCGGACGCGATTTCTGGCGTCCACGCGTCGAATTGGTAAATTGGCATACTGATCGAATCCGCCCAAAGGCTATGAACTGGCAAATCCCGCGACTGGCGCCGGGTGAGGATTTTCCGCCTGCGTCGCGGGCCTTGCCCGCATTGTCGCCTTTCCCGGGGCTGCTCGCAGCCGGCGGACGGCTCGATGCCGAGACGCTCGAACGCGCCTACCGCGCCGGGATCTTCCCCTGGTTCAATCCGGGCGAGCCCATCTTGTGGTGGAGTACAGACCCGCGCATGGTGCTGCAACCGCAGGATCTTCGGGTCCATCGCTCGCTGCGACAATCGGCGCGGCGCTGGATGCGCAACCTGCCGTCACGCCTGACCCTCGATGCCGACTTTCCCGGGGTGATGCGTCAATGCGGGGCCCAGCGCGAGTCGACGGGCACGTGGATCTCGCCGTCGATGTTGGCCGCCTACACGGAACTGCACCATCGCGGCATGGCGCACAGCTTTGAACTGTGGGAGGGAAAGACGCTGCGCGCGGGACTGTATGGGGTCTGCATCGGACGCATGTTCTACGGCGAATCGATGTTCACCGACGTCACCGACGGCTCGAAGATCCTGCTGATGGCGCTGTGCGGCTTCTGCCTGCGCAACGCCATTGCGATGATCGACTGCCAGCAGCAGACGGCGCATCTGGCCAGCCTCGGCGCCACGCCGATCCCCCGCGCCCGGTTCCTCGAACACGTGGCACAAGCCACTGCGCGCGCTCCGGTGACCGCCTGGCAGTATGATTGGCCGACCTTCCAGACGGACTGTGCGCGCTGGCTGTGACCCATCCCAAGGAACTTCCGTTCACCACCCTGCAGTTCTATGCAACCGCCGGGTATCCCTGCAGCTATCTGCCCGGACGGACGGCGCGTTCGCAGGTCGCCACGCCGAGTCATCTGATCAACGCCGACGTCTACTCCGACCTCGTGCACGCCGGATTTCGCCGCAGCGGACTGTTCACCTACCGTCCGCAGTGCGACGACTGCCGCGCCTGCCAGCCGATCCGGATCGCGACAGAGCACTTCCGTCCCGACCGGACGCAACAGCGCATCTGGAAGCGCCACACCGCGCTCGCGGTGCGAGTGCTCAAGCTCGGATTCGTCCCGGAACACTATCAGCTCTACCTGCGCTACCAGTCGGTCCGGCACACTGGCGGCGGGATGGATCACGACAGCATCGACCAGTACGCGCAGTTCCTGCTGCAGAGCCGGGTGAACACCCGGCTGGTCGAATTCCGCGAGGCGGGCCCGACACCCGACGCCGCGGGAGCGCTGAAGATGGTGTCGGTGGTCGACGTCCTCTCCGACGGGCTGTCGGCGGTCTACACCTTCTACGAACCCGGCGACCGCGGCAGCAGCTACGGCACCTACAACATTCTCTGGCAGATCGAGCAGACGCGGGCGATGCAGCTGCCGTATGTCTACCTCGGCTACTGGATCGCCCACAGCCGGAAGATGGCCTACAAGTCCAATTTCCGGCCGTTCGAGGTGTACCGCGACGGCGAGTGGGTCGATCCGCTCGCCGCGCCGGGATCAAGCTGAGGCGGGAAGCTTCCGACGGGCCGCGAACTGCTGCTTGAACGTCGGCCCGTCCGGCGTCACCAGATCGCGGTGGTCGGCCCAGCCGCGGACTCCGGGGAGGTGGTGGATGCGCCGTCGCTCGCCGCCGAGCAGCCGCAGCAGCCGCCCCCCCAGCCGCGCCCCCAGACGATAGACCGCGGGATGCCGTGCGGCGAATCCCCACAATCGCAGCAACCAGGTTTCGCGCAGCGGTCGCAACTGCCGCTCGAACTGCTGTTCGCGCAGCTTGCGCAGCAGGCCGGGCAGCGGAATCTTCATCGGGCAGACCGCCTCGCACTGCCCGCATAGCGTTGCCGCCTGCGGCAGGTCGCGCGCGTTCTCCAGCCCCTGGTAGCTCGGCGTCAGCACCGACCCCATCGGCCCGGGGTACACCCATCCGTACGCGTGACCCCCGATCTTCTGGTAGACGGGACAATGGTTCATGCACGCGCCGCAGCGGATGCAGCGCAGCATGTCCTGGAACGCGCCGCCGACCAGGCTGCTGCGGCCGCCGTCGAGCAGGACGACGTACATGTGCTCGGGGCCGTCGAGATCGCCGTCGATGCGCGGACCGGTCAGAATGGAAAAGTAGTTGCTGATCGTCTGCCCGGTGGCCGACCGGGGCAGCAGCCGCATCACCGCAGCGAGATCCTCCAGGGTCGGCAGGACCTTCTCGATCCCGGTCACGGCGACGTGCACCTTCGGCAGGATGGTGCACATGCCTTCGTTGCCCTCGTTGGTGACCAGCGCGACCGATCCGGTTTCCGCCACCAGGAAGTTCGCGCCAGTGATGCCCATATCGGCCGAGAGGAACTTGGCACGCAGCACTTCGCGTGCTTCCCGCGTCATCTGTGGAATGTCGGTCAGCCGCGGCCGGTGGTGCGTCTTGGCGAACAGATCGGCGATCTCCTCCTTGTCCTTGTGGACCACCGGGGCGATGATGTGCGACGGCGGCTCGCCGTCGTTGATCTGCAAGATGTATTCCCCCAGGTCCGTCTCCGTGACCTGCACCGCAGCCGCCTCGAGTGCGGCGTTCAGCCCGATTTCCTCCGACACCATCGACTTGGACTTGATCGCCTGTCTGCAGCCGTGCCTGCGAGCGATCTGGACGATCAGTTCCGCGGCCTCCCGTGGCGACTGTGCCCACAGCACCTCGGTCCCGCGCCGCCGCGCCTCGGCCTCGAAGCGCTCCAGCCAGACGTCAAGCCGGTGCAGCGCCGAATTGCGACGCGATACCGCGCTGTCGCGGATGCCCTCGAAATCGTCGAGCGCGGCAATCGCCGCCGCGCGCCCCGACACGAACTTCGTCGACAGCTTCTTCAGGTTCTGCTGCAGGCGCCGGTCGGCGAGCTTCTGCCCGGCGCGCGCCTTGAAGTGCATGGCTTGCGATTGCATTCAGGTCTTCCCCGCGAGGACTTCGGCGATGTGCAGCACCTGGGTGGACTCGTCCCCCTGACGGCGCAGCCGGCCTTCGATATGCAGCATGCAACCCAGATCGCCGAGCACCACTGCCCGCGCGCCGGTCGCCTTGATGTTGGCGCATTTGTCGTCGACGATGGCCGTCGAGATGCCGCCGTACTTCACCGCGAACGTGCCGCCGAAACCGCAGCACTGCTCGCATTGCTCCATCTCGCGCAGCTCCAGCCCCGGCACCGCGGCGAGCAGCTGGCGCGGCTGCCGTTTGACCCCCAGCTCGCGCAATCCGGAACAGGAATCGTGGTACGTCACCGCACCGTCGAAACGGCCGGGCACGCTCTCGATCCGGGCGACGTTGACCAGGAAGTCGGTAAGTTCGTACAGCCGCGGCTGCAATGCGGCGTAGCGCTGCAGCAGGTCGGGCTGGTCCCTGAGCACGTCCGGGTAATGGGTCTTGATCGTTCCCATGCAAGAGCCCGACGGCGCCACCACATAGTCGAACGATTCGAATTCGCCGAGGAATTTCTCCGCCAACGCCAACGTCGTCCGCCGGTCACCCGAGTTGTATGCCGGCTGGCCGCAGCAGGTCTGGCTCATCGGAACGTGCACCTCGAAATGCGCCGCCTCGAGCAGCTCCACTGCCGCCATCGGAATGCTCGGTCGCATGACGTCGGCCAGACAGGTGATGAACAGTCCGATTCGCTTTTTCATGCCAACATTATGGCGCGCCACCCCGCCGGCCGGATGGCGGCACGGCACGCCGCCGCCCCTTCCCGATATGCAGGATGACGTTCCGGAATGTAAAATTGCCACCCATGACTCCGACGCAAACCGCGAGCAAGCCGCAGCCAGAGGCGGCCGCCGCGGAACCGAACATCCAGGTTCTGGGCCGCGCGTTCGCGGTGCTCGACGTCCTGGCCCGCAATCCCGACCCGATGCAGCTCAAGGACATCGGCAGCGCAACAGGACTACACGCCTCGACCGCGCACCGCATCCTCAACGATCTGGTGCTCGGCCGTCTGGTCGAACGCGTCGATTCGGGCACCTACCGGCTGGGCATGCGCCTGCTGGAATACGGCAACCTGGTCAAGGCGCGGCTGAACGTCCGGGACATCGCGCTTGCACCGATGCGCGAACTGCATCGCCTGACCCACCAGCCTGTCAACCTGAGCGTGCGCCAGGGCGACGAGATCATCTACATCGAGCGCACCTACAGCGAACAGTCGGGGATGCAGGTGGTGCGCGCGGTCGGCGGACATGCGCCGCTGCATCTGACCTCGGTCGGCAAGCTGTTCCTCGCGGCCGACGACCCGACGCAGGTGAAGGCGTACAGCCTGCGCACCGGTCTGGCCGGCCAGACCCGCAACAGCATCACCAATCTTGTCCAGCTCGAGCGCGAACTGGACAAGGTGCGGGCCGACGGCTACGCCCGCGACAACGAAGAACTCGAACTCGGCGTGCGCTGCATCGGCGCCGGAATCTACGACGACACTGGGCGCCTGGTCGCCGGGCTGTCGCTTTCGGCGCCTGCCGACCGGCTGATGGAAGACTGGAAGCAGAAGGTGCGGCAGACCGCCGAGCGCATCTCCGCCGGCCTCGGCTACAAACCGGCGCGCCGCTGAACGGCGGCTCGCCCCTTCAGGCCGTCACTGGCCGGAATTCCGGTCGTCGACCAGGGCAGTGCGCAACAACCGCGGGCGCACGGCCCGACGGGCCTCCTCGCGGGGCTGCAGCGGCGCCGCGTCGTGCAGCGCGTCGAACCCGCGCGCCTCGACCCAGGAGCGGATCCGCTCCGCATCGCCGAAGTGCGAATACTTGCCCCAGGCGTCGAGCAGCACGACGATCACCCGCCGGCCTTCGAACTTGGTCTGCAACACCAGGCAATGCCCTGCCTCGTTGATGTAGCCGGTCTTCTGCAGCAGGATCTCCCAGCCGCGATTGAACAGCAGATGATCGGTGTTGCGGTACTGCAGCGTCCGCCGGCCGACATCGACCTCGCTCTCCGGATGGGTCGAGAACTGGCGGATCAGCGGATAGTGATAAGCCGCCTTGACCAGCAGAGCCAGGTCGTGCGCGGTCGATTCGTTCTGCGGCCACAGTCCGGTCGGCTCGACGTAGCGGGTCGAGTCCATGCCGAGTTCATGCGCCTTGCGGTTCATCGCCGCGACGAACGCCGGAAGTCCGCCGGGATAGGTCCGGGCAAGGGCGTGGGCGGCGCGGTTCTCGGACGACATCAGCGCCAGCTTGAGAAGTTCCTCGCGGCTGAGCCGGATGCCCGGCTGCAGGCGCGACGCGCTGTGCTTCAGGGTGTCGATGTCGGCGTCGGTGATCTCGATGATCTGATCCATCGGCAGGTGCGCGTCGAGCAGCACCATCGCCGTCATCAGCTTGGTCAGCGACGCGATCGGCCGTGCGGTGTCGGCATTCTTGCTGAGCAGCACACGATCGGTGCTTTCGTCGACGACCAAGGCCGATCCGGAACGCAGGAAGACCGGATCGTCGTTCGGCGCCGTCGAGCTTGCCGACGCGAACCGCGGCGCCTCGACCGCTGAAGCCGCCGAGGCAAGGCGTTCATGCCGACTCGCGACGGCGGGGCGAGGTTTCACGTGCACGGGCCGCCGCCGGGGCACGATCTTGTGATGGACGACCCGCCGCTTCACGACCTTGGCGTGCCGCACGATCTTCTTCGTCCGGTGCTGCTGGACCGTGTGCGACGGTTCCGCAGCGCCTGCGGGAGCCGGGCCAACACCCGCCCAGCAGAACAGCGTGCAGACGACCACCATCGCGGGCCAGCGGAAAAATGATCGGACAAACGGCTGCATGGTCGCCAGGGCGGGCTGTGTGCGCAATGGAGTAAGCCTAGCAAATGAACGAATCCCGAGCAACTTCAAAAACTTGTCGTTGCTTGTTGAGCAAGGGTTCAACTGGCCTGCCTGCCCCAAGAAAAACGGCCCGCGAACCGGTCGCGGGCCGTGATCTCCGCAGTCGCGGACGGCGTCAGGCCGCCTTCGTGTAGTCGGCGAGACCGGCGTTGCCTTTCACGCCAATCAGCTTGGGCTCGTTGACCCGCAACGGCTTGATCACCTTCTGGTGCTTGAGGTATTCCTCGACGATGTCCCAGATCGGCGGATTCTCGGCCGTGGCGCTTGCCTGCTGCACCGGCGCCCAGCCGGCCACCTTGTAGGTCTTTTTCGGGTCGATCGGCTTGCCGTGCAGGCGCATGTCCTGGATACGGTTGCCCATCTTCTCGTTGGGCGCACAGTTGTATTCCAGTGCGCCGACCCGGACCATGTCGCCGCCCTGCTGGTAATACGGGTCCGGGTTGAACAGGTTGTCGCAGACGTCCTCCATGACGTTCTTCACCGTCGCGCCGGTCATTTCGGTCAGGGTGCAGTACGGATAGGTGATCGCCAGCTGGGTCATCATGTCCTCGCGGGTGATCGCCGATCCCGGCAGCAGGCTGCCGCCCCAGCGGAACCCGGGCGAGAACGCCAGGTCGCCACCACGCACCGCCAGCATGGCGTCGAGCACCAGCTGGTCCCACGTGCCGTTGAAGTTGCCGCGGCGATAGAGCACGCCTTCGGTGTGCGCCAGAACCTCGGTGAGCTTGTCTTCGTACGGCGCACGCACCTTGGCGACCAGCGCCTCCATGTCCGGATCGGCCGGGATCAGATCCGAGAACACCGGCAGCAGCTTGTACTTGTAGCCGACCATCTTGCCGCCACGGACGTCGAAGTCCATCACAGCCAGGAATTTCCCGTGCGACCCGGCGTTGGTGACCAGGGTCATGCCGCCGGAGGGGCGACGCACCTCGACCGCGACGGCCTCGCCGTCGTGGGTGTGGCCGCCGAAGATGCAGTCGATTCCCTCGACCAGGCTGGCCATCTTCCTGTCGACGTCCATGCCGTTGTGCGAGATCACCACCACCAGTTCGGCGCCCTTCTGCCGCACTTCCTTGACCACCTTCTGCATGTGCTCGGTGTCGATGCCGAAGGTCCAGTCCGGCATCAGGTAGCCGGGGTTGGCGATCGGGGTGTACGGGAAGGCCTGGCCGATGATCGCGACCTGGACCCCGTTCATCTGCTTCATCACGTAGTTCGGGAAGACCGGATCGCCGAAGTCGGCGGTCTTGACGTTCTGCGCGACGAAGTCGATCTTGCCCTTGAAGTCCTTGGACACGATTTCCTTGACGCGATCCTGCCCGTAGGTGAACTCCCAGTGCGCGGTCATGACGTCGACGCCAAGCTGGAGCTGGGCTTCGACCATGTCCTGCCCCTTGGTCCACAGCGCCAGCGCCGTTCCCTGCCAGGTGTCGCCGCCATCGAGCAGCAGCGCGCCCGGGCGCGACCCCTTGAGCTGCTTGACCAAGGTTGCGATGTGGGCGTATCCGCCCATCTTGCCGTACTGCTTGGCGGCACGGATGAAGTCGAGGTAGGTGAAACCGTAGGACTCGCGGGTGTTGGGCTTGAATCCCACGCGCTTGAGGTAGTTCGTCCCGACCAGATGGGGGAGGTGTCCGTTCATCGAGCCGACACCGATGTTGACGTTGGGCTCGCGGAAGTACAGCGGACGCAGATGCGCATGGCTGTCGGTCATGTGCAAGAAGTGCACGTTGCCCGTCACCGGGGGCATGTAGAGACTCTTGACTTCGGCAGCCGTCGCTTCGCGTGTCACGGGGAAGCCCGTGGCCGCGGCCGCTGCAAGCACACCCATGAATTCACGGCGGGTCAGACTCATGCGATTACCTCGACAGAAAAATAAAACCCCGCCAAATCCACAGCGATCGGGCGGGGAACCACGCGAACCGAACGGCTTCTTCCGTTCAGTCGGCGTTGACCGGAGACTTCGGATCCATCAGTAGCGCCATGACGTCCTTCATCTGCTGTTCGGTGAGGATGTGGTTGGCGCCGAACGGCGGCATGAAGCTGCAGGCGTTGAACGCCTGCGAGTCATAGATCCGCTCCCAGGTGTACTTCAGGATCGCCTCGCTGTTGCCACGCAGCTTGCCGTAGTGCAGCAGCGAGGGACCGATGTTGCCCTGCGAGGGATCGTTCTTGATCATCTCGTGGCACGCCAGGCAGTTGCCGCCGTTCGGCGTGCCCGGCTTGTCGCTCCACTGCATGCCCTTGCCATCCTCGGCGATCTTCAGGCCTGCTTTCCAGTCACCCATGTACTGGCCGTCCTTGGGATAGACCACGCCTGCGGTCGCCTGGGCCTCGATCTGCTTGGACAGGTCGGCGGGCATCGGCTGGCCGAGATATGCGTATTTCGAGCAGGCCTCCTGAGCCGGGGTCTGCTGCAGCCGATCGACCGTCGCCTGTCCCTTGGACACGAAGTCCTTCTTCAGGATCGACTGGAACGAGGCGGTCTCGAACGGATTGCCCGACGATGCGGACTGATCCATGCCGGCGCATCCGGCCAGCGCTGCCGCTGCGGCGCCGGCCAGCACAATCAATGTCGCTCTTTTCATGTTGTCTCCTGGATTAGCGCTTGAACGAAGGCGTCTGCAGCGTCGCGCCGTTGGAATTCACGCCCATGTAGGTGATCAGGTCGATCACTGCATTCGAGGTGAACTTGGGCGCGGGGAATCGCTGCTGCCGGAAGCAGGCGAACATGCGCCATTCCAGGGTCCGCGCCACGCCTTGCGAGTTCGGATACGCCGGCCAGGTGGCATAGGAGACGCGCGCACCGTTCGGGCCATTGTCGACGAGGTCGGGCAGCGCGGAAATCTTGATCCGCTTGTCCTTCTCCGAATGGCAGGTCGCGCAGGAGAAATTGAACGGTCCGGCACGGTAGAAGAACAGCTTCTTGCCATCCTCGTAGGCCAGCTTTTCCGCGGCGTTGCTCTGCGGAATCGCGATCGTCATGCCGTTGGATTCGTGCGCCACGTACATGGCGATGTTCTCCAGGGGCGAGGCATTGCCGCCTTCCTTGGCAAACGGCGCCTTGTCCGCCTCCTTCGCACTGAATCCCTGGAGGGTTTCCATGCAGTAGACCAGCCGCGACTCGAGATCCTGGACCTTCTTGGTATCCGGGAAGTAGCGCGGCAGCTGGGCGTAGGCACCCTTGACCACGCCGGGCCCGAGTCCCAGGTCGCACTGTTCCAGCGAAGCGTTCTTCGGACCGCGCTTCTCGGTCCAGAGCTTCTTGCCGTCGTCGATGTTGAAATCGGCGGGGTTGCCGCCCATCTCGTTCATCAGCTGAAGATAGGCGTTGCCCTGCTGGGTGATGGATTCAGCGGCCTGGGCCCGCTGTACCGTCGCACCCGCCCACAACATCACGGGCAGCGCAACACCGGCCAGCACGGCAGCTTTTTTTGTACGGTTTCTCATGGTCTCCTCGCAGCGGTGGAAAAACACGATGCGCGAAGCCGAAACGGCTTCGCGCACTGGGCTTCCGTCATCAGGACACGGTCGTGTCGGCGGAAGACGTATCGCCCTTGTTGTCGATCCAGGACACGGTGATCTTGTCGCCGGACTTGCCGCCCTTGTAGCGGAACTCCAGGAACGGATTCTTCGAGATCGCCGTACCCCAGTCGCAGGTCATCACGGTCTTGTCGTTGCTCTTGCAGGTGACCGACTGGATGAAGTGCGCCGGGATCACCTTGCCATCCTTGTCCTTGAGCAGACCGGTGTCCTCGGGGTGGGTCATCAGCACGCGAACGACGACCGCATCGCCTTCGACGTTTGCCCGCATACGCATCGGGAAAGCCATTGTGTGAACTCCTAATGATTGAATGGATGCTGCCTAGCAGCGGAAATTCGATGGAAACTCGCGATCGCCGGCTGGCTCAGCCGCCGCAACCGCCGAGCGTGACCTTGATTTCCTTCTTGCTGAACAGCAGCTTGTCACCGACTTTCGCCACGGCGTAGACATTCGAGGTCTGCGCCATCTTGATACGGGTCGCGACGTTCGGAACGGACGCGTCGGTCATGTTGAACATGGCGGCGAGCGACGTCGGATTCTTCTCGACCACGATGGCCAGCGCGGTCGTGCCGGCCGCGTTGCTCTTCAAGCCGACCGGAACGACGGCGCCGTTCTCGGCGATATCCGGACCGATGATCTGCACGTCGGTGCTCTCGGTCGGGGTGCCGCCGAGGATCTTGGCCACGTCGTTGAACGACTTGGCTTCGAACAGCGGGACATTCCAACCCGGGGCGTCGGCGGCCTGGGCGACGGTCGGCATCAGACCGGCCGACGCGGCAAGGCCGACGGCCGCCGCTCCTGCACCGAGCTGCATGACCTGGCGACGGGATTGATTCATCAGACTTCTCCTTGAGGTGAACAGGAACGGACCTGTATCGAAATAACGTGTTACTGCTTCGCGCCGTCGACAATCCACTGCGCGATCATCTTGGCGTCCGCCTCGCTCAGCGTCTGCGGTGGCATCGGGATCGAACCCCAGGTTCCGGATCCCCCCTTGATGATGCGGGTGGCGAGCTCGCCGACCATATCGTTCTTGCCGCCGTACTTCCCGGCGATTTCCTTGTAGCCAGGACCGACCAGCTTGTTGTCGCCGAGGCTGTGGCACGCTAGGCACGCTTTGTCCTTCAGCAGGGCAACGACCTTGGCGTTCGGATTGCTCGCCGCGGCAGCCTTCTCCTTGGCCTGCTTTTCCTGCTCGGCCTTGGACTCGGTGACCATTCCGCGGATCGGACCCCACTGCCGGTACTGGTCGGCGAGGTTGCCGTTGTTGTTCAGCGCGTACTCGGGAATGAAGCTGGTGATCTTCGGAGTCGGAGCACAGTTTTTCATGCATTCCGTGTTGTGGGTATCCGGGATACCCCCATTTCCGATCTCCTTGCCCGGCCACATGCCATGATTCCAGATCATGCCGTTGCGGTTCGGCAGCATGTCCTGGACCTGCTGGACGTTGTCGCGGGTCAGCACGAAATTGCTCGGCACGACATTCGCGAGGTTCATCAGGTAGGCCACCAGTGCGTAGGTTTCGTCCCAGCTCAGTGAGTCGGGCGCGTTCCACGGCATGGCGCGATGGATGTAATCGAACAGCGTCGACAGGGTCGACAGCTTCTCGATGGTCGTGGCGCCGTCGTTGATGTCGCGCAGCTTCGCGACCCGGCCGGTCTTGATGTCCTCCTTGGTCGCCTGGTAGGCGCCGACGATGGGCGGGAACACCGAGTTGGAATCCGCGAAGTCGCCATGGCAGGCGGCGCACTTGGCCTCCCACACCTTGGTTCCGGTGGCGACACTGCCCTGCCCCGGGGGCAGACCCTGGAAGTCGGGTCGGACGTCGATGTTCCATGCCTTGACTTCATCGGCGGTCGCCGCACGTCCCAGCGTCGCGTCGAGGCGAACGTCTTTCGCGGTCACCCGTGCATTCGCCGGAACGCCGGCGGCGAACGCGCCACCCGCGAAGGCCCCGGCGAGAACGGTCGCCAGCGCGGCTTTACGAATTCGCGAGTTGAACATTGCGGACATCTCCATTTTCTTCGACTTGCCAGGTTTGGATTGCGTTGTTGTGGTAGACGGAGCGGTTGCCGCGCACCTTGCGCAGCTGCTCGTAGGTGGGTTGCACCATGCCGGTCTCGTCAACCGCGCGGCTTTGCAGGAATGCCACGTCCCCCTTCCAAACCCAGGGAATGTTGAACCGGGTGAGCGCCTTGTTCTGGATCGGCCCCTCGAGGCGCGCCGGCTGCCAGCTGACGCCGCCGTCGAACGACACGTCGACACGCTTGATCCGGCCACGGCCCGACCACGCCAGACCGGACACGTTGTACAGCCCCTTGTCGAGCAGCACCTGACCACCCGAAGGCGAGGTGATGACCGACTTGACCTCCATCACCGAGGTGTACTGGCGCAGCCGGCCGTCGGGCATCAGATCGACATAGCCGACGGTTTCGTCCTTGGCGCCGAACGGCTCCGTCCCCAGCTTGATGCGGCGCAGGTACTTGATCTGCGACACGCCTTCGACCCCCGGGACCACCAGCCGCAGCGGATAGCCGTTCTCCGGGCGCAGCATCTCGCCGTTCTGGCCGTACGCCACCAGCACTTCGCCCGACAGCACCAGCGACATCGGGATGGTGCGGTTCTCGTGCGAGCCGTCGGCACCCTCGGCCATGATGAAGCGCACGCCCTTCAGGTCGGCACCGCAGTCTTCCAGGATGTCGATCAGCGGCACGCCGGTGAATTCACTGCACGACACCATGCCGTGGGTGTATTGCACCGTCGGCAGCGCGACGTTGCCCCATTCCGGCGCCGAGTTGGCCCCGCATTCGATGAAATGGATGCGCGACACCGGCTGCATGCGCATGATGTCGCCGACGGAATAGACCTTGGGCTGCTTGATCAGCTTGCCCTCGCCCATCACCATGAAGCGGAAGTCTTCGGGGTTGATGTCGTACCAGCCCTGGTGCGAGCGGTTGAAGTGCAGGCCCGACGGCGTGATGATGCCGAACATGCCCTGCAGCGGCGCGAACGCGACGTTGGCGCCGTTGACCGCGGACAGGCCCGGGCTGATCCGCCGGACGAGATCCTTTTCGTACTTCGAGGGCATGCCATACGGCGGTTCGTTCACCGGACGGCCGAGCATGGTCCCCCATTCGGGCTTGTCGAGGATGAGCTTGCTCCCCTTGTCGCCTTCCCAGTCCTTGCGGTCCGCGGCATACACGCTCGACGCCCCGCCGGCTGCCATGGTCGCACTGGCCGTCAGGAATGCCTTGCGCAGGAAGTCGCGCCGCCCGGCCTGCACCTGCGCGATCTGCTCGGCGGTCAGGAAGTTCTCCGGCGCCTTGCGCAGCCGGCCTAGTCTTTTTGTGTAGTCACTCATCCTCTTTCTCGCTCTAGTAGGCACGTCGGGCCAAGCGGTCGGACTGGGAAACCGAATCCGGATCGTCTAGCTCGATGGCGATCTGGGTGCAGACCGTGCGGCACAGTTGCACCGCCTTTTCACTCTGCACCCGGTAATAGACCAGGTTGCCGACGCGCCGCTTGGCGACGACGCCGGCCTGGTACAGCACCTTGAGATGCTGTGACACATTGGGCTGGGTGGAAGCGACTGCCTCCATGATCTCGCCGACGCTGCGCTCGCCCGTACAGATGGCATTGAGGATGCGCAGGCGCAGCGGGGTGGCGAGCACGCCGAACAGTTCCGCGGCGGAGTCGAACACCCGATCGGCATCGACCGAGAGATCGTCCGCGGTCGGGGCAAGCAGTTCAGTTCGCATGGTGGGCTGAGGCAAGTGAATTTGCTTATAAGCAATGACTGATATTTTTCGGGCCGAAGCAGCCCTTGTCCACATCTCCTGGCTAGGAGTTACCCTAGGATCAGGTCAAACCCTGAAATCCGCCCTCCGGGGCGCTGCGGCGACGAACAGGCACGTCGGACAAATTGCCGCACGCCCCTTGGCAGGCCGCTCCCGGCATAGTCACGGGCGCCAGCGCCGACCCAGCCGCAGGCCGGCGCGCAGGGGGAAATCAGGCCCCCGCGATGGCCGCCGGAATTTGATCCAGCGCAATCGGGTCTTCGAGCGTCGTCAGATCGCCCGGATCGCGCCCCTCGCAGACCGCCTGGATCGCGCGCCGCAGCAGCTTGCCCGAGCGTGTCTTGGGCAGAGCCGAGACGAAATAGATGCGCTGCGGCCGCGCGACGGCACCAAGCTGGGCGTCGACGTGCGCGGCGATGGATTGCTCCAGCGCATCGTTGCCGCCCGAGGGCAACTGTCCCGGCTTGGGCACCACGAACGCCCAGGCGACCTGCCCCTTGAGGGCGTCATGCACGCCGACCACCGCCACTTCGGCGACCGCCGCGTGCGAACTGACGCTTTCCTCGATTTCACGCGTGCCGAGGCGGTGGCCGGCCACGTTGATCACGTCATCGGTGCGACCGAGGATGTAGATGTAGCCGTCGGCATCCTGCCGCCCCCAGTCGAAGGTCGAATACACCTGGAGGTTAGGGTAGGTACCCCAGTAGGTATTGACGAAGCGGGCGTCGTCGCCCCACACCGTCTGCAGGCATCCCGGCGGCAGCGGCCAATCGATCGCCAGGACGCCCTTCTCCCCGGCCGCGACCGGCGCGCCATCGTGCTCGTTGCGCAGGCAGACCTGGTATCCGGGCATCGCGACCCCGGGCGAACCGAAGCGGGCACGGGTTTCGGGAAACTGCGCCGGGGTGGCGAGGATCGGCCAGCCGGTCTCGGTCTGCCAGTAGTTGTCGATGACGGGCTTGTTCATCGATTCGGCCACCCACCGACCGGTCGGCTCGTCGAGCGGCTCGCCCGCGAGGAAGATCGCGCGCAGGCTCGACAGGTCGTGCCGCGTCAGCAGCGCCGGATCGTGGCGCCGCAGCACCCGCATCGCCGTCGGCGCCGAGAACATCAGGTTGACCCGGTACTGCTCGACGATGCGCCACAGCACCGCGGCGTCGGGCCGGATCGGCGTCCCCTCGTAGAGCACCGTCGCCATTCCGGTCAGCAACGGCGCATAGACGATGTAGCTGTGGCCGACCACCCAGCCGATGTCGCTGGTCGAAAAATAGGTCTCTCCCGGACGTCCTCCGAAGATGACTTCCATCGACATGCGCAGCGCGACCGCATAGCCACCGGTATCGCGCTGCACGCCCTTCGGCCGGCCGGTCGTGCCCGAGGTGTAGAGGATGTAGCTCGGATGCGTGGAGTCGACCCAGACGCAATCGACCGCGTCGTTCGCATGGGTGGCACGCAGTTCGGCATAGCTTCGGTCGCGCCCGGCCACCCGATCCCATGGCGCCAGTCCGCGGTCGACGATCAGAACCTGTGCCGCCGGATGCGTCGACAGCCGCAGCGCCTCGTCGAGCAGCGGCTTGTAGGGAATGACCTTGCCCGCGCGCGATCCGGCGTCGGCGCTGACGATCACCCGCGGCCGGGCGTCGTCGATCCGCGCCGCCAGACTGACCGACGCGAATCCTCCGAAGACTACCGAATGCACCGCGCCGAGCCGCGCGCAGGCCAGCATCGCGAACACCGCCTCGGGAATCATCGGCATGTAGATCAGCACCCGGTCGCCGGCTTCGACGCCCAACGCGCGCAGGCTCGCCGCCATGGTCTGCACCTCGCGGTGCAACTCGGCGTAGCTGTAGGTCCGCTCCTCGCCGGTTTCGCTCGAGACGTAGATCAATGCCGGCTGGCCGGCGCGCTCCGGCAGATGCCGGTCGACCGCGTTGTGGCACAGGTTGGTCATCCCGCCGACGAACCAGCGCGCGAACGGCTTGCGACTACCGTCGAGCACCTGGTCCCAGGGGCGGTGCCAATCAATCGCCCGTGCCTGGTCTGCCCAGAATTGTTCGGGCGCCTCGACCGAGCGGCGATAAAACTCCGCATAGTTCGTGTCGTGCATGATGTCTCCTTTATGGTTTCGACGACCGGACCAGCGTAGGCACGGGCGCTGACGGCGTACTGACTCGCGCCGCCAGCACCGGCTCGTCAGACCCGGACCACCACCCGCCCGCGAACCGCCCCGGCGAGCAGATCCCGCGCCACCGATTCAGCGTCGCGCAGCGGCACCTCGCGGGCGATCCGATCGAGCGACACCGCGTCGAGGTCCTCGGCCAGCCGCTGCCAGGCGACCCGCCGGGCAGCAAGTGGCTGCATCACGCTGTCGATCCCGGCGAGCGTGACGCCGCGCAGGATGAACGGCGCCACCGTGGTCGGGAAATCCATGCCGCCGGCCAACCCGCAGGCCGCAACCACGCCACCCCAGCGCGTCTGCGCACAGGCATTGGCCAGCGTGTGGCTGCCCACGCTGTCGACCACCGCGGCCCAGCGCTCCTTCTGCAGCGGTTTCCCAGGCTCGGACAGCGCCTGGCGATCGACCACCTCGGCCGCCCCCAGTTCGCGCAGGTAATCCGCCTCCGCCGTCTTCCCGGTCGAGGCCACCACCGTCCAGCCGCGCTT
>JAKAIB010000263.1 GCA_021814605.1 Pseudomonadota bacterium | reverse complement strand
GAGTCGGTCCAGCACAGCACGAGCAGGATGTCGCGCAGCGCGGCCAGGCGGCTGGACAGCCGGGATGGGGGTGACGAGGATGCGGGTTGCGCTGCGGGTTGGATGGGCATCGTGGGCGCTCCGGGACGAGGATGTGGACCATCTCATCACAGGAAGGCGGGGATGCAAGTCGACGCAGCCAACGTCAGCGGGGGCAGGACGCAGAGTCAGCCGATGCGTCGGCGACCTGGGTGGGCCCATGCGGCTCGCCAGCCGCGGGAGGCTCGGGATCTGCCCGGGCTGGACTCAGCGTGTACGGAGTAGCCTTGCAACGGCGGCCGGGACAGAAGGGCTATGTGCGATTCTCGGGTCGCTGCGCCGTGCAAAAACTCAGACGACCGCCGCCGTGGTCACCCAATGAAACCTCCAACCGACTTTGCGCGGGGAGCATTTCTATCTACGCGAACCGTTTGGCGATGTCCTCAGCGGATTCTCGGTAGTAGCGGTTGACGAGAATGCGAATGTCCTTGTGCCCGCTGATGCGGGACAACACTTGCACGGGCACCTTGCGCGACATGTGCGTCAGGGCCGTTGCGCGGCTGTCGTGGAAATCCAGATGCTTGAGCATCAGCCGATCGCGCACTTTTCGGAACAATGCATCACGGTCGGCATCGCCAATGGTGAAGATTCGCGCTTGCCCGGCGAAAGGTTTTAGGAGCCGTACTGCAGGCGAGAGCAGGGGCACGCGCCGTGGTTTACCGGTGTACCGCTGTGTCTTATGCTCGACAACGGCGACGCGCTTGCCAAGGTTCAGCGTGCGCGCGCCGAGCTGCAGCACCTCGCCACTACGCATTCCGGTGCGCAATGCGACATGAAAGGCGAGGATTGCCTCTTGCGTCGCATTCTCAGGCTTGCGCCCGGGACGGTAGCCTGCATTGTCGAACATCGCGCGGATGTCCCGCCAGCCCCATAACGATTCACGCTCGGGGCTGTCCGCTGGGATCTCAAGGCCATCGAACGGTTTGGTGTCGAGCCAGCGCCATTCCAGGCGGGCCTTGTTGAGTGCCGCGCGCAACCAGGTGATGTCGCGATGCACGGTCCCACTCTTGACCTCACTCAGACGCTTGTCGCGCCAGGCAGCCAAGTCCGGCGTGTCCAGGTTCTGCAAGAGTTTGTCGGCGATCTCTGGGAAGTCACGCAAGAACGCATTGATCCGGTTTGTTTCGGTGCGACTTGTCTCTTTCTTGGGGGTGACCTCGTCGCGGTAGCGCTCCAGTAGATCGCGTAGCGTACGGGTTGAGGCAGGGGCCTTGGGCGGTGCGCGAAACTCGGCCTCGGTTTTGTCCGCCCAGGCCCTGGCTTCGCGCTGCGTTCTGAACACACGCGTTGCCCGCTTGCCCTTGACGAACACTTGGGCGCGCCAGCCGTCGCCGTGCTTGCCGATGCTTGCCATGCGTAACCTCATGCGTAGATGCTGAGTAAAAAGCGTAGCAAACAGGTGCAAACAATGCACAAAAGAAAACAGGCCCCGGAGGGCCTGTTTTCCATAACTTATTGATTTATATGAAAATGTGCGATTGTTGTCGTACTATGCACATTGTCGATCTATCTGTTTGGTGCCGGGAGCGGGACTCGAACCCGCACGCTTTTAAGGGCGGTGGATTTTGAGTCCACTGCGTCTACCGATTCCGCCATCCCGGCCAGGGACGTTGCTACGCTGCGCCGCGTTCGACAGTTCGAACCGCCAGTGCCTCGTTCAAAAAGCAATACGGGGAATCCAATTCCCCGTATTGCTCGAATTGCTGGCACCGGAAGAGGACATCAGGTTCCTCAACTCTGCGGATCCACAAGGCTCGTCGAGAATTGCCACGCGAGTTTGCACCACCGTCCGGACTTGTCTGCCGCGCGACGCCGGCTCGCATCGCTGCAATTTGCATCCTACCACTTCGGTTCCGGCTCGGGCCGAGCGGGCGGGTCGGTTTCAGATCCGCTCATCGAACCCAGTCCTCAGCGGCGCGTTGCGGCCCGCCTCCCACAGTCCGCGCCTTGTCGGCGTCAGTCGGCAGCGCCGGAAGGAACGAGGTCCAGGATGTCGTCAGCGGCGGTCAGCAATTGCTGGTAATACGCCCGGACCGCAGCGCCGCGCGGCGTCGTTGCATCGAGCAACTCGAGCCAGGCGGACGAATGCAGGTTGCCCATCTGATGCCAGACATACTCGTTGAACAGAGCCAGCCGGTCGGCTGGCAGCACGTCACTCGCCATGGGGTGCAGCACGGGATATCGATGGCGGCATTGTGCAATGCAACATCGCCGGCGTCGATCGCGATTGGTGACAGGGCGTATCTCCGCTTCGAGGCACGTCGGCCGGCAACGGCGACGTCGGCCGCACGGGCCGGCTGATGTCCCGCACGGTGCGGGTCGTGCGCCGCACGCATGGCGCCGCCTCCGCGCGATCGAGGGTCGCGATGCCCCGCGGCCTCGCGACGCCGCCCGTCCCCCCGCATTCGAGCAGCGCCTCGACCGCGTGTTCAGCCGATGGTCATCAGGCTGGCGTTCCCGCCGGCTGCCGCCGTGTTGACGCTGATCGACTGCTCATGCAGCAGGAGTTCGAGCGGGTAGTCGGCCTTCACCAAGCTGTCGCAAGGTGGCAGGGCATAGACCGGAACGACCGCGTGTTCGAAGCGGGCGACCTCCGCCTGCAGCGCCAGCAGCCCCGCCGGATCCCCGGCGTACAGCGCGGCGTCGGGGGTGTCGTCCGGCTGAGCCGGGCGAACCTGATCACGCAATGTCTCGGGAATGAGGTCGGCTGCAGACGGCGCATGCGGTCCGGACAGCAGGGCGCGGTTCCCGGTGGCCAGCGCCGCCGCGGCCTGGCGCAGCAGGCCGTCGCGGCTGTCGGCGCGGCAGAGCAGGGTACCTCGGGGCTTGACCACGTACTGGTTCTGTTCGCCCACCGGGCCGCGCAGCGTGATGGGCTCGAGCGCCGGCGACTGCCCGGCATAGCCACCCAACGCCTCGGTGGCGATGCCGTGGCCGTGCAGCGCCGCGACGAACTGGCGCAGCGCGTCGGGCTGCTCGGCGCAGGGCAGGAACGGGGCGCAGGACGGCGCGATCAGGCGGCGCAGGTACAGCGGCCCGCCCGCCTTCGGACCGGTGCCCGAGCGCGCGTGTCCGCCGAACGGTTGCACGCCGACGACCGCGCCGATGACGTTGCGGTTGACGTAGATGTTGCCGGCGTTGATCCGCGAGGCGACGTGTGCGATCGTCTCGTCGATGCGGCTGTGGATACCGAAGGTCAGCGCATAGCCCAGCGCGTTCACGGCATCGATCGCCGCGTCGAGCTCGCCGCTGCGGTAGCGCAGCACGTGCAGCACCGGGCCGAACACCTCGCGGCCCAGGACGTCGATCGAGGGAATCTCGACCAGGGTCGGCGCGACGAAATGGCCTTGGCGGGTTTCGGGCGGCAGATCCGGCGCATCGATCCGGAACCCGCGATCGCGCATGGCGTCGATGTGCGCGACGATGGTGTCGCGGGCCTCGACGCTGATCACCGGGCCGACATCGGTGCCGAGGCGGTCGGGGCGGCCGATCGCCAGTTCGGCCATCGCGCCGCGCAGCATGTCGAGCAGTCGCGGCGCGACGTCATCCTGCACCAGCAGGATCCGCAGCGCCGAGCAGCGCTGGCCGGCGGAATCGAATGCCGACGAGACGATGTCGGCCACGGCCTGTTCGGGCAGCGCTGACGAGTCGACGACCATCGCGTTCTGTCCGCCGGTTTCGGCGATCAGCGGGATCGGCAGGCCGTTGGCGTCGAGCCGCGTGGCGAGCTGTGCCTGGATCAGTCGCGCCACCTCGGTGGAACCGGTGAACAGCACGCCGCGGATGCGGGCATCGCCGACCAGCGCGGCGCCGATGCGGCCGTCGCCCGGCAGCAGTTGCAGCGCACCGGGCGGCACGCCCGCATCGAGCAGCAGGCGTCCCGCCGCGTGGGCGACGAGCGGCGTCTCCTCGGCCGGTTTGGCGAGAACGACGTTGCCGGCGGCCAGGGCCGCGGCGATCTGGCCGGTGAAGATCGACAGCGGG
>JAKAIB010000027.1 GCA_021814605.1 Pseudomonadota bacterium | reverse complement strand
GCTTCCCGGGCTGGAGCTACCTGCTGTCGCCGTTGCTCGAGGCCGCGCTGTGGCCGCTGGCGACGCTGCTGCTGCTCGCGCCGCAGCGGCGGGCGCCCGACACCGACCGCAACCGACCGCTCTGATCGCACCCGGTGCCACCGCCGGAACCCTGCCGGCCAAGGCCGCTCTGATGGACTGGACTCGTCCCGCCTGATCGATGACCGAACTGCGCAACATCGAACGCGAGCTGTTCCGCTTTCGCCGCCGGCTGATCCTGGCCGCGGCGGTGGTGGTGCTGAGCTTCGCGCTGCTGGTCGGCCGCTGGATCTGGCTGCAGGTCCTGCGGCACCGCCAGTTCTCGACCCAGGCGCAGGACAACCGCGTCGCGCTGGTGCCGATCCCGCCGCAGCGCGGGCTGATCCTCGACCGCAACGGCATCGTCCTGGCGAACAACTTCGCCGCGTACACCCTCGAGATCACGCCGTCGAAGGTGCAGGGCAAGCTGCAGGACACCATCGACGCGCTCAAGGCCATCGTTCCGATCACGCCGTTCGACGAGCGACGCTTCGCCACCCTGCTCGGCCAGTCGCGGCGCTTCGAGTCGCTGCCCATCCTCAACAAGCTCAGCGACGACCAGGTCGCCCGCTTCGTCGCACAGCGCTTCCGCTTTCCCGGCGTCAACGTGCGCGCCCGGCTGTTCCGCAACTATCCGCTCGGCCCGCTCGGCAGCCATCTGCTTGGCTACATCGGGCGCATCAACGAGGCCGAGCAGCAGCGCATCGACGAGGGCGAGGACGCCAGCAACTATCTGGGCACCGATCACATCGGCAAGCTCGGCGTCGAACAGGCCTACGAGAAGCAGCTGCATGGCATCACCGGCTACGAGGAGGTCGAGGTCAATTCCACCGGCCGGCCGGTGCGCAAGATCAAGACCGTCCCGGCGACGCCCGGTCAGAATCTGGTACTCGGTGTCGACATCCGCCTGCAGAAGCTGATCGAGGATCTCTACGGCAACCGGCGCGGCGCCAGCATCGCGATCGATCCGCGCAACGGCGAGGTGCTCGCCTTCGTGTCGATGCCGACCTACGACCCCAACCTGTTCGTCGACGGCATCGACCAGGCGAACTGGGACGCGCTCAACACCTCGATCGACCGGCCGCTGCTCAACCGGGTGCTGCGCGGCACCTTCCCGCCGGGCTCGACCTACAAGCCGTACCTGGCGCTCGGCGCGCTGACCACGGGCGTGCGCACCCCGCAGTTCACCATCGACGACCCCGGCTACTTCATGTTCGGCGGGCACCGCTTCCGCGACGACGTGCCCGGCGGCCACGGCATCGTCAACATGCACAAGGCGATCCAGGTCTCGTGCGACACCTACTTCTACATGGTCGCGCACGACTGGGGCGTCGACGGCATGGCCGGCTACACCCGGCATTTCAGCTTCGGCCAGCCCACCGGGATCGACCTGCTCGGCGAGGCCAAGGGCGTGCTGCCCAGCCGCGAATGGAAGCGCAAGGCGTTCCACAGCCCGGCGCAGCAGCGCTGGTATCCGGGTGACACCATCAGCCTGGGAATCGGCCAGGGCTACAACGCGTTCACGCCGCTGCAGATGGCCACGGCGCTGTCGACGCTGGCCAACGGCGGCACGCGCTACGCGCCGCGGGTGGTGCGCGCGATCGAGGACATGGAGACCCGCCGCTTCGCGCCGGTCGGCCCGGTCGTCGCCGAGCGCATCGCGGTCAACCCGGGCTACTGGCAGGTGGTCCACGACGGCATGGTCGCGGTCAACCAGCCCGGCGGCACCGGCGCCGCCGCGTTCCAGGGCGCGGCCTACACGACCGCCGGAAAAACCGGAACCGCTCAGGTGTTCAGCGTCGCGCAGAACCGGACCTACCAGGAGGAGGACGTCTCCAAGCGCATGCGCGACCATGCCCTGTATGTCGTCTACGCGCCGGCGGAGGATCCGGTGATCGCCTTGGCGATGATCGTCGAGAATGCCGGCTTCGGTGGCATGGCCGCGGCACCGATCGCGCGCAAGGCGCTCGACTACCACCTGCTCGGCCTCTACCCGAGCGACGCCGAGATCGAGAAGATCGGCGGCGTGGCGCCCAGGCCGGTCAAGTTCCATTACGCCGGCCAGCGCGAAGGTGTCCCGGCAATTCCCGGTGCCAAGCCGCCGCCGGTTCCGCCGGCATCGGCTCCGGCATCCACGCCGGCCGCCGCCGCGCCGGTCGCGCTGGCCCCGGATGCGGCCGACCGCCCCGCCATCCTGGCCTGCGGTGCGGCGGGCGCGCCGCTGTTCACCCGTTTCGGCGAACGCACCGACGTCCGCGATCCCGACGAAGGCATCCGGCTATGAGCACGAGACTGGATCGCGCGCCGCTGTGGCGGCGCATGCAGCCCTACCTGTCGGGCTTCGACGCGCCGCTGGCGGCGGGGCTGCTCTGGCTGGTCGCGATCGGCTGCATCGTCCTGTTCTCGGCGCTGCAGGGCCAGCACGTGCCGTTCAGCGACCACCTGCGCAACCTGGCGCTGGGATTCGTCGTGCTCTTCGCCGCGGCGCAGGTGCCACCGCATCGCTGGATGCAGATCGCCGTGCCGCTCTACACCCTGGGCGTGGCGTTGCTGATCGCGACCGCGGCGTTCGGCCTGGTGCGCAAGGGCGCCAGGCGCTGGCTCGATCTGGGCGTGACCGTGGTGCAGCCGTCCGAGATCATGAAGATCGCGATGCCGCTGATGCTCGCCTGGTACTTCCAGAAGCGCGAGGGCTTCATCCGCTTCCGCGACTTCCTCGTCGCCAGCGCGCTGCTCGCGGTCCCGGTCGGGCTGATCGTCAAGCAGCCCGACCTCGGCACCGCGCTGCTGGTGCTCGCCACCGGCGGCTTCGTGATCTTCTTCGCCGGGCTGTCGTGGCGGATCATCGCGCTGCTGCTGGTGCTCGCCGGCGGCAGCGCCCCGGTCATCTGGCATTTCATGCACGACTACCAGCGGCAACGGCTGGTGGTGCTGTTCGACCCGCAGAGCGACCCGCTGGGCAAGGGTTTCAACATCCTGCAATCGATGATCGCGATCGGCTCGGGCGGAACGTTCGGCCAGGGCTACCTGCACGGCACCCAGGCGCACCTGAACTTCGTCCCCGAGTCGCATACCGACTTCGTGTTCTCGGTGCTGGCCGAGGAATGGGGGCTCGCGGGGAACCTGGTGCTGCTCGCGGCCTACACCTTCTTCATCGGGCGCGGGCTGATGATCGCCGCGGGTGCGCCGACCCTGTTCTCCCGCCTGCTCGCGGCGTCGATCACCCTGATCTATTTCCTCTACGCCTTCGTGAACATGGGCATGGTGTCCGGCATCCTGCCGGTGGTGGGCGTGCCGCTGCCGTTCGTCAGCTACGGCGGCACCGCGCTGATCACCCTGATGCTCGGCGCCGGCATCCTGTTCTCGATCGCCAAGTCCAAGCGCCTGGTGCGCAGCTGACCCGGTCAGGCTGCGGCAAGGGCGTCGAGCGCGTCTCCGAACGCCGCCACCAGTGCGTCGGCATCGGCGTCGGCGTGCGCCGGGCTGGCCAGCACCATGTTGTGGAACGGCGTGAGCAGAATCCCCCGGTTGAGCAGCGCCAGGTGCAACGCCGACTCCAGCGCCGGATCAAAAGCGGCGCCCGCCTGACTGCCATTGCGCGGCCGCTCGGCGACGAACTGGTACTCGCAGCGGGCACCGATGCGCGTCACGCACCACGGCAGGCCGCGCGCGGCGATCGCCTGTTCCAGCCCTTCGGCGACCCGCGCGCTGATCGCGAACATGTGCGCATAGGCGGCATCGGTCATGACCTCGGCGAGCATCGCGCGCATCAGCCGCAGGGTCAGCAGCCCGGCCGACAGGGTGGTGCCGATTCCCGAATGCCCGGGCGGCGCGTCCTGCTTGGCCTGCTGCATGCGCGCGCCGACCTCGGCGGTGAAGCCGTACGCCGCACCGGGCGTGCCGCCGGCGATCGGCTTGCCCAGCACCACGATGTCCGGGTCGAGGCCGTGCTCGCGGGTATAACCGCCGGGGCCGCACGAGAGGGTGTGGGTCTCGTCGAGCACGAGCAGCGCGCCGTGCCGGCGGGTGAGTTCGCGCAGTCCTTCGAGGAAGCCCGTGTCGGGAAGCACCATGCCGATGTTGGTCAGCACTGGCTCGGTCACGACGCAGGCGACGTCGCCGGCCTGCAGCGCGGCCTCGAGCGCGGCCAGATCGTTGAACTCGACCACCCGTGTGAAGGCCGCAAGATCGTGGACCTGGCCGAGCAGGCTGGGGCGGGTGTGCGTCGCCCCGGACGGATCGAGATCGACGAACACGTCGTCGACGGTGCCGTGATAGCAGCCGTTGAACACGACGATGTGCCGGCGGCCGGTGATCGCGCGCGCCCAGCGCAGCACGAAGCGGTTGGCGTCGCTCGCCGTGGCGGTGAACTGCCACATCGGCAGCCCGAAGCGCCGCGCCAGCAGGTCGGCCACCTCGACCGCGACGGACGACGGCAGCATGGTCGTGGCGCCGTCGCCGCCGCGCTCGGCCAGCACGCGTGCGACCGGCGGCGGGCTATGGCCGAACATCGCACCGGTGTCTCCCAGGCAGAAGTCGACCAGCGAATGGCCGTCGACGTCGGTCAGCCGCGCGCCCCGCGCCTGGTCGACGAACAGCGGCACCGGCGTCGGCGCGTCAGCCATCCAGTGCATCGGCACGCCGAACGGAAAACGCTCGCGCGCACGCGCGAACAGTGCCGCCGACGCGGGCCGCACAGCGAGGAAACGCGCCGATTCGGCGGCGAGGAAGCGATCGACGCGATCGCTGGAAAACGGGGACGTCTGCGGCATGGCGGAACGGGATCGGACTGGCGATGGCGCGAAGTATCGGCAGCCTCGACCGGCCTGTGCAAGCACTGAATTGGCCCTGCGGATTCACCGCAAACTGGCCCTATCGAGCGGCCCGATCCGACGATATTCTTCAGTCCGCTTTGGCCGCCGCGCCGGGAGGCGCGCACCGGATTCCGCAACCCGCTCACGACTCGACCACCATGGCCCAGCACGCCTTCGCCTTCCTGTCGCAACAGCGCTTCCTCGGTGCCTCGGCCGCACCGGAGACGGCGCGCTTCGGCATTGCCGGAATCGCCTGGGACGGCGCCGTGACCAACCGTCCCGGCGCGCGTTTCGGCCCCAACGCGATCCGCCAGGCCGGGCAGATGCTGTGCGATGCGACGCATCCCTTGTTCGGCCTGTCGCCGACGCCGCAGCTCTGCGACCACGGCGACCTGCCGCTGCCCAATACCAGCCTGGAGGCGATGCGCGCCGCGCTCGAGCCGCAGGCGCGTGCCCTGGCCGCGGCGCAGCACATGGTGTGGCTCGGCGGCGACCACTCGATCACCCTGTCGCTGCTGCGCGCGCTGCGTGCGGTCCACGGCCGTCCGCTCGCGGTGCTGCACTTCGACGCGCATTGCGACACCTGGACCGACCACTTCGGCGAACCGTCCGGGCACGGCACCTGGGTGGCCGAGGCGGTGCAGGAGGAGCTCGTCGTGCCGACGGGCATGATCCAGGTCGGCATCCGCTCGGCCGCCGACGCCGACGCCCGCGACTACGTCAATCGCATCGGCGGCCGGGTCGTCACCGCGCGCGAATTGCGCGGACTGGAAAGTCCGTCGCAGCTGGCGCCCGTGATCGCCGACATCCGCGGCCGCCTGGCAACCAGCGGCGCGCCGGTCTACCTGACGCTCGACATCGACTGCCTCGACCCGGCGTTCGCGCCCGGCACCGGGACGCCCGAGCCGGGCGGACTGAGCAGCGCACAGCTGCTGTCGTTCATCGAGGAACTGGGCGCGATGCAGCTGCCGTTCGTCGGCATGGATTGCGTCGAGGTCGCGCCGCCCTACGACCACGCCGAACTCACCGCCTCCATCGCCGCGCACGCGGTGTGGACTTACCTCTGCGCCCGGCTCGCCGCGGGCGCGGCCGCCTGACCCGCCCCTGTTCCTTCCGTCACGACAATGCGCCTCCAACAGCAAGCTCAAGAACTGAATGCCCGCTCCTACTATGTCGCGACGGCCCACCCGGCGCCGACGCATGCGCCGCTGCGCGGCGACATCCGGGCCGACGTCTGCATCGTGGGCGGCGGGCTTGCCGGGCTGTCGGCCGCGCTGGATCTGCGCGCGCGCGGCATGGACGTCGTCCTGCTCGAGGCGATGCACGTCGGCTGGGGCGCTTCGGGACGCAACGGCGGGCAGGCACTGGTGGGCTATTCCAGCGAGCTGGAGCCGTTCGAGAGGCAGCTCGGGCGCGACGCCGCGCACACGGCCTGGGACGTATCGCTGCAGGCGATCGATCTGATGAAGGAGCGCATCGCCGCCCACGACATCGCCTGCGACTGGATGCCGGGCGCGATGACCGTCGCCGTCACGCCGCGCAAGCGCGATGGCCTCAAGCACTGGGTCGAGCACATGCAGCGCGAATACGGCTACACCCACATGCGCTGGATGGACAAGGACGCGCTGGAGCGCGAAGTGCAAAGCCGGCGCTACGTCGGCGGACTGCTCGATGAATACAGCGGCCATGTCCATCCGCTCAACTACACCCTCGGGCTGGCCCGCGCCGCGGCCGCCGCCGGGGTGCGGCTGCACGAAGGATCGGAAGTCCGGCAGGTGCTTCCGGCCGCGCAGGCCGGCGGCGGCCGCGCGCTGGTGCGGACCAATGCCGGCACCGTGCGCGCCACGCACGTGCTGCTGGCCGGCAACATGCACCTCGGCCCCGTCGAACCCCGGCTGGCGCAGCGCATCATGCCGGTGGGCACCTACATCATCGCCACCGAGCCGCTGGGCCGCGAGCGCGCCAACGCGCTGATTCCCAGCCGCGCCTGCATCTCCGACAACCAGTTCGTCCTCGACTACTACCGGCTGTCGGCCGACGACCGCATGCTGTTCGGTGGCCGGGTGAGCTATTCGACGCTGTCGCCGCGCGATCTCGCCGCCAGCATGCGCCGCGACATGCTGCGCGTGTTCCCGCAGCTGGGCGACGTCCAGGTCACCCACGCCTGGGGCGGCTTCGTCGACATCACGATGAACCGCGCGCCGGACTTCGGCCGCATCGCGCCCGACGTGCTCTACCTGCAGGGTTTCTCCGGGCACGGACTGGCGCTCACCGGCATGGCCGGACGGCTGGCGGCCGAGGCGATCGCCGGGCAGGCCGAGCGCTTCGACCTGTTCTCCCGGCTGCAGCACCGCGC
Source organism: Pseudomonadota bacterium (assembly GCA_021814605.1). Lineage (GTDB taxonomy): Bacteria > Pseudomonadota > Gammaproteobacteria > Burkholderiales > Burkholderiaceae_C > Thiomonas. Next base: position 11,672 of record JAKAIB010000027.1, on the reverse strand, counting down.
CTTCCCCGGCGGCGATGCGCTGCGCACCCCGGCGTTGGTCCTGGGCATGCTCTGGTACCGGCTCCGCGACCTGTTCTGACCGGGCACGATCAGCCCTCGTCGCAAATTGTTACATGCGGTTGCATTGCCTACTCCGAAACCCTGTACACGTTCCGGACGGCTTTGCCTATAGTCAGCGTCGCAATACAAAAATGTCAGTTTGCTGACCTGATAAGGAGACTTGCATGAAGCACGACTTGCTGGACAAAATGCAGATGGATCGTCGCGCCCTGATCAAGGCTGGCGGCGCCGCTGGACTGGCCGCACTGCTCGGCAACCGTCCGAGTTGGGGCGCCGGCGAGACGCCGATCAAGATCGGCCTCGTCGACCCCATCACAAGCACCTTCGCCGCGCTGGGACACAGCGAAATCAAGGGCGCGCTGTTCGCCGAGGCCGAGATCAACAAGGCCGGCGGCGTCATGGGCCGTCCGCTGCAGGTCCTGGTCGAGGACAGCGCGGGCAATCCGGGAACGGCGGTCGACAAGGCCTCGCGGCTGCTGAGCCAGAACAAGGTCGACTTCCTGATGGGCACGGTGAATTCGGCCGCGTCGCTGGCGGTGTCGCAGTTTGCCAATCGCCACGACAAGCTGTTCATGTGCACCGGCGGCCACGTCGACAGCCTGACGGGCAAGGAGTGCAAGACCACCACCTTCCGCACCTGCTCGACCACCTGGATGCTGACCGCCGGCGACTTCGAGACGCTGTTCAAGAAGTTCGGCAAGAAGTGGTACTTCCTGACCACCGACTACGCCTTCGGCCAGTCCGAGCAGGCTGACTACACCACCCAGCTGAAGAAGGCCGGCGGTTCGGTGGTCGGCTCGGCGCTGGTGCCGGTCGGCGCGACCGACTTCTCCTCGTACCTGATCGACGTGAAGGCCAAGGCGCCGCAGGTGCTGTGCCTGCTGCTCGCCGGCAACGACCAGGTCAACTGCATGAAGCAGATCGCGCAGTTCGGCATCAACAAGGACATCGCCGTCGCCGGCGCGCTGTTCGAGCTCGAGCAGGCGCAGGCGCTGCCCGAGGCGGCGCGCTACGGCTGGTGGACGATGGAGTGGTACTGGAACCAGCCGAAGACCCCGCACGTGGCCGACTTCGTCAAGCGCTTCACCGCGGCGAACAAGGGCGAGTACCCGACCGCGCGCGTCTGGTTCGGCTACGCGACGACCCATGCCATCCGGCTCGCGGTCGAGCAGGCGAAGTCGACCGAGACGGCCAAGGTGGTCAAGGCGATGGAGGGGCTGGTGCTGCCGCCCGAGATCGCCCTCCAGCCGGGCAAGGTGTTCTACCGGCCGCAGGACCACCAGCTCATGCTCGGCATGTTCCCGGGCCACGTGATCCAGACCGGCAAGTACCCCGATCTGTTCAGCGTGTCCGAGATCGTCCCCGGCGAGAAGATCGCGCTGCCGCCGTCCGAAACCGGCTGCATGCTGCCGCACGCCTGACGGCGACCCCGACCCGCCGGCCCGCATCGCCTCGCAGCGGTGCGGGCCGGCGTGCCCCATCGTCCACGGAGGAGGCCGCTCCTTGAACATCGTTCTCGTCTTCAACACGTTCAACGGCCTGATCACCGGCGCGTTCTACGCCCTGCTCGCGCTCGGGCTGGCCTTGATCCTGGGCCTGAACAACACCATCAACTTCGCCCAGGGCGCGTTCATGGCGCTGTCGGCGTACTTCGCCTACAGCCTTGAACCGCATCTCGGATTCTGGGGCGCGCTGCTCGTCGCACCGCTGCTGGCCGGGGTGCTCGGACTGGTGGTCGAGATGGTGCTGATCCGGCGGCTGTACAAGCGCGACCCGCTGTATTCCCTGCTGCTCACCTTCGGGCTGGCGCTGATCATGCAGGATGTGATCCGCACCGTGTGGGGAGCGACCGGCGTGCCGCTGACGATCCCCGAGTCGCTGGGCCATCCGCTGAGCCAGACCTATTTCTTCCTGACCGGCTACCGGCTGTTCGTGGTCGCCGTCGCGCTGCTCGGCACCGGGCTGCTGTTCGCGGTGCTGCGGTACACCCGCCTGGGCATCCGCATCCGTGCCGGCAACGCCGACCTCGAAACCGTGTCGGCACTCGGCGTCAACATCTACCTGCTGCGCACCGCCAACTTCATCATCGGCATCGTGTTCGCCGGGGTCGCCGGGATCCTCGCCGCCGGCCAGCTCGGACTCGATCCGACCATGGGCGACGGCCTGCTGATGCCGGCATTCGTCGCCATCGTCGTCGGCGGCGTCGGCTCGCTGCTCGGCTCGCTGCTCGGCGGACTGCTGATCGGCGTCGCATCGGGAATCACCACGGCGTTCTTCCCCGCGGCGAGCGAGGCGGTCATCTACCTGATCATGGGGCTGATGCTGGTGGTGCGACCGCGCGGCCTGATGGGCCAGGAGGGATTGTTCGAATGAGCGCTCAGGCAACGGAGACCGCACGCATCATGCAGCGCCCCCAACTGTTTCGCCGCCACGCCGGCACCGCCGTGCTGGCGCTGCTGCTGCTCACCGCGCCGGCGTGGGTGCACTACGTCGGCGGCTACAACGACATCGCATCGCGGGTGCTGATCTACGGCCTGGCCGCGATGGGACTGAACCTGCTGCTCGGCTACACCGGCGGGCTGTCGTTCGGCCATGCCGCGTACTTCGGCCTCGGCGCCTACGGCGTCGGGCTGATGCTCAAGTACGCGACGCACAACGTGGTGCTTGCCCTGCTCGGCGGCACGCTGCTGGGCGGGATCACCGCGGCGGTGCTCGCGCCGATCGTGGTGCGGCGACGCGGCATCTACTTCGCGATGATCACCATCGCGATCGGGCAGATGTTCTACTTCATCGCGATCCGCTGGCAGCAGGTGACGGGCGGCTACGACGGACTGACCGGCTTCTCGCGCCACACGCTGCACATCCTCGGCCTCGAGTGGCCGATGAACTCGGTCGGCTTCTACTACCTCGTCGTCGCCTGCTTCGCGGTCGGCGCGGCGGTACTGTGGATCGTGCTCAATTCACCGCTCGGCCACACCTTCGTCGCGATCCGCGAGAACCAGAAGCGGCTCACCTTCCTCGGGGTTCCGGTGCAACGCTACGCCGCGATGTCGTTCGCGATCTCCGGTCTCATCGTCGCGCTGGCAGGCGGACTCAACGCCCTGCTCGACAACTTCACCTCGCCGAACACGCTGAACTACACGTTCTCCGGCGACCTGGTGATCATCGCCGTCCTCGGCGGCATGCGCAACTTCTGGGGGCCGCTGGTCGGCGCGGCGATCTTCGTGCTGGTGCGCGACTATGCCAGCTCGATCACCGACAACTGGATGTCGGTGATCGGCCTGATCTTCGTGCTGTCGGTGCTGTTCTTCCCGCTCGGCATCATGGGCTTCCTGCAGCGCCGGGGGAAACAGTCGTGAGCCTGCTCCAACTGCAATCGGTCTCGCGCCGCTTCGGTGCGCTCAAGGCGCTCACCGACATTTCGCTGAGCGTCGAGCCCGGCGAACTGCGTGCCATCATCGGCCCCAACGGCGCGGGCAAGACCACGCTGTTCAACCTGATCAGCGGCTTCTTCCCGCCAAGCGACGGCCAGATCGTGTTCGACGGCCAGCCGATCCAGACCGTCAACCCGGCCGAACTGGTGCGCCGCGGCATCATCCGCACCTTCCAGGTGACCGAGATCTTCCGCTCGCTCACGGTCTACGAGAACCTGCGCATCGCCGTCGAGATCGCGCAGGGCGTGAACATGCGGCCGTGGATGAGTCGTGCGTTGTGGAAGCGCGTCGACGACCAGGTGGACGCACTGATGCACCGGGTCAAGATCGCCGACAAGGCCTACCGCGTCACCGGCGAACTGTCGCACGGCGACCAGCGCGTGGTGGAGGTCGGCATCGCGCTGTCGCGCAATCCGCGGCTGCTGCTGCTCGACGAGCCGACCGCCGGCATGGGCGACGAGGAGACGCACCACATGACGGCGCTGATCCGCGATCTGAACAAGAACCAGGGCATCACCACCCTGTTCGTCGAGCACGACATGGAGATCGTGTTCGGCATCGCCGACCGCATCACCGTGCTCGACAACGGCACGATGCTCGCCGAGGGCAACGCCGACGAGATCTCGAACAACCCGAAGGTCCAGGCGGCGTATCTCGGGCAGGCCGCCTGAGCGCACGGCAACCAGGAAATCAGCATGACCCACGTGCTCGAACTCGACGCGATCCACACCTACTACGACAAGAGCCACATCCTCAACGGCGTGTCGATGAACGTCGGCGAGGGCGAACTCGTCGCGCTGCTCGGTCGCAACGGCGCCGGCAAGACGACGACGATGCGCTCGATCATGGGGCTCACGGCGCCACGGCAGGGGCGGGTGCGGATCTTCGGCAAGGACATGACCGGCGCGTCGCCGCACCGCATCGCCGAAATGGGGGTCGGCTACGTGCCCGAGGGCCGCAAGATCTTCGGCCACCTGACGGTCCACGAAAACCTGCTGGTCGCGCGCGAGACACCGGGACGCTGGAACATCGACGCGGTGTATGCGCTGTTCCCGCGGCTGCACGAGCGCCGCACCAGCAAGGGCGGGCGACTGTCGGGCGGCGAGCAGGAAATGCTCGCGATCGCCCGCGCGCTGCTGCTCAACCCGAAGCTGCTCATTCTCGACGAGCCCTCGCAGGGCCTCGCGCCGGTGATCGTGCAGGAGGTGATGCGCACCGTCGGACGGATGAAGGACGAAGGCATTTCGGTCCTGCTCGTCGAGCAGAACGCCTTCCTCGCGCTGCAGCTCGCCGACCGCGCCTACGTGCTGTCGGAGGGTGAGATCGTGTTCTCGGGTGACGCCGCCACGCTGCGCGAGGACACTGCGCGCATGGAGCAGCTCGCCGGCGTGGTGCACGCCGGCTGATGCCGGCTCAGGCGGGCAGCTGCGCCCGGACGAGCTCGCACAGCTTCTGCGCCCACGGCGGCACCCGCTCGGTCGGGACGTAGCCGTAGCCGAGGATCAGCCCGCGCTGCTGCGGCACGCCAAGGTAATACCGCGACAGCGGCCGGACCGTCATTCCCTGCGCGTCGGCGGCGCGGGCAATGGCTTCGTCGTCGACGTCGCCGTAGTCGGGATTGAACAGCAGGCACAGATGCAGGCCCGATTCCTGACCCGAGATCGCAACCCGGTTGCCGAGGCAGCGCTGCACCCGGCGCGCCAGTTCGTCGCGCCGCGCCTGGTAGGCCACCCGCAGCCGACGGATCAGGGTGTTGAGATGGCCCTCGGCGATGAAGTCGGTGAGGGCGGCCTGCAGCATCAGCTGGCCGGGCCGGTAGAGGTCGTAGAGGCCGGTCTTGAAGGCGTCGAGCAGGTGTTCGGGCACGACCAGGTAGCCCAGCCGGATGCCGGGATACATCACCTTGGAGAACGTGCCGGAGTAGAGCACCTGCGCATCGGTGTCCAGGCCCTGCAGGCTGGCGAACGGGCGCCCGCCGAAACGGAATTCGCTGTCGTAGTCGTCCTCGAAGATCCAGCAGCGCTGCTGCGCCGCGAAGCGCAGCAAGGTGCGCCGGCGCTGCAGGCTCATCACGTGGCCCAGCGGATACTGGTGCGAGGGCGTCACGTAGATCAGCCGTGGCTTGCTCTGCCAGTCCGCAGTCGACGGCGCAATGCCCTCGGCGTCGACTTCGATCGGCCGCAGCCTGAGCCCGGCGGCCTGCAGCGCCCGGGTGGCGCCCCAGTAGCCCGGATTCTCGACCCAGGCCTCGTCGTCATGGTCGGTCAGCAGCCGCGCGGCGAGATCGATCGACTGCTGCGTGCCCGATGTGATCAGCACCTGTTCCGGCGTCACCCGCACCGAGCGCGACAGGCTGAGGTATTGCGCCACCGCGGCGCGCAGCGGCATGTAGCCGCCCTTCTGGCCGTAGTCGAGCAGATCGCGGTCGACGCCGCGCCAGTACTTGGCCTGCAGCTTCTGCCACACCTGGACCGGGAACTCGGCGAACTCGATCGCGCCCGGCGCGAAGGGCTGGACTTCGTAGTCGGCCGAGCCGGACTGCGCGGTCAGCAGCGCACCCCGGCGCGACAGTTCGCACGGCGACTCGGCCGGCGCATCGGTCGCGGACCGGCGCCCGCGCGCCGCCGGCGTCAGCGGACCGAGATCGGGCAGGGTGTCGGACACGAAGGTCCCGCTGCCCTGCCGCGCCGTGAGATAGCCCTCGGCGGTGAGCTGGTTGATCGCCGACATCACGGTGTTGCGCGAAACGTCGAGATCGCGCGCCAGATCGCGCGTCGACGGCAGCTGCACGCCGGCGGTGATACGCCCGGACAGAATCGCCGTCCGCAGCGAGAGATAAAGGCGGCGATTCAACGGCGGCAGGCCGGACGACTCGGTGTCGACGCGCTGCAATTCGGTGAGAAGCAGTTCGGAAAGATCAAGCGAACGCACGGTGCGGGAATTCAGGAAACGATGGATTGGCTCCATGGAAAAACCTTGGAGTGGCTCTACCGAGAGTACCAGTCGCCGGGTAAATTGAGCCCTATGATTTGCGCTAACCTATGGAAAACCCTAATATTTTTGCCGTCCATCACGGTGCGTGACCGTGCTGCAGAGCACCAAATCGGAGCACCCTGATCGACTTCCCCTCGGCGCTCCCGACTGTTGCGTCGCACCAATGCGGTGATCCGATCCGGCAACCCGACCCTTCCGCTTTTCCCATGTCGCCTTCCCCCGCCCTCCTCCCCGTCGTTGCGATCAGCACCGACCTCAAGACCATCGCCGGCCATCCGACGTATGCGGTCGCGCAGAAGTACGTCGATCCGGTGCTGGAACTCGCCGGCGCGCTGCCGGTGCTGCTGCCGTCGATCGGCGCCGGCACGCCGATCGACGCGCTGCTCGACACCGTCGACGGCCTGGTGCTGTCCGGATCGCCGTCGAACATCGAGCCGCACCATTACGGCCAAGACCTGAGCAATCCCGAGTCGCCGGCCGATCCGGCGCGCGACGCGACCATCCTGCCGCTGATCCGCGCCGCGGTGGCGCGCGGCGTTCCGGTGTTCGGCATCTGCCGCGGCTTCCAGGAGATCAACGTCGCGCTCGGCGGCACCCTGCTGCAGGAAGTGCATCACACCGAAGGATTCGACGATCACCGCGAGGACGACACCCTCGACATCCTCGGCCAGTACGCCCCGGCGCACCCGGTACACGCGGTCGCCGGCGGCCTGCTCGCCGGCATCGTCGGCGCGCCCAGCTGGCAGGTCAACAGCCTGCACGGCCAGGGCATCGAGACCCTCGCCCCCGATCTGCTCGCCCAGGCGCACGCGCCCGACGGGCTGGTCGAGGCCTATTCCCACCGCAGCGCCCCGGGCTTCCTGCTCGCGGTGCAGTGGCATCCCGAATGGCTGGCCGCGCAGAACGCTGTGTCGCGCGCGCTGTATGCCGCATTCGGCGACGCCTGCCGCGAACACGCGCGGCGCCGGCGCGCCGGGGCACTGGCCATGTCGGCCTGATGCCCGGTCCCCGTCCTCCCCTGGCGTTCAAGGCGGACGGTCTATCCGGAGTTCATCCCATGAAACGCGATTTGGAAACCCCCATGAGCAGCGAAAACCGCAAGCACTGGACCTTCAACGATCTCGAAGGCTGGCTCAACGCCCAACGCATCACCGAGATCGAATGCCTGGTGCCCGACCTGACCGGCGTGGCACGCGGCAAGATCCTGCCGCGCAACAAGTTCACCGAAGACCGCGGCATGCGACTGCCCGAAAGCATCATCGGTCTGACCGTGACCGGCAACTGGCCGGACGACGAGAAGCTCGAGCAGCTGATCGCCGACACCGACCGCGACATGAACCTGGTGCCCGACCCGAGCACCGCGCGCGTCGTTCCCTGGGCCACCGATCCGACGGCGCAGGTCATCCACGACTGCTACTTCAAGGACGGCACGCCGGTGGACTACGCCCCGCGCAGCGTGCTGAAGAACGTGCTCAAGCTGTACACCGACCGCGGCTGGGCGCCGGTGGTCGCGCCCGAGCTGGAGTTCTATCTGGTCGACAAGAACACCGACCCGGACCAGCCGCTGCGTCCGCCGGTGGGCCGTTCCGGCCGGGCGGAGACCTCGCGCCAGCACTACAGCATCGACGCGGTCAACGAGTTCGATCCCCTGTTCGAGGACATCTACGACTACTGCGACGCGATGGACCTCGACGTCGACACGCTGATTCACGAGGTCGGCGCCGGGCAGATGGAGATCAACTTCCTCCACGGCGACCCGCTCGACCTCGCAGACAAGGTGTTCTTCTTCAAGCGCACCATCCGCGAGGCGGCGATGCGGCACAACATGTTCGCCACCTTCATGGCCAAGCCCATGGCGGGCGAACCCGGCAGCGCGATGCACGTCCACCAGAGCGTGGTGGACCGCAAGACCGGCAAGAACATCTTCAGCAACGCGGACGGAAGTGCCTCGGACCTGTTCCACCACTACATCGGCGGACTGCAGAAGTACATCCCGCACGTCATGGCGCTGTTCGCGCCGTACGTGAACTCGTACCGCCGCCTCGTCGCCAACACCGCCGCGCCGACCAACGTCGAATGGGGCACGGACAACCGCACCGTCGGCATCCGCATCCCGAACTCCGGACCGGAGAACCGGCGCATGGAGAACCGCGTGATCGGTGCCGATGCCAATCCCTACGTCGCGCTGGCGGCCAGCCTGGCCTGCGGCTACCTGGGCATGATCAACCGCATCGGCGCGCTGCCCGAGATGAAGGGCAACGCCTACGCCACGCCGACCGCCACGCCGCTGCCGCAGAGCCTGTCCGAATCGGTGCGGCTGCTCGACGAGGTGCCCGAGCTGGAAGCCGTGCTCGGCCGGCGTTTCTGCGGCATCTACAAGGCGGTGAAGATGAGCGAGTACAGCGAGTTCATGAAGGTCATCAGCCCGTGGGAGCGCGAGCACCTGCTGCTGCACGTCTGATCCCGACCTCATCCTCCAATACAACCGACACCCCGAAACGGAGATTCGCATGAAACCGAACGACCTGCCCGGATTCGACACCGCGGCATTGCGCGCCAAGGACGCGGCGCACCACCTGCATCCCTTCACCGACACCCAGAGCCTGAACGCGTCCGGAGCACGCGTGATCGTGCGCGGCGAGGGTGTGCGCATCTGGGATTCCGATGGCAACGAGATCATCGACGGCATGTCGGGCCTCTGGTGCGTCAACCTGGGCTACAGCCGCCAGGACCTGATCGACGCGGCGACGCGGCAGATGCAGACCCTGCCGTTCTACAACGCCTTCTTCAAGACCACGACCGCGCCGGCGACCGAACTGGCGGCGCTGCTGCCGCAAATCGCGCCTCCGGGCTTCCAGCACGTGTTCTTCACCAACTCCGGTTCCGAAGGCAACGACACGGTGATCCGCCTGGTCCGGCGCTACTGGGACCTGATGGGCCAGCCGCAGCGCAAGACCATCATCAGCCGGCACAACGCCTACCACGGCAGCACGCTGGGCGGCGCTTCGCTCGGCGGCATGGGCGGAATGCACGAACAGGGCGATCTGCCGATCCCCGGCATCGTCCACATCGACCAGCCGTACCAGCTGCAGAACGGTCTGCCGGGCGAGAGCGAGCACGATTTCGGGTTGCGCGCGGCGCGCTGGCTCGAGGACAAGATCGTCGAGCTCGGCGCGGACAAGGTCGCCGCCTTCATCGGCGAACCGGTGCAGGGCGCCGGCGGAGTGATCATCCCGCCGGCGAGCTACTGGCCGGAAATCCAGCGCATCTGCGACAAGTACGGCATCCTGCTCGTGTCCGACGAGGTGATCTGCGGCTTCGGCCGGCTCGGCACGTGGTTCGGCTGCCAGCACCCCCACATCGGCTCCCGCCCCGACCTGATCACCTTCGCCAAGGGGGTGACCTCGGGCTACCTGCCGCTCGGCGGGGTGCTGGTCGGCGACCGCATCGCCAAGGTGCTGATCGAGCAGGGCGGCGATTTCAATCATGGTTTCACCTACTCCGGGCACCCGACCTGCTGCGCGGTCGCGATCGCCAACGTGCAGGCGATGCGCGCCGAGGGCGTGGTCGAGCGCGTCGCCGCCGACACCGCACCCTATCTGGCAGCGCAGTTCGCGACCCTGGCCGACCACCCGCTGGTCGGCGACGTGCAGTCGCTCGGCATGGTCGCCGGGCTGGTGCTGTACAAGGACAAGGCGACGCGCACGCTCTTCCCGGCCGAACTCGGCGTGGGCTACCGCTGCCGCGACAACTGCTTCAAGAACGGCGTGGTGATGCGCGCAGTGGAGGAACGCATGATCATCGCCCCGCCGCTGGTGATGAGCCACGACGATATCGACGAGATGATTCGTCGCATCCGCCGTAGCCTCGATGACACACTGGCTGGTCTGCGGGCCGACGGCTTGCTATAACTTGCCGCCAAGCCGTTCTGCCGGCCCGCAGCCGCAACCAACGCGTTTCACTGGTATGGGAATTGCATCGGCACTCGCGCTTCAAGCAGTTTTTCCACTGGGCTTCACCACTTTCCGAGGGGGTTTTATGCCACACCAAGCGTCTCGCAACAAGCGACTGGGCACCAAGCTGCTGTCGGTCATGGCCGCCGGCATCGCGGCGGTGACTTTCGGCACCACCGCGCCGGCACACGCCGCCGGCGTGCTCAACATGTACAACTGGTCGGACTACATCGCGCCGACCACGGTGCCAGGCTTCGAGAAGGCAACTGGCATCAAGATGCGCTACGACACCTTCGACTCGAACGAAACGCTGTTCGCGAAGCTGGTGGCCGGCGACACCGGCTACGACATCGTCGTGCCGTCGTCCAACTGGGCGGCGATCGAGATCAAGGGCGGACTGCTGCACCCGATCGACAAGTCGAAGATCCCGAACTACAAGAACCTCGACCCCGGCCTGATGAAGCAGCTCGCCGCAGTCGATCCGGGCAACAAATATCTCATCCCCTGGATGTGGGGCTACACCACCGTCGGCATCAACGTCGCCAAGGTGAAGAAGGCGCTGGGCAGCACGCCGATGCCGGCCAACCCCTGGGCGCTGCTGTTCGACCCGACCTATTCGGACAAGCTCAAGTCGTGCGGCATCTCCTTCCTCGATTCCGGCGGCGACATCATGGAGGCGGCGTTCAACTACCTCGGCATTCCGCAGAACACCCAGAATCCGGCCGACTTCGAGAAGGCCTACGCGATGCTGGGCAAGATCCGCAAGAACGTAAGCGAGTTCTCGTCGTCGGGCTACATCAATGACCTGGCCAGCGGCTCGGTCTGCGCCTCGCTCGGCTGGTCCGGCGACATGGGCATCTCGGCCAAGCGCGCCAAGGAAGCCAAGAACGGCCAGGACATCGAGGTGTTCCCGCCGACCCACGGCGCAGTGGTGTTCATCGACACCATGGCGATCCCGGCCGACGCCAAGAACATCGACAACGCGTACAAGTTCATCAACTATCGGCTGCAGCCGCAGGTCTGCGCGGCCGACACCAACACCGTGTCGTACGCCAACCCGGTGCCGGCCTCGCTGCCCTACGTCAATGCCAACGTGAAGGACAACGACTACGTGTTCCTGTCCCCGGCGATGGTGGCCAAGCTGATTCCGCCCAAGGTGTACACCAGCGATGAGCGCCGCCTGGTGACCCGTCTCTACACCAAGTTCAAGACCGGTCTGTGATCCGAACCG
>JAKAIB010000262.1 GCA_021814605.1 Pseudomonadota bacterium | reverse complement strand
CGGCAGCTTTCGGCGTGCACTCGACCAGCAGTTCGAAGGCGCGGTGAAGCTGGAGTTCTACATGGCCCCGCCGCTGCTGTCGCGGCCGCGGAACGGCAGGCCGCCGCGCAAGATCCGCCTGGGCGGCTGGATGCTCGCCGCGATGCGGTGGCTGGCGCGCGGCAAGGTGGTGCGGGGCACGCCGCTCGACGTCTTCGGCCGCAGCGCCGAACGCCGGATGGAGCGCGCACTGATCGCGCAGTTCGAGGCCCGGGTGCACGAACTTCTGCCCAGCCTCGACGCGGCCCGCCTGCCGCTGGCGGAGCAGATCGCCGCGGTGCCGCTGTCGATCCGCGGCTTCGGCCATGTCAAGCTCGCCAACGCCGCACTGGCGCGGACGCGCGAAGCCGAACTGCTGCACCGGCTGGATCCGGCGCGTTATCCGGCGCCGCGCATGCCGGCGGCGGGACAGTTGCGCGGAATCCCGATCCACGCCGCGGGCTGAGCGCGGCACGCGGCGACGTCCGCCGCGTCCGTCCTGGGGCGGACGTCCTGGGGCGGACGTCCGGTCCGCGGATGCGGGACATTGCATCGCGCCGCCGCGCCGCGGCGGCAATCTGCCCGGATCATTGGCCTAGACTGTGGATAATTGACGCCAAATAATCGTCACCCGGTGCGGTGACGATTTACAACGAGGCTGCTCCGCACGCATCATTGAAAAGCTGATCCGCACCGCCGAATGTCCGCCACCACGCTCGCCGCTTCCGCATCGCCGCCACCGGCCGCGCTGCCAGGCCTTGCCCATGCCCTGGTCCAGGCTGAACTGCTCCCGCGCACGCTGGTCGAGCAGATCCATCGGCGGGCGCTCGAAAGCCGGAGCAGCTTCATCGCCACGCTGATCGGCAGCGGCTCGATGAATGCCGCCGATCTGGCGCACTGGGTCTGCAAGACATTCTCGCTGCCGCTGCTGGACCTCGACGCGTTCGACCCGCAGCGCCTGGCGATGGGCGCCATCGACGCCAAGATCATCCAGTCATACAAGGTGCTGCCGCTGCTCAAGCGTGGCAGCCGCCTGGTCGTCGCAACCGCCGATCCGGCCGACCACGAGGCCGAGGACAAGATCAAGTTCCAGTCGCAGGCCCAGGTCGAACTCGTCGTCGTCGAGTACGACAAGCTGGCGCGGCTGATCGATCAGGCCGGGGAATCGGCGAACAGCCAGATTTCCCGCCTGGTCGGCGAGGAGTTCGATCTCGGCGACCTGGGCGACGCCGGCGACCCGGCTGCCGAAGCCAAGGAACAGGCCACCGAGGTCGACGACGCGCCGGTGGTGCGCTTCCTGCAGAAGATGCTGATCGACGCGATCAACATGCGTGCGTCCGATCTGCATTTCGAGCCGTTCGAGCATTTCTACCGCATCCGCTTCCGCGTCGACGGCGAGCTGCGCGAGATCGCCCAGCCGCCCGCGGCGATCAAGGAGAAGCTGGCATCGCGCATCAAGGTCATCTCCAAGCTCGACATCGCCGAGCGCCGCGTCCCGCAGGACGGCCGGATGAAGCTGCGCATCGGCCCGGACAAGGCCATCGATTTCCGGGTGAGCACCCTGCCGACGCTGCATGGCGAGAAGATCGTGATGCGGATCCTCGATTCGTCCGCGGCCAAGCTCGGCATCGACGCGCTCGGCTACGAGCCCGAGGAGCGCGAGAAGCTGTTGCGCGCGATCCACCGGCCTTACGGCATGATCCTGGTGACCGGACCGACCGGCAGCGGCAAGACGGTGTCGATGTACACCTGCCTGAATCTGCTCAACCAGCCCGGGGTCAACATCTCGACCGCCGAGGATCCGGCCGAAATCAACCTGCCCGGAATCAACCAGGTCAACGTCAACGAAAAGGCCGGGCTGACCTTCGCCAACGCGCTGCGCGCCTTCCTGCGGCAGGATCCGGACATCATCATGGTCGGCGAGGTGCGCGACCTCGAAACCGCGGATATCGCGATCAAGGCGGCGCAGACCGGCCACCTGGTGTTCTCGACTTTGCACACCAACGACGCACCGACCACCCTCACCCGGCTGATGAACATGGGGGTGCCCGCGTTCAACATCGCGTCGAGCGTGATCCTGATCACCGCGCAGCGGCTCGCACGCAAGCTCTGCACCCAATGCAAGTCGCCGGTCGATCTGCCTGCCGACACCCTTCTCGAAGCGGGATTTCGCGAAGAGGACGTGGACGGCAGCTGGAAGCCGTACAAGCCCGGCAAGTGCAACGCCTGCGGCGGTTCGGGCTACAAGGGACGGGTCGGCATCTATCAGGTCATGCCGATTTCCGAGGAAATCCAGCGCATCATTCTCAATCACGGCACCGCGATGGACATCGCCGAGCAGGCACGCAAGGAAGGCGTGCGCTCGCTGCGCGAGTCCGGGCTGGTCAAGGTTCGGCAAGGATTGACATCCTTGGAAGAAATCATCGCCGTGACCAACGAGTAAACGGGGGAAGTCGCCATGGCCACAGCAGCGCGCGCAGCGAAGGAATCGCTGTTCGTATGGGAAGGCAAGGACCGGCAGGGCAAGCTGCAGCGCGGTGAACTGCGTGCCGCGAGTGAAGCCATCGTGGGCGCGTCGCTGCGCCGCCAGGGCATCCTGGTGACCAAGGTCAAGAAGCGCCGCACGTCCGGCGGCCGCTCGATCAAGGCCAAGGACATCTCGACCTTCACCCGGCAGATGTCGACCATGATCCGCGCCGGCGTTCCGCTGCTGCAGTCGTTCGACATCGTCGGTCGGGGCCATCCCAACGCGACCATGGCCCGGCTGATCCAGGATATCCGCAACGACGTCGAGACCGGAACCAGCCTGTCGAACGCATTCCGCAAGCATCCCAAGTACTTCGACGCCCTGTACTGCAACCTGGTCGAGGCTGGCGAAACCGCCGGTATGCTCGAACTCGTGCTCGACCGGCTGGCGACCTACCAGGAAAAGACCCTGGCGATCCGGGGCAAGATCAAGTCGGCGCTGACCTACCCGATCGCGGTGATGGTCGTCGCCTTCATCGTCGTCACCATCATCATGCTGTTCGTCGTGCCGACGTTCACCGACGTGTTCAAGCAATTCGGTGCCAGCCTGCCGGCGCCGACGCTGATGGTGGTGGCCATCTCCAATTTCTTCGTCCACTACTGGTACATCCTGTTCGGGACGATCTTCATCGGCGGCTACTTCTTCCTCCAGTCATGGAAGAAGTCGATCCGCATGCAGGAGACGATGGACCGACTGCTGCTGCGCATCCCCGTGTTCGGCGAACTGGTGCGCAAGGGTGCGCTCGCGCGCTGGACGCGCACCCTCGCCACCATGTTCGGTGCGGGGGTGCCGCTGGTCGAGGCGCTCGACGCGGTCGGTGGCGCCTCGGGCAACATCGTCTACCTGCGCGCCACCGAAAAGATCCAGCAGGAGGTGTCAACCGGGACCAGCCTGACCGTGTCGATGCAGACCCAGCAGGTGTTTCCGCCGCTGGTGCTGCAACTGACCTCGATCGGCGAGGAGTCGGGTTCGCTCGACTCGATGCTCAGCAAGGCCGCCGACATCTACGAGGCGGAGGTCGACGAACTGGTGAAGAACCTGTCGTCGCTGCTCGAACCCATCATCATCGTGTTCCTCGGGGTGGTGATCGGCGGACTGGTCGTGGCGATGTACCTGCCGATCTTCAACCTCGGCAAGGTCGTCGGCTGATGACCGGCAGCGGCCTGCCCGCGGGCTTCTGGATCTTCGCCGCCGGGCTGGTCGGCCTGGCGGTTGGCAGCTTCCTCAACGTCGTCGTCTACCGCCTGCCGCGCATGCTCGACGCGCGCTGGCACGCCGACGCCCACGCCACGCTGCACCCGGACGACGAGCTGCCGCAGGGCGAGCGCTTCGACCTGGTCGTGCCGCGGTCGCGCTGCCCGGCGTGCGGGCACGCGATCACCTGGTGGGAGAACATCCCGCTGCTCAGCTATGCCCTGCTGCGCGGCCGCTGTTCGGCCTGCGGCGTGCGGATCTCGCCGCGCTATCCGCTGGTCGAGCTGGCGACCGCGCTGCTCAGCGCCGCCATGATCTGGCGCTGGGGGCCGGGCTGGGACGCCG
>JAKAIB010000261.1 GCA_021814605.1 Pseudomonadota bacterium | reverse complement strand
CATAGACCACGCACGACGCCTGCGTCGCCTCGCCGGCGGTATGGCTGATGTCGAAGCACTCGATGCGCAGCGTCTCCGCCTGCGGCGCCTCCAGGCCCAGCGCCTGCGCCAGCGCCAGCGTCCGATCGTGCTGAGACCCCTCCTCGGCGAGCAGCCGCGCAAGCGCGATCTGCGCCCCTTTCTGCGCCATTTCGAGCCAGTCGCGGCGTTGTCCGCGCGGCTGGGTCACCTGCTGCATGCGGCGGCCGGTGTGCTCCGCGAGCGCATCGAGCAGTTCCGGATCGACCGGAACGGCGCAGACCAGCACCGGAGGCGGTGCGATCGCCACGTAATGCTGCGCCACGAATGCCTGCACCACGGTGTCCGCCGCGCTCGGCGCCTCGGCTGTCGGTCCGGTGTCGGCCGAAGCCTCTGACGCCTCGGGATCGCCGACCTGCAATGCCGCCTGGACCTGGCTGGGGAAATACGCCCGGTCGCCAAGATGGCGGCCGCCCCGGACCATTGCCAGGTTCACGCAGGCCCGACCGCCCTGGAGCGCCACGGCAAGGATGTCGACGTCCTGGTCGCCGCCGACCTCCATGCTCTGCTGCTGCAGCACGCGCGACAGCGCACCGATCTGGTCGCGCAGCACGGCAGCCTCCTCGAAGCGCAACGCCTCCGACAACGACTGCATCTGCAATTGCAACTCGTCGAGCACGACGCCGTGTCCGCCGCGCAGGAAGCGCACTGCGTGCTGGACGTCGCGTGCGTATTCCTCGCGGTCGACCCGCCCGACGCACGGCGCCGAACAGCGCTGGATCTGGTGCAGCAGACAGGGCCGGCTGCGGTTGGAGAACACCGTGTCCTCACAGGTGCGCAGCCGGAACACCTTTTGCAGCAGCGCAATGCTTTCCTTCACCGCCCACGCGCTGGGGTACGGACCGAAATACTGCTCCCGTCGATCGGTCGCACCCCGGTAGTAGGCGATCCGCGGATACGGATGCGACGTCGTGATCTGCAGGTATGGATAGGACTTGTCGTCGCGGAACAGGATGTTGTAGCGCGGCTGCTGCGTCTTGATCAGATTGTTCTCGAGCAGCAGCGCCTCGGCCTCGGTGCGGGTGACCGTGGTCTCGAGCCGCGCAATACGCGCAACCATCAGTCCGATGCGGGTTCCGCCGTGGTCCTTCTGGAAGTAGCTCGACACGCGCTTGCGGAGGTCGCGCGCCTTGCCGACATAGAGCAGCGTGCCATCCGCAGCGAAATACCGGTAGACCCCGGGCAGGTGCGGCAGCGCCGCCACCTGGGCCAGGACATCGGCCGGAGGCTGCGCCGGGGCACCGGCTGCGGAGTCGGCCACCGGCTCGTCCATCATGCGTCTCCGATGTGCTCCCGCGCACGCTCGAACACGGCGCGGAACATCGGCGGAGTCAGGCGGCCGGTGTTCTGGTTGTAGCGACTGCAGTGATAGCTGTCGATCAACGTCAGTCCGGCGACGACGTGCTCGGCACCGTGCGCGAACCGGCGCGACGCCGGCCGTTCGCGCAGCGCCAGCAACACCGCGTCGTGCGCCACCCGCCCGAGCGCGACGATCACGCGCAGCTTCGGCATCGCCGCGATCTCGGCAGCGAGAAAGGCATTACAGGTGCGCACTTCCGCGGGGAGCGGCTTGTTCGCCGGCGGCAGGCATTTGACCGCGTTGCTGATCCGGCAACGGCGCAGTTCGAGCCCGTCGTCGGCTCGCAGCGTCGACGGATGATCGTCGATCCGTACCGGCTGCGGGCGCTCCGCCAGCCCCAGTGCGAACAGCGTGCCGAACAGCAGCGGCCCGGCGCCGTCGCCGGTGAACGGCCGCCCCGACGCGTTGGCACCATGCAGCCCGGGGGCGAGGCCCGCAATCAGCAGCGGCGCATCGAACGGCCCCAGGGGCGGGACCGGCAGGCAGGCGTAGGCCGGATAATCCGCCTTCACTTGGCGGAGGAACCCGCTCAGCCGGTCACAGCGGTGACAATGCGGGTCATAAAAAGGCAAGGAGTGCGGTGCGCAATCGCCCGGCATAGTGATGAGTGTCCAGAAACGGTGGGATCTGTTTTGCCACGTCGTCGACAACCTCGGTGACATCGGTTTTGCCTGGCGGCTCGCCCGCCAGCTGGTTGCCGAACAGGCGCAGCAAGTGCGATTATTCCTCGACGACTTCGCGGCGTTCGCGCATATCTGCCCGCAGGTGCAGCCCAAGGCAGCCGAGCAGACGATCGCCGGGGTGCAGATCGTGCAGTGGGCCCGCCAGAGCCAGGCTACGCCGGGCGACGTCGTGATCGAATTGTTCGGCTGCAATCTATCGGAAGCCTACATCGCGCAGATCGCCAAGGCACGCATTCCGCCGGTCTGGCTCAACCTGGAACACCTCAGCGCCGAAGGTTGGGTCGACCATCACCATCTGAAGCCGTCGCCGCAGCCCGGCGGCATCGTCAAGCACTTCTTCTATCCGGGATTCACCGCGGAGACCGGTGGGCTGCTGCGCGAGCGCGGGCTGACGCAGCAGCGCGACGCCTGGCAGATGCAGCCGGCGGCCCGGCGCATCGCGCTGCGCACGCTCGGACTGCCGCCCCCGCCGGAGCATGCACTCACGGTCCTGCTGTTCAGCTATGCGCGACCGCAGCTCGACGGCTGGCTGAGTGCCATGGCGGCTGATCCGCGCCCTACGGCGCTCTGGGTCTGCCCCGGCCCGTCGTTGCAGGCGATCAGCGCCTGGCTCGACATGGACCTGCTCAACGGCCAGGTGACCAGCCGTGGCAGCCTGACCATCTGCGCCGTGCCTTACGTGGCGCAGGAGCGGTTCGACGAACTGCTCTGGGCGGCCGACGTCTGCATCGTGCGCGGCGAGGACTCCTTCGTCCGCGCCCAATGGGCGGCCAAGCCGTTCATATGGCATATCTATCCGCAGGAAGACGGCGCGCATCATCGCAAGATCGACGCATTCCTCGACCGCTATCTGGCCGACGCCGAGCGGGAGCTCCGCGACGCGGTGATCCACCTCTGGGCAGCCTGGAACCGCGGCCTCGACCTGGCGCCGGCGTGGACGGGCTTCATCGATCATCTTCCCGCGCTGCGACGGCACGCGGCGTCGTGGGCGCGCCAGCTCGAGGCACGTCCCGACCTGGCGACCCAGCTGGTCGACGCCGTCGCCCGTCTGCGCGGCGAGCGCACGACGGTGCCCGTCGCCAACAAAGGGTAGAATGAGCGGTTAGCCTGACCTCACACCAATTTTTCAATGAAACTCGCCCAAGAAATCCGCGCCGGTAACGTCATCATGGTCGGAAAAGATCCGATGGTGGTGCAGCGGACCGAATACAGCCGCGGCGGCCGCAATGCCGCCACGGTGAAGATGAAGCTCAAGAACCTGTTGTCCGGCGGCGGCACCGAAGTCGTCTACAAGGCCGATGACAAGCTCGACGCGATCACCCTCGACCGCAAGGAGTGCACCTACTCGTACTTCGCCGATCCGATGTACGTGTTCATGGACGCCGACTACAACCAGTTCGAGGTCGAGAAGGACAACATGGGCGACGCGCTCAACTATCTCGAAGACGGCATGCCGGTCGAGGTGGTCTTCTACGACGGCAAGGCCATCTCGGTCGAACTGCCGACGACGCTGGTTCGCGAGATCATCTACACCGAGCCGGCAGTCAAGGGCGACACGTCGGGCAAGGTGCTCAAGCCGGCCAAGTTGTCGACCGGTTTCGAGGTGCCCGTGCCGATTTTCGTCGCGACCGGGGACAAGATCGAAATCGACACCCGCACCGGCGAATACCGCGGCCGCGTCTGACCAACCGGATCCCGTCCGCCTCGAAAAGCCGCCCGCCGGGCGGCTTTTTGTTGCCTCCCCGCCATTATGTCTCTGACGCACATTGTCATCGCCGCCCTTTCATGGGTTGGTCGTGCAGCGCGCTAGGCGGCCTGTTCGGCACCGGATTGCGGTCTTCGGCATTGCAGTCATGCGCGAGTTCGCCGAGCGGAATGCCGTGCCATGCAACGGTCAGTTCGAAGGCGGCTTCGTTGCGTACCGCAACGCCCGGGGCACGGCGCAGCAGGAACTTCTCTGCGCCTTCCCCTTCCCGG
>JAKAIB010000260.1 GCA_021814605.1 Pseudomonadota bacterium | reverse complement strand
GATCATCGTCGCGTTGGCTCTCGTGACCGCTTCGCTGGGGCCGGTCTTCGGCCAGATCAGCGTCGGGGTGGCGCTGCCCGGGGTGCGGATCGGGGTGAATGTGCCCGTCTATCCGGCACTGGTCCCGATTCCCGGATATCCCGTCTACTATGCGCCGACGCTCGGGGTCAATTTCTTCTTCTACGACGGCCTGTACTGGGTCTATCAGTACAACTCCTGGTACGTCAGTTCCTGGTACGACGGACCCTGGACGCTGGTGGTCCCGGATGCCGTTCCGGTCTTCCTGCTGCGGGTTCCGCTGCGGTATTACGTCAATCCGCCGATCTATTTCCGCGGACTTCCGCCCGATGCGCCGCCGCGCTGGGGACTGCACTGGGGCCCGCAATGGGAGCGGCGCCGGCCCGACTGGGACCACTGGGATCGGCGCGACGTGCCGCCGCTGGCTCCCCTGCCGCTGTACCAGCAGCGCTATTCGGGCCATTCCTACCCGGATCCGCGCCAGCAGGACGCCATCCGCCAGCGCGAATACCGCTACCAGCCGCGCGACGCCGTCGGCCGCGATGCCTACCGCGCCCCGCCGCAGCAGGCGCCGCTCCGGGTTCCGAACGCCCCGCAGCGTCCGGCGCCCGCAGCGGAACCCCGCCCCCCGATGCGCGGCGCTCCACCGCACGAGTCGCCCTCGCCCTATCCGGCGGCCCGACCCGAACCCTATGCCCCGCTTCGCGTCCCGGCGCCTGCCCCGCAGCGGCCCGGCGCGGTTCCGCACGGGGTGCAGCCGGCACATCCGCAGCCCTACCCGGGAGGCGCACCGCTGCGCCAGCCGGGCCCCGGCCCCGCCGGGCATGGCGAGCGTGGCGGACCGCAGCACGGCGACCGCGGCGGCGCGCAAGCGCCGGCGGGCCGCGAACTCGATCGCAATCGTTGACACCCGCGATGGCGCAGCGCCAGCAAGCCGGAACCCCGGCGCAGATCCGCGGCGGCGCCCAACCCATCCGGCGCTGCGCCCTACAGCGCGCCCAGGAGCCGTCGCCATGACCGTTCGCGCCATCCTGCACATGGGCGATCCCCGCCTGCTGGAACCGGCCCGGCCGGTCAGCGACTTTTCCGACCCGGCGCTGCAGACGCTGCTGGTCGACATGCACGAAACGATGGCCGCCGCAGGCGGCGTCGGACTGGCCGCGCCGCAGATCGGCGTGGGGCTGCAGGTCGTCGTTTTCGGTTTCGAGCGCAGCGACCGCTACCCGCAGGCCGAACCGGTGCCGCGGACGGTGCTGATCAACCCGGTGGTCACACCAATCGGCGATGACGAGGACCTCGGTTGGGAGGGCTGCCTGTCGGTCCCGGATCTGCGTGGCGAAGTGCCGCGCTGGCGCCGCATCCGCTACCGCGGCTTCGATGCCGCCGGGCGGACGATCGACCGCAGCGCCGACGGTTTCCATGCCCGCGTCGTGCAGCATGAATGCGACCACCTCGCCGGAGTGCTCTACCCGATGCGCATCCGCGACTTCCGCCGTTTCGGCTTCATCGACGCACTACCGCCCGATGTCGCGGCGATCGACCCCGACTGAACCCAGCAGGCTGCCGCCCCGATGGGCGACGCCGTGGTCTTGAAGTTGCGTCGACCGGGGCGCATATCCGTCATATCGGAAGAACCAGATGTTCTCTCCGGTTTCGACATGCAGCAATCCATCACCGTCATCAAATTGCCGCGGCGGTTCCAGTCGCTGGTCACCTTCGCCCACCTGCTCGAGCGGATGGAGCAAGGCGAGGTCGATGCCGCCCAGTACCGCGACGTCGTCGCCCACCTGCGGCAGGAACTGGCCGCAATGCCCGCCGACGCCGATCTCGACGCCATCCTGACGGCATTTCCCGCGGCCGCCGAGGTGTACGAAAACCTCCGCTACGAATGGGCCGGTCTGTGCCGCACCCCGCTCGAGTTGTCGGCGCGGACCGAACAGGCGACGCGGGAACTGCTCCAGTCCATCGCGCGGCGCTGATTCGCCCGCCGTTCGGCAGCCGTTCGCGAATCGCCGTGTCAAGCGGGATCGCGTCGGGCCGAGCGGCGCCGCCGGGCATGGCGGCGGTAGAAGGCCTGCTTACCCAGTTCGACCAGGACGAGGTAGATCGCAACCAGGACCGCGAGCAGGGCGAAGAACTCGCCGGGCAGCGGCACGAAGCCGAGCGTGCCGGCGACCGGCGAGAACGGCAGCAGCACCGCGAGCGCCACCACCGCGATCGACGTCAGCGCCAGCCAGCGCTGCGGGCGGCTGCGCAGCGGGTTGCGGCGGGTGCGGATCACGAAGATGACCAGCACCTGGGTGGCGATCGATTCGACGAACCAGCCGGTGTGGAACAGCGCCTCGTCGGCGTGCAGCAGCGCGATCAGCAGGCCGAAGGTGATCAGGTCGAACACCGAGCTGATCGGCCCGACGGCCACCATGAAGTCGCGCACGAAGCGCATGTCCCAGCGCCGCGGCCGCGCCAGATCCTCGGCATCGACCGCGTCCAGCGGAATGGGCAGCTCCGACACGTCGTACAGCAGGTTGTTGAGCAGGATCTGCAGCGGCAGCATCGGCAGGAACGGCAGGATCAGCGCCGCGGCGGCCATGCTGAACATGTTGCCGAAGTTGGAACTGGTGGCCATCATGATGTACTTCATCACGTTGCCGAAGGTGCGCCGACCCTCGAGGATGCCGGCGTGCAGCACCGCGAGATCGTTCTCGAGCAGGATCATCGCCGCGGCCTGCCGGGCGACGTCGACCGCGCCGTCGACCGAGATGCCGACGTCGGCGGTGTGCAGCGACGGTGCATCGTTGATGCCGTCGCCCAGGTAGCCGACGACATGTCCGCGCGCCTTGAGCGCGAGCAGCACGCGGTTCTTCTGCGCCGGATTGGCGCGGCAGATCAGGTTGACGTGCGCCAGCCGGGCGCGCAGCGCGTCGTCGTTCATCGCGGCAATCTCGCGGCCGCTCAATACCCCGCGCACCGGAATGCCGAGCTGCGCGCACACGTGGCGGGTGACGCGCTCGTTGTCGCCGGTGACGATCTTGACAGCCACCCCGCTCGCCGCGAGTGCCGCAAGCGCCTCGCCGGCGCCGGCCTTGGGCGGATCGAGGAAGGCGGCGAACCCGGCGAACACCAGCGCCGACTCGTCGGTGACCACGGCGTGCGGATGATCGGGCGGCATCTCCCGCCAGGCGATCGCCAGCACGCGGAAGCCGTCCTCGCCGAGGCGGTCGAACAGCGCGTCGATCCGGGCACGCGTCGCCGCATCGAGCGGCTGCGGCTGGCCATCGCCGGCCTCGAACCCGCTGCACAGTCCGACGATGTCCTCGGGCGCGCCCTTGACGACCAGCAGGCGCCGTCCCGCCTGCCCGATCAGCACCGAGACGCGGCGGCGCTCGAAGTCGAACGGCACCTCGTCGATCTTGCTCCAGCCGGTGACGTCGATCTCGCCATGCTGCAGGATCGCGTCGTCGAGCGGGCTCCTCAGCCCGGTCTCGAACCGGCTGTTCAGATAGGCCAGTTCGAGCACCCGAGCACTATCCGCCCCCTGCGCGTCGACGTGGCGCTCGAGGCGGATGCGCGCCTCGGTCAGCGTTCCGGTCTTGTCCGTGCACAGCAGGTCCATCGACCCCATGTCCTGGATCGCGGACAACCGCTTGACGATGACCTTGGCGTCGGCCATGCGCAGCGCGCCGCGTGCCAGCGTCACCGACACGATCATCGGCAGCAATTCCGGCGTCAGCCCGACCGCCAGCGCCACGGCGAACAGGAACGATTCGAGCAGCGGCCGGTGCAGCGCCACGTCGACCAGCAGGACGAACAGCACCATGCCGAGGGTCAGCCGCATGATCAGCAGTCCGAACTGGCGGGTGCCCCGTTCGAACTCGGTCGGCGGCGGCGTCAGCTCCAGCTCGGTCGCGATCTGGCCCAGTGCGGTTGCGGCCCCGGTACGGGCAACCAGCAGCCGCGCGGACCCGGTCACCACCGAACTGCCCATGAACGCGGCCGCGGACGCGTCGGCGTCCCAGATGCGCGCCGGACGCGCCGGATCGAGCCGCTTTTCCACCGGATAGGACTCCCCGGTCAGCTGCGCCTGGTTGACGAAGAAA